>NZ_LR134117.1:310150-620300 GCF_900635445.1 Serratia odorifera
ACCGATATTAACGGCGGAAATAATAGCATCAACCGGCGTAGCGGCACAGCAGGCAAATAATCCCAACGCCGCGGGAACCGCCTCACTGACGTGCAGCCCGGTGCCGATGATATCGTTCAGTTCGACGATCGCGGTTTCCCAGTGGCGGTGACGCTTGCCAATGGCAACGGCCAGTTCGATACGCCGACCGACCGACGGCCCGGCGCTCGCCATCGCTCCCTGCTCTGCGGCCAGGACTAGCCCTTTATCCGCTCCGTAGATCGACGCGGCGACGATCGACGCGCTGCTGGCACTGGACGAGAGTGCTTCGGCGATCGCCGCCGCCATCGCGGCCGCGCCTGACATCGCCAAAACGTTATTGTGGGTAAAGCGCGCAATGTCGAGCGCACACTGAATAGCGCCGTCCAGATCGCCGGGGTGCAGCACCGCTGCGGGCCAGATCTTCATCGCCGATCCGTTGGTAGCCGCCGCATTGCCGCCGTTGATGATCTGTACCGACTGTTTTTCCCCTTCCAGTTCCCCCTGCAGCGACGCTCGCCGATCGTTGAAAATCGCCTTCATCGCCGCGCGCGTTGTCGGGCCGGTAAAATTGGCATAAAACGGATAATCCAGCCAGCGCTGGAAGGCTTCTTTCATTGCCGAGTCCGTGACTTTACGCCCATGAGCCAGCAGTGCATCCATAATATATTTAGCTTGAATAAAATCGTCAGTGCACATGCCGGCTTCGTTGCAACGCCCAAAGGTATCCGCCGGCGGCTTGACAAAGGTGGTCACCCAGCCGCCAAAGGTGTCTTTTATCTGTTGTTGTGTCCGCACTTCCGTAGCGGCGCCCATCGCATCGGCGGCGGCGGCGCCAATCAGGCAGCCTAAAACGTGGTCGTAATTTGCGTTCATCAAAATCTCCTTGGGGTTTATCGGGTCTGGTGGGTCATGAATGCCGCCAGTTGTTCGGCATCCGGCAGCGCCGTCATGGCGCCTTTTTGTGTTACTGCCGCCGCGCCGCAAAAATTGGCAACGTGCATCGCCGAGGTGAGCGATTGTTGCCGCCAGTCCGGTTGCTTCGCCAGCTCGAGCAGTAATCCGCCGACGAAGGCGTCGCCCGCGCCGGTGGTATCGACAACCTGCACCGGCAGCGCGGGATAATGCCGTTCTTGCCGTTGATGTATCAGATACGCCCCCGCGTCACCGAGCGAAATGACGGTGGTCGGGCAACCCAGTTCTCGGGCGTAGTAGCGGGCGGCGCGCCAGTCCTGCCGTTGAGTCAATCGACACAGCTCATCGGCCGAAATCTTGCAGATATCCGCCTGGGCAATGGCATTTTCGATTTGTGGCGCAATGTCAGCCGGACAGTCCCACATGGCTTCGCGTAGGTTGACGTCAAACAGCACCGACCCGTGCGCCAAACGCATGCGCTGGGCGCCTTGCAGACAGGCATCGCGCGCTGGCTGGCGAATCAGGCCGATGGAGTTGAAGTAAAACCATTGATTGGCAGCGAACGGCGGCAGATCGGCGGCGCAGACAAAACTGTCGGCGCTGGGGGCCACCAGATAGCTGAACGAACGTTCACCGTCGGCCGCCAGATCGACAATCAGTACCGCAGTTTTCAACGCCGGGTCGAGGGTCAGATGGCGAATGTCGACCCCTTCACGCCGCAGGGTTTGTGCCAGAAAGTGCCCGACCGGATCCAGCCCCAGGCGGCCAATAAAGCCGCAACTGCCGGCCAGTCGGGCGACGCACACCGCCACGTTGGCCGACGCGCCGCCGGGGCATTTCAAATAGCGTTGTTGGTCATCGGGCACCAGATCGACCGAGGCATCGCCAATCACCCAGACGGTATTTTTAGTCTGCATATCAGCCTCGCTTGCCAAGCGCTAGCTTCAGCTCGGCATAATAGTGATTATTAATGATGTAACGCTTCATGATCAGGCTAATGGCAAAATGAAACAGAGCGGGAATTATCGTCATCATTAGCGCGATGCCGACCAATGCCGTTGGCGATTGTTGCGCATCCGGCTGGTAACCGAAATAACTCAGCAGAAAACCCAATATTCCCCCGGCGATGCCCATGCCGAACTTCTGGAAAAACAGGATGCCGCCAAAAGCCAGACCGGAAACCCGTTTGCCATTTTTGTGTTCACCGTAATCTACCGCTTCGGCAATCGACGACCAGAAAATTGGCATTTGCATATCGCAGAAATAATTAATCAGGAAATAGGCGATAAAGGCCAACCACAGATCGCCCTGCCCCACCAGAAAATACATCGCCAGGCTGAGAATAAAGGTCATCAACTGGGTATGACGGAACAGTTTTATCTTGTCATAGGTCCGAGTTATATAGGTGGTAGATATCATTGCCAATATCGAAGCCACCACGCCGATGGTTAAAAAAGGTGAAATTAACGCGTCACCGCCATTCAGATAATATTTGGCGTAATACGCCGCTACCGAACCACGAATCACATATCCGCACATCAGCAGCATGATCACCACACCCAGCAGTAGCCATTGATCGTTACGCAATAGCAGCCTGAACTGTTCGCCGCTGCGCATGGTAGGGATTTCCGGTCGGCTACGTTCGCGCGTGGTCAGGAAGCAGAAGATGAACAGCGCCGCCCCGACCGCCCCCATCAGCCCCATAGACAATTGATAGCCCAGCGCCTTGTTACCCTGGCCGAGCCACACCGCCATTATCGGCACAATGATGGTTACCAGAAACGCGGCAATCTTGGTCATCACAAAGCGATATCCATTCGCGCTCAATCGCTCTAGCGGATCATCGGTAATAACGCCAATCATTGAGATATAAGGAATGGTTATCGCGGTATAGACCACGGTCATCAGTATGTAGGTAAAATAGGCCCAGGCCAGTTTTGCTGTATAGGCAACATCCGGTGTAATAAACATCAGATAGACCGCAAAACCAAACGGCAGGGCAAACCATAATAGATAAGGGCGGTAACGTCCCCAGCGTGTATTGACCTTATCGGTATACATACCCATCAACGGATCGATAATGGCGTCGATAAAACGCACCACCATAAATAACACGCCGACGTCGACCGCATGCAAGCCATATACGTCGGTATAAAAATAGGCCAGCAGCAATTGCATCGCAATCATGATGATATTGATTGCCATATCCCCGGCGCCAAAGCCTACTTTCTCTATTACTGACAGTTTCATCTGAGCACCTTTTAATAACGTATGACGCCGGCATCAACAGCGGGTCATTTTTATTATTCACAACCTGACCCGTTTGGCCGGTTGTTGACGACTCAAGCCGTTTGCTTGCTTCGCCCCCCTGGAACGTTGGCACCAACCCAGTGTAGTGAATATGATAAAAATATAAAGGTATACCATTATACTTTTTAATTGAGATCACAAAAAAAAGCTGCCATCGGGATTGTTGATGGCAACAACCAGACAAAAATTCTTTTGCATTCAAGCTGCTGGCGAAATAGCCGATAATGGCGATGGCGCTTGTATCAAACGACTATCGCGGGCAAGCTAGGCTTCTGTGAGTACAACTTGGGGATCGGCGTGAATACGCAGCATTTATTACAGGCTTTGCAGCAGCAAATCGCGGCGCTTGCCAGCGAAGTAACGCCGCGCGGCGATACACCGGTTTCGCAGGCGCGTTTCGATAGCGCGTTGTTTGCCAACCACGGGACGCGGCTGCGAGATTACCTGGCGCAGGTGCAGAAGAACTTCAGCCAATTGCAATCCGCCGTCCATGACAATCGCAACGCGCAAGTGGCGTTCCTGGCGGAAAAGCTGGTCGCGCAGATCGGCGCTCTGCAACGTGAACTGGCCACCCAGACGCTGCGACGTCAGAATCAACCCAAAGCACCGGCGCAGGTCGATCTGTACCATAAACTGGCGGAGCATCAGGATTATGAGCGTCGTTTGCTGGCGATGATCCAGGATCGCGAAAGCCTGTTAGGCCGACAGACCACTTTGGCTGGGCAGCAAAAAATACAGCAGGAGCTGGCGGCACTCGAAGGCCGGTTGATGCGATGCCGTCAAGCGTTGGCACGCATAGAACGCAGTATTGAAAGAAAAGAAAACGGTTTTTGAAGTTTTATCACATTATTTGAAGGAATATTCCCCTCCCCGACCAGGGTTCACTATACTCAGCCAGTGTCAGAATTCATTCACCTATCGCAAACCAAATAATGTTGGATTTATGTCCCTAGAAAATGCTTCACCAGAATTACAGCTGGCAGTCGATCTGATTTACCTGCTGGAATGTAACGAGATCGATCCAGCCACCGCGCTGGCGGCGCTGGATATCGTCAAACGGGACTATCAGGAAAAAATGCAGCGCAGCGGTGCCAGCACGCCGTATCTGCCCGGCACCCCGTAACACCGCGCAGCGGTTGCCCATCAGCCGGCCGGTTGTTCCGGCCCGGGATTGAAGTCACGCTTCACTTCCTGCACCTCATTGCCCTGCTGGTTATGCAAATACACTTCCAACTGGTTGAAGGCGATATTGATGTCGTTCTCGCGGCACAAGCGATCGATTGAGCGATTAAGCTCATCGACGGTATAACTGCGATCGCGCAGCTCGCGTACGTACAGGCGCAATTCATGATCGAGCGTGCTGGCACCGAAATTCAGGAAAAACACCTGCGGTTCCGGATCGGTCATTACCCGCGGATTATCGTGCGCGGCCTTCAGCAACACCTGTTTGACCTTGTCCAGATCGGAACCGTAGGCCACGCCTACCTTGATCAAGACCCGAGTAATGGTGTCGGACAGCGACCAGTTAATCAGCCTTTCGGTGACGAACGCCTTGTTCGGGATGATCACTTCCTTGCGATCGAAATCGGTAATGGTGGTGGCGCGAATGCGAATTTTACTGACAGAACCGGAAAAAGTACCGATGGTAATGGTATCGCCGATGCGCACCGGGCGTTCAAACAGGATGATCAAGCCGGAAACAAAGTTGGCGAAGATCTCCTGCAAGCCAAAGCCCAGCCCGACCGACAGCGCCGCTACCAGCCACTGCAGCTTGTCCCACGAGACGCCCAGCGATCCCAGCGCGGTTACGGTGCCTACCGCGGTGATCAGATAGGTCAGAATGGTGGTGATGGCGTACGACGCCCCCTGCCGCAGTTGCAAGCGTGACAGCACCAGCACCTCCAGCAGCCCCGGCAGGTTGCGCGTCATGACATAGGCGACTATCACCGCCAGCAACGCCACCATCAGATTGCCGAGCGTCACCGCCTGCGGCAGGCTGCTGCCGGCCACCACGCTGGTGTAATGCCACAGCGAGATGCTGTCCAGGTAGCCGAACACCGTGATCAGATCCGACCAAATCGCATAGAACGCGGTCGCGAACAGCAGAAACAGTGCCATGGTGGTCAAACGCAATGACTGCTGATTGATCTGATCCAGCGCCAACGGCGGCTCTTCCACCGGTTCGTTGCCTTCTGCGCCCTCTTTCGCCAGGCTTTGGCGTCGCGCCAGCGCCCGGCGGTAAGCCAAACGCCGCGCGGCAACGCTTAAGCCACGGATGGCGGTCAGATAAACGATATTCCACAGGAAAAACAGATACAGACTGTCGATCCCGCGCCCTGCCAGCCGCAGCGTGGTATAGAAATAACCGGCGAACATCAGCCCAAGCAGCATTAGCGGCGTCGCGGCAATGGCGGTAACAATCACCAGCCGTACCGCATGCGCGCCCTTTTCGCGCCAGCTGTCGCGGCAGAGCGGGAATACCAGCACCGCCAGCAGCAGCAGCGTCAACATCACCACCACCTGACCGATCACGTCCTCCACCAGTCGCAAAGGCGCCTTTTCACCCAGGACCGACCAGAAGATCAGCGGCAATAGCGCCAGTCCCAGACGAATTGTCTGGCGGCGGTAGTGCGCGCACAGGCTCGCCGCGAGGGCGAAGTGCCGCTCGGCAATCCCCCCTGGCGCCATCAGGCGGAAGGTGAAGCCGAACACCAGGTAAAACAGCGACAGCTGCTGTGACAGCGACCATAAAAAATCGCTGATGCTGATTTCCGAGCGGTAGCACCAAAAGCCGACGCCAAGCAGCAACGCGGCACCCGGCACCACTTTCAGCAAAATCAGCAACAGCGCTTTTGGCGTATGCAGCTGGCTGTCACGCTTCAATTGCCCCACGTCATTGCTGAGCTTTTGTATATGGCTGTCAATCAGACTATAGCGCCAGCGCAGCAGGCCGATAATCAACAGCATCGGCAGCAGGAACACCAGCACACGCAGTCCGCCGTCCAGCAGTTTGGCGGCTTTGAATTTGAAATCCAGCGACGCCAACTGTTGTTTGATGGCGCCGGGCAAGGCCTTTAGCCAGGCCAGGTCGATGGGTTTATTGCTGTTCACCCAAAAAATCTGCTGGGTCAGCGTGTCCTGCACCGAATCGTATACGCTGGTGAGCTGCTGCTGATTGATTTGCAGATTAATCGCCAGCGTCAGTTGATTGCTCAATTGGCGGTTAAGCTGATCCAGCAATTCGCGGCGCATATCAATGATTTCATTCAACGCATCAATCACGTCATCGCTGGCTTTTTCCTGGGCATTGGCCAACAGCTTATCGATGTAATCATTGCCCTTGAACAGCTCGTCCCGCTGCTGGTTAATGTCAAATTGCTCCAGACGCAGGTCGGCAATGTGGGTTTGCATATCTGCCACCAGCGCACCCTGCGGCAGGCTCTGCTGCTGTTGGTACAGAATGCGCGACAGCACCAGGCTGCCTTTCAGCATCTGGATCTGTTCTTTCAGATTGCGTTCGGATTGCAGGCCGCGATCGAGCCAGCTTTTTACCTGGATATTTTGTTGGAACAAGGTGTTGCTTTCACGCGTTGCGGCAATCAGCCGCTGGCTGAGCTGGCGATTGAGGTCCAGTTCATTACGCACTAGCGCATCGTGCTGGATGTCGGTGGCATCTTCCGGGTTCTGCGCCGCTTTGGCGGTTTTTTCCGACAGCGTCAGGCGCTTGCTGTTGACCACGTTCTGCAGCATCTGCACCTGATGGTTCAGTTGCTCGATATGACCGTTGGTATAGTCACGCTGTTTCTGCAGCAAATCCTGGAGCGTGGTATTGGCTTCAAGGCTTTTACGTTGCAGTTCGATCTGCCCATTCAGCAAAACCTGCTCGGTAGCCAGCATCTCCTGTTGGCTGGTGCGCAACACCGCCTGCCCCGGCGATTGATCATTCAGTTGATTGCGGATCTCCTGCAGGCGCTGCGATGCGGTGTACATGCTGGTTTGCACCCGTTCCGGCTGGGTTTGCAGCGACACCAGTTGGCTATTGTAGGTCGACAGGTTTTCCTGCGCGCTTTGCAGTTCATCCAGCGTTTGGTACAGGCGACCTTCCAATTGACGCAGCGACAGCGACAGCAGTTCGGCACGTACCGCGGCATCATCCGGCGGCGATTTCATCGCCTCAAGCTGCGCCGTCACCTGCCTCAGTTTCACCGGAGCCTGCTGTAGCTGCTGTTTCAACTGCGCCCCTTCCTGCCGGACATGCTCGAGAGCGTCCAGCAGTTCGGTGGTGCGGTTGAGATCCTGTTGTGACAGTTTTTCGACCGGCGTCAGATTTTTTTGCCTGGCCAACGCCTCAAGCTGATTCTGGATATCGCTGCGCGTCGGCAGGTCGCTATTATAGGAAATCTGTGCCAGCGCCGGCTGCCATAACGTGCAGACAATCAGGAGCAATAGCGCCACCGCGCAGCGTAAGGCCATGCGCGACGGTAACAGTAAGGCCGAGGAAAAGGATGTGACGAACCTGCGACTCATGATTTGACTTCGTTTCAACCAACAAGTCTCAAGATTAGCATGTTCGCCACCTGGCAAAAAACGAGAAAAATATTGCCGATGATGAATGGCGCGACAGGCCGCCTGCTCAGAACGTCAGAACTTTGTCCGCTGCCAGCGTCCACTGCGCCAGTTCAATCAGTGTCCCGATTTCCACCCCGTCGACCAGCGTCAATCTGCTGACGCCACGCGCATCGGCGCAGGTTTTACACAGTCTGATCGGCACCTGTTGGGCGCTGAGAATTTCCAGCATCTGCTGCAGATGGTAGCCTTCGTGCGGCTGCTGCCCGGCGATGCCGGCAATCACCGCGTCAGACATCAAAAACAGTTTCAAATCCAGCGCCTGTTGCTGCTCTTTCAAGGCAATCGCCAGACGCAGTGCATTGAACAGCGATTCCTGCCCGTAGGCCGCACCGCTGGCAATCAGTACCATTGAAGACATCATTCCTCCCTGCTTGCAGTTAAAGGGGGCAGTCAGCACGTTGCGACAACGCCGCCCGCTCACCCGGTTTGATACGCAACGTTGGGCAGTATTGCGCCATTTCGATAAACGCATCAACCAACGTTGCTGCCTCGCGCTTCAAATCAAAGCTTTCCGGCATAAAAAGCCAGTTTTCCATCAGGCCGGTAACATAGGCACGTAAAATAATAGCCGCACGGCGAATATGCAGATCCACCGGAAGCTGGTTATGACGGATGCAGTTCTGCAGCACCGATTCAATGCGTTCGTAGCTTTCCAGGTACAACACCTTGCGCACATCATGTAACGGCATCATTTCGCCCACAAACTCGCATTTATGAAATATAATCTCCATCAATGCGCGTCGGCGGACGTCCTCTACCGTAGCGGTCAAGATGTAAATCAGGATTTCCCTTAAAATCCTCAGTGGATTCTCTGGAAACTTTGCCTGATACTCTACTTCGAGGTCGCCTATTTTCGATTCTGATAATTCCCAAACTTCGTTAAACAGGTCTACCTTATTTTTGAAGTGCCAATAAATTGCACCACGCGTAACCCCGGCTGCGGTGGCAATATCTGTCAGTGACGTTGCAGAAACGCCACGTTCAGAGAATTCTCGAACCGCAGCATCAAGAATGTGCTGTCGGGTTTCTTGCGCCTGCTGTTTGGTTTTTCGTGCCATGGCGTTGTTTTTTAGGGGGACTGTGATTTACATACATTCGCGAATGTATGTACCATAGCACGCACATATAATTAACGCAGCAATGGGTTTTAATGCTTGTGATCCATTGATCATTTTGAAATCGGACACTTGAGGTTTTTCTATGAACAAAAACAGAGGGTTAACGCCTCTGGCGGCAGTTCTGATGCTTTCCGGCAGCTTAGTGCTTACAGGATGTAATGATAAAGAAGCCCAACAGCAAGGCGCTCAACAACCGGCCCCTGAAGTGGGTGTGGTGACCCTGAAAACCGAACCTCTCAACATTACTACCGATCTCCCTGGTCGCACCGCTGCGTATCGCATCGCCGAAGTTCGTCCGCAGGTCAGTGGTATTATTCTGAAACGCAACTTTGTTGAAGGCAGTGATATCAAAGCCGGTGAATCGCTGTACCAGATCGATCCGCGACTTATCAAGCCACCTACGACAGCGCCAAAGGCGATCTGGCCAAGGCACAGGCCGCAGCCGACATCGCCCGTCTGACGGTCAACCGTTACAAACCATTGCTGGGTACCAATTACATCAGTAAGCAGGATTACGATACCGCCATCTCCACCTTGCAGCAGAACAATGCGGCAGTGGTCGCGGCCAAGGCTGCGGTAGAAACGGCGCGCATCAATCTGGCCTACACCAAGGTGACGTCACCGATTTCCGGGCGTATCGGCAAATCCGCCGTTACCGAAGGTGCGCTGGTGACCAGCGGTCAAACCAACGCGTTGTCTACCGTACAACAGTTGGATCCGATGTACGTTGACGTTACCCAGTCCAGCAACGATTTCCTGCGTCTGAAACAGGAACTGGCCAGCGGCTCGCTGAAGCAGGAAAACGGCAAGGCCAAGGTCAAGCTGCTGCTGGAGAACGGCCAGACCTACGCCCAGGAAGGCACGCTGGAATTCTCTGACGTGACCGTTGATGAAACCACCGGTTCCATCACCATTCGCGCCGTGTTCCCTAACCCGAAAGATGAACTGTTGCCTGGCATGTTCGTGCGCGCCCGTCTGGATGAAGGCGTTCGCAACGACGCGCTGCTGGTACCACAGCAGGGCGTAACGCGTAACCCGCGTGGCGATGCGACTGCGCTGGTAGTCGGTGCAGACAACAAGGTGGAACTGCGTTCACTGAAAGCGGATCAGGCAATTGGCGACAAATGGCTGGTCAGCGAAGGGTTGAAAGCCGGCGATCGCGTTATTGTCACCGGGTTGATGAAAGTCAAACCTGGCGCGCAGGTAAAAGCACAAGAAGTTGACACTCAGGCGCAAAAACAGCCGCAGGCTGACGCGCAGAAGTCATAAAAAGGAGCCGGTAATACATGGCTAAGTTCTTTATAGATCGCCCTATTTTCGCCTGGGTAATCGCCATCATCGTGATGTTGGCGGGGGTGCTTGCGATAATGAAACTGCCGATTGCGCAGTATCCGACTATCGCACCACCGGCGGTGACGATCTCCGCCACCTATCCTGGCGCTGATGCCACGACGGTGCAGGACACCGTGACACAGATTATCGAACAGAACATGAACGGTATCGATAATCTGATGTACATGTCCTCATCCAGTGACTCCTCTGGTAGCGTACAAATTACCCTGACGTTTGAATCTGGCACCGACCCTGACATCGCGCAGGTTCAGGTCCAGAACAAACTGTCACTGGCAACGCCACTGTTGCCGCAAGAGGTGCAACAGCAAGGCCTGAAAGTAGAAAAATCCAGCAGCAGCTTCCTGATGGTGGCCGGCTTCGTTTCCGACGATCCGAACATGACCCAGGATGATATTGCGGACTACGTGGCTTCCAACATCAAAGACCCGATCAGCCGTTCTTCCGGCGTGGGTGAAGTTCAGCTGTTCGGTGCGCAATACGCGATGCGCGTCTGGCTCGATCCGAACAAGATGAATAACTTCCAGCTGACGACCACCGATGTCACCAGCGCCATCACCGAGCAGAACAACCAGATTGCCGCAGGGCAGCTGGGCGGTATGCCTCCGGTACCGGGCCAGCAGTTGAACGCTTCGATCATTGCGCAGACCCGTCTGAAGTCACCGGAAGAGTTTGGCAAGATCCTGCTGAAGGTTAACAGCGACGGTTCGCAGGTGCGTCTGAAAGACGTGGCGCGCATCGAACGCGGTGCCGAAAACTATTCGGTAACGGCACGCTTCAACGGCAAGCCGGCGGCAGGTCTGGGTATCAAACTGGCTACCGGCGCCAACGCCCTGAACACCGCGGCTGGCGTAAAAGAAGAGCTCGGCAAGCTGGCTCCGTTCTTCCCGCAAGGGATGAAAGTGGTTTATCCGTACGACACCACCCCATTCGTCAAGATTTCGATTAATGAAGTGGTGAAAACGCTGTTCGAAGCGATCGTGCTGGTGTTCCTGGTCATGTATCTGTTCTTGCAGAACTTCCGTGCGACCTTGATTCCAACCATCGCAGTGCCGGTCGTGTTGCTGGGGACATTTGCCATACTTGCGGCGTTCGGCTTCTCGATAAACACCCTGACGATGTTCGGCATGGTGTTGGCGATAGGCCTATTGGTGGATGATGCCATCGTGGTGGTGGAAAACGTCGAGCGTGTAATGTCCGAAGAGGGGCTACCGCCGAAAGAAGCTACCAGAAAATCGATGGACCAAATCCAGGGTGCGCTGGTCGGCATTGCGCTGGTGCTGTCAGCGGTATTCGTACCTATGGCGTTCTTCGGCGGTTCTACCGGGGCAATTTACCGTCAGTTCTCGATTACCATCGTTTCGGCAATGGCCCTGTCGGTGCTGGTTGCGTTGATTCTGACGCCGGCGCTGTGTGCCACCCTGCTCAAACCGGTAGCGAAAGGCGACCACGGCGTGAAGACCGGCTTCTTCGGCTGGTTCAACCGCATGTTCGAAAAGAGCACGCACCACTACACCGACAGCGTAGCCAACATTCTGCGCAGCACCGGTCGTTACCTGCTGATCTACCTGCTGATCGTCGTCGGCATGGCGTTCCTGTTCCTGCGCCTGCCGTCCTCGTTCCTGCCGGATGAAGATCAGGGCATCCTGCTGACCATGGTGCAGTTGCCTGCCGGTGCCACCGAAGCGCGTACCTCGAAAGTGCTGGAAGAAGTCACCGACTACTTCCTGACGAAAGAGAAAGACAACGTAGTGTCGGTGTTTACCGTTGCCGGCTTCGGCTTTAACGGTAATGGCCAGAACAACGGTCTGTCCTTCGTCAGCCTGAAGAACTGGGACGAACGTCCGGGCACCGAGAACAAGGTTGAAGCGATTGCCGGCCGAGCCATGGCTGCCTTCTCGCAAATCAAGGACGGTATGGTCATTCCGTTCAACCTGCCCGCGATTATCGAGCTGGGCACCGCGACCGGCTTCGACTTTGAATTGATCGACCAGGGCGGTCTGGGACACGAAAAACTGACCGAAGCGCGTAACCAGTTGTTGGGGATGGCTGCACAGCATCCGGATATGCTGGTCGGTATGCGTCCTAACGGTCTGGAAGATACGCCACAGTTCAAACTGACCGTCGATCAGGAAAAAGCCAAGGCGTTGGGCGTCAGCATTACCACCATCAACAGTACGCTGACCACCGCGCTGGGTGGTTCGTACGTCAACGACTTCATCGACCGTGGTCGTGTGAAGAAGGTTTACGTACAGGCTGATGCGCCGTTCCGTATGTTGCCGAACGACATCAACAACTGGTATGTGCGTGGCGATAGCGGCCAGATGGTTCCGTTCTCCTCCTTCGCTACCGCGAAGTGGGAATACGGCTCACCGCGTCTGGAGCGTTACAACGGTCTGCCATCGATGGAAATCCTCGGCCAGGCTGCACCCGGCAAGAGTACCGGTGAAGCCATGAACCTGATGGAAGAACTGGCGTCGAAACTGCCAAGCGGCGTTGGCTATGACTGGACCGGTATGTCCTACCAGGAACGTCTGTCCGGTAACCAGGCCCCTTCACTGTATGCCATCTCGATTCTGGTGGTGTTCCTGTGTCTGGCGGCGCTGTATGAAAGCTGGTCGATTCCGTTCTCGGTGATGCTGGTTCTGCCACTGGGGGTTATCGGTGCGCTGCTGGCGGCAACCATGCGCGGTATGAACAACGACGTTTACTTCCAGGTGGGCCTGCTGACAACCATTGGGCTATCGGCGAAGAACGCGATATTGATCGTGGAATTCGCCAAGGATCTGATGGAAAAAGAGGGCAAGGGACTGATCGAGTCAACGCTGGAAGCGGTTCGTATGCGTTTGCGTCCGATTCTGATGACCTCGCTGGCCTTCATCCTCGGGGTACTGCCGCTGGTTATCAGCAGCGGCGCTGGCTCCGGTGCGCAGAACGCGGTAGGTACCGGCGTTATGGGCCGGGATGATCACCGCAACCGTGCTGGCGATCTTCTTTGTTCCGGTGTTCTTCGTGGTGGTACGCCGCCGCTTCTCCAAGAAGAACGAAGACATCGAACATTCTCACCCGGTTGAGCATCGCTGATCCCCTTCTTCCCTGAATACCAAGGCCGCTTATGCGGCCTTTTTTTATGCTTCCCTCTCCCGCCACACGCAATGGCCGCTGTGCGTCGACAATTTATACTTGATCGAATACGCCGTTCGGCGCATACTAATTGTTATAGTATAACATTACATGAGAGGTCATCATGAAAGCCGATATCCATCCAGAATACCGTACCGTGGTGTTTCACGATCTGAGCGCCAATGCCTATTTCAAAGTAGGGTCGACCATCAAGACCGATCGCACTATCGATCATGACGGGGAAACTCTGCCGTATGTCACCATCGACGTCTCTTCCGCTTCGCATCCGTACTACACCGGCAAGCAGAAAGAGTTTTCCAAAGAAGGCAGCACCGCGCGCTTCCAGCAGCGTTTCGGTCGATTTATTGGCAGTAAGTAAAGGGAATCAGCATGCAGGTTTTGAGTTCATTGCGTTCGGCGAAAAATCGCCATCCAGATTGCCGCGTGGTGCGTCGCAAAGGCCGCATCTACGTGATCTGCAAGTCCAATCCGCGTTTTAAAGCGGTACAGGGACGTAAGAAAAAGCGTTAACTGCCGTAGACAACCTGGTTTATCGTCAAAGCCCCGTGACTGTTCAACGGGGCTTTTTTATTTTCCATTAGCGGCCAGTTCTGACAAGCCCCGCCGTCCTGGCGGGGCTAAACCACGGTTACTTCATGCTGGCGACAAGGGTTTCGACGTTGTGTTTGAACGCCTGAACATAGGTTGCTGCCGGTCCCTGGGCGGTTGACAGGGCTTCAGGATACAATTCCCCCACCGGCCTTGGCGTCGGTTGCCGCAGCGATTTGCTTCACCAGGCGTGGATCGGTCTGGTTTTCGATGAAATAGGTATGCACCTTTTCCCGTTTGATCTGGCTAATCAACTGGGCAACGTCACTGGCGCTGGCCTCCGCCTCGGTAGAAAAACCTACCGGCGCCAGGAAGGTCACGCCATATTGCTGACCAAAATAACCAAACGCATCGTGACTGGTCAGCACCTTGCGCTTTTCTGCCGGCACGGCGGCAAACTCCGCCAGCGCCCAGCGATCGAGCCGTTGCAGCTGCTGTATGTATTCGGCGCCGCGCTGACGGAAATAGTTGGCATCCTGTGGATCGGCGGCGATCAGCGCATTCATCACGTTCGTCGCATACTGGACGCCGTTTTTCATGCTGTTCCAGGCATGCGGATCGGTAATCTGTTTGCCATCCTCTGCCATCTGGCGAGTTGAAATTCCCTGTGAGGCGGTAATCAACGGACCATGGTAACCAGAAGCGCTCACCAGCCTGTCGATCCAGCCTTCCAACCCCAAACCGCTGACAAACACCAGATCTGCCTGCGAGAGCAGTTTGCTGTCCTGAGGCGACGGTTCAAAACTGTGCGGATCGCCGTTCGGCCCCACCAGCGACGCCACCTTGACGTGCTCGCCGCCGATCTGTTTGACGATGTCGCTCAACACCGAAAAACTGGCCACCGCGTTGACGGTATTGGCCATTACCAGCGGGCTGGAAAGCAGAGCCGCCGCCACCAACGTTATTGATAAGCCTTTCATTGGTATCTCCTTGTACATGGCACTTCTCAACGACGCGCGCGGGCATAAATCCCACCACGCCTCCCAAATAGAATCGAAATGAAAAATATCAGACTGGCACTGAGCACGATCGCCGGGCCAGCGGGCAGCGATGCATAATAAGACCACAGCAGTCCGACGATACTGGCGAGTGCGGCGATCGCCATCGACGCCGCCAGAGTCTGCGGCAGATTACCTGCCCAGAAGCGCGCACTGGCGGCCGGTAACATCATCAGCCCAACCGACATCAGAGTGCCTAGAATTTGAAACCCGGCCACCAGATTGACCACCACCAACGCCAAAAAAAGACCATGCCCCCATGCCAGCCAGCGCGGTGCGCCAACGCGTAAAAAGGTCGCGTCAAACGATTCGATCACCAGCGCCCGGTACAACGCGGCCAGCGCCAGCAACGACACGCTGGCGATACCGCCCACCATCACCATGGCATGGCTGTCCACCGCCAGAATCGAGCCAAACAATACGTGCAGCAAGTCAACGTTGGAGCCGCGCAGCGATACCAGCGTCACTCCTAGCGCCAGCGAACCGAGGTAGAAACCGGCGAAGCTGGCATCCTCCTTGAGCGGCGTATGGCGGCTAACCAGGCCGGAAAGCATCGCCACCGCCAGACCGGCGATAAACCCGCCAATCCCCATCGCCACCAATGACATGCCGGAAATCAAATAGCCGATCGCCGCGCCGGGCAGTACCGCATGCGACAGCGCATCACCCACCAGGCTCATGCGGCGCAATAGCAGGAACACTCCGAGCGGCGCAGTGCTGAGCGACAGTGCCAGACAGGCCACCAGCGCCCGGCGCATAAAACCGAAGGATACGAAGGGATCGATCAGCAGATGAAGCAACATCATGGCGCAACCTTGATCCGGCTAACCGGGGAACTGGCGGCATGCAGCAACGGCAGTTGCGCGAGAACGCAGTCAGCATCGCCCCAATGGCAGTCCTGTGGCGTCAACAGCAATGCCTGAGGGAAATGCCCAGCCACCATCGCCATATCGTGTAAAACTGCGATCACCGTTTGCCCCTGCTGATGCAAACGTGCAATCACCTGCAGCAATAAGCCGATCGTCGCACTGTCGATGCCGGTAAAAGGCTCATCCAGCAGGATCAGCGGCGCTTGCTGGGCTAACAACCGGGCAAATAACACCCTCTGCAACTGGCCGCCAGACAACTCACTCACTGGCGAATGCGCCATCTGGCTCATGCCCACCGTGGCCAAGGCATCGGCTATCCGCTGGCGCGCGCAGGCAGTTAACCCGCCCAGCATGCCCAATTGCCGCCAACAGCCCATGGCAACCACATCGTTGACCACGATCGGAAACTGCCGATCCAGTTCCGCCTGCTGCGGCAAATAGGCAATGGAGGGAAATTTTTTGCTGCCATAATCGATACTGCCACCCTGCAACGGCAACAGCCCGGCGATGGTTTTCAATAAAGTGGATTTGCCAGCACCGTTGACACCGATCACTGCCGTCAGCGATCCACGGGCGAAACGGCCGTTTAATGGTGGGAACAGGGCGCCGGTGCCGTAACCAAAAATCGCATGTCGTAACGCAATCATGGCAATACCACCGCCCAGTCAATAGCCAGCCATAATGCCACCAACAACAGCAGCACAGCGGCGCAACGCGCCCCGGCGGAGGCGGTGAACCAGCTGTAAACCGGCTTTGGCTCCGATTTGCCGTAGACAGAAGAATGCTTCATGTCGCTAAACGCCTTTCAGTAAATGTTATAATATAACATCACAACAGTACCGCGGACTCAAGCGACGGAGACGATTTTATTGCAACTTAACGTAACAACCGACAATACACCCTGCATTTTTTCTCTACGTAGAACATTGAAGGTTATTGCTAAGATTGTTCTTAAATAAGCAAGGATATTTCCGATGTGGTAAACGTCTGGGAACTGTAAAAAAACTATAGTAAGTGAAAAGTCTGCCGACGACCGGGCGAAAAAAGAGTAAGATAAGGCTAACGTTGTCGAGAGCAGGCAGAGATAAATGCACGTAACCTTGGCTTGTCAGCAGAACGTTCGCGCACTTTCTAGCGATCAATTAATGAAAGTGATTAACGATCGGCTGTCAGAGTTAGTTCCCGCGTTAACCAGCGGCCTGAACTTTTATTCAGAAAATGCTCACTACACTGAGGGTTCATTAGAAATATTTGAGTTACGGCAGCTATCCACGCTTGAGTATTCAATGAGTTACCGTTATCAGTGGTACATTTTCAATGCCTGCATTGATATCTATGCTCAGGAATACCTTAGTGACAGTGTGCGTTTTAGCCTGGGTCGACAAGAGTTGGTTTTTGATATAATCGACAACTCTCGCCCGTCAACGGCAGACGAATTGTAAGATTACGTAATAATTACAGGTCAGCTGCGGAAAAATGATTTATATTAATAATACGGAAAGTTTATATAGCATCACTTAAGCTACCTCCGAGAAAGAAGTCCATCAGCTTACTCACAGAGTGTTATCACACCGAAATTAAGACTTACGGAGGGGATGATATGGATGAGTATTCGCCGAAGCGGCACGATATTGCTCAGCTCAAATTCTTGTGCGAAACTTTGTACGACGAAGGCATCGCGACTCTTGGTGACAGCCACCACGGCTGGGTAAACGATCCAACGTCTGCGGTCAACCTACAGCTTAATGAACTGATTGAGCATATTGCTTCGTTTATCATGAGCTATAAAATAAAATACATGGACGAAAGCGATTTTTCGGAACTGGTCGAAGAATATCTCGACGATACCTACACGCTGTTTAGTAGTTACGGTATTAATGATTCCGATCTGCGTCGTTGGCAAAAAACCAAAGCGCGACTATTCAGAATGTTCTCAGGAGAGGGCATCTGTACTACGATGAAAACTTAGGGGATAATTATCCCCAAACTATATCTACGGTTAATAAGACTAAAGGTTATCATGACTAAAATTGACTATCTGATGCGTTTACGTAAATGCACCACGATTGACACGCTTGAACGCGTTATAGAAAAAAACAAGTATGAACTTTCTGACGACGAGCTGGAACTTTTTTACTCTGCGGCAGATCATCGGCTGGCCGAGCTGACGATGAATAAATTGTATGACAAAGTGCCGACTGCCGTTTGGAAATACGTAAGATAATCCAAGATTTGTCTGCGTTGAGCCGATGCCGCGATCGGCCTCAATGATAACGTTATTTAATACCCTTTTTATTCCTGAAAGATATTACGTCAATATCTGGCATCATGAACAATCAATTTACTTTTTGCGACTCATTGTATCCCAACCTGGATGTGCTTATGCCATCAGTTAAAGGCCGGTTCTTGTTCCGTTAATATCCAGGCAATGAATCCCCCACTCGCCTTGCCACCGTGCAAGGATACCGCACCCTGTGCAGTTCACGCCAACAGGGTTCGTCTGAACAAGCTACCGTTGGCAACCGTTAAATGCCCCCTACCAATCTAAGACTCCCGCCTTTCATCTACCTGTTTGCCACCGAGTCAACAGGATGCGTGAGGTGGACAGAGATCCCGGCAGTGACAAAACGGGTTAGGCACAGACGGTAATCATGATATTCAGGAATTGAAGACGATAACGACAGGCAGCCAGAGCTGAAATTGGTGGAGGCCCTGCCAGCTACATCCCGGCACACACGTCACCTGCTGCGGCTGCTTCCTTCCGGACCTGACCGAGTTCACAAGTTAGTGTTGCGGGAGAACCAACAGGGCCCCCATTGACGACTTCTGTACTTCGAAGCGGTGGGCATTATCGTTGATGGCACCCCAAATAGCAAGCCAACCGGGCCTGACCGCTGTTTTCTTACCCACCCTTGCTGTGGCACACTGCCAACCTGGGTTTTACAGGGTAGGTAAACAGCAGATGGAATCGACAGATGCCACCTTCCGCCAACGGGTATTTCATGTCGTCGCGGCAATTCCTGCGGGTAAAGTCACCACCTATGGCGAGGTGGCGCAACTGGCGGGATCTCCGCGCGCTGCGCGCCAGGTCGGTGGCGTATTGAAGAAGTTACCGCCAGGCAGCAGTTTGCCATGGCACCGGGTGATCAATCGTCATGGCAAAATCTCATTGCGCGGAGAGGATTTTCAGCGTCAGCGCCAGGCGTTATTGGCTGAAGGTATCCAATTTGGCATCGACGGCGTGGTCGATCTGCGCCGTTTTGGCTGGCGCCTAGAATAAAACAGCCTTTGACCTGCTGGCCAAAGGCTGTAGAACAACGCGCCGAGATAAAAATTTATCGCATTATGGCATGGCGGTTGGCGTCGCCTGCACCGGGATGTTTTGTACCGGAACCAATTGCAAATCGGCACGGGTACCGTTGCGATTAACCACTTCCTGAATGGTGTCGGTGATAAAGGTCAATTGGCCATCCACGGTGATTGCCGCGCTCAGAATGATACGTGCGTTCGGCTGAATGTCCGCCGGGTTGAAGGGTATGGCGAAGTTAAACGGTGCCTGCTGACCTTCGGTGCGAATCACCCGCTGGGCAATCACTTTGGAAGGCGCATCGGCCAGCGAAGCATCCGAAAGGGTCACCGTCAGCACCGCATTCGGCGGCAGCGCGATACGTTGACGCATATTAACCGAACCTGTCACCGCCGGGCCCTGAACCTGCATTTGCTGCGCAGTCGCCGGGCTGCCTGCTGCCGGTGTTGGCACCTCTGCACTCTTCTGGGCGCAGCCGGCCAATGTGACGGTTAATGCAGTAGCTCCACCAAGGATTTGCCAGAGTTTCATGGATCGGTCTCCTTTTTTATTCTCAACATGCTGGTGGCTTTCACCACCTGACCCATTAAACCTAGCACAAAATCCTGAAAAATTCCTATTGGCCTACCTATTAATCACTTAGCGTTCTAATAACGCTCGCTATTAAGGCAATTTCGTCTGTGCCATAACGCAAGATATTGACGTCCCGCCGTGATATTCCGCACACTGCATAAAATGATTATTAAAAGGGTAACTTTTTATGAGCCAGGCACTGCAAAATCTCCTTGAACTGCTCGATTTGGAAAAAATCGAAGAAGGGTTGTTCCGCGGCCAAAGCGAAGATCTCGGTTTGCGCCAGGTATTTGGCGGCCAGGTCGTCGGCCAGGCGCTCTACGCAGCCAAACAGACCATCCCCGCCGAACGCAGCGTGCACTCGTTCCACAGCTATTTTCTGCGTCCGGGCGACAGCAGCAAACCCATCGTCTATGACGTCGAAACGCTGCGGGACGGCAACAGCTTCAGCGCTCGCCGGGTCAGCGCCATCCAGAACGGCAAGCCGATCTTTTACATGACCGCATCGTTCCAAAGCCCGGAAGAGGGTTTTGAACATCAAAACACCATGCCGGAAGTGCCGCCACCGGAAGGATTGATGTCGGAATCGGCAATCGCACAGAAGCTGGCGCATATGCTGCCGGAAAAGGTACGAGACAAATTTATCGGCCAGAAGCCACTCGAAATACGCCCGGTGAAATTCCATAATCCGCTGCAGGGTAGCGTAGAAGAACCACATCGCTACGTCTGGCTGCGCGCCAATGGCAACATGCCGGACGACCAGCGCATCCACCAATACCTGTTGGGGTACGCCTCGGACTTCAACTTCCTGCCAACGGCGCTACAGCCACACGGCGTCGGCTTCCTCGAACCCGGCATGCAGGTTGCCACGATTGACCATTCGATGTGGTTCCACCGCCCATTCCGCCTGGACGACTGGCTACTGTACGCGGTTGAAAGCACCTCGGCGTCCGGCGCCCGCGGCTTTGTACGCGGTCAGTTTTACACGCGCGAGGGCGTACTGGTTGCCAGCACGGTACAGGAAGGGGTTATTCGCCAGCGTCAGGCCTGATACGTCAGCAAGGAAAAGGGCGATGTGATCATCGCCCTTTTTGCATCATCATTATTTTTTATGTTTAGCGCACTGCTCTTCTTTACGACTTACTGCTTATCTTACTGGTTATAGGCACTCTCGCCGTGACTGTTGACGTCCAGGCCTTCGCGCTCCTGTTCTTCCGGTACCCGCAGCCCGACGATGGCGCCGGCCACTTTAAAGGCAATGAACGCCGCTACACCAGACCACACCAGCGTGATGATCACGCTTAACAGCTGTACCCACACCTGGTGACCCATGGTGACGCCCTCGGCGTAACCGGTGCCGCCCAGCGACGATGCCGTGAACACGCCGGTCAACAGGCAGCCGACAATGCCACATACGCCATGCACGCCGAAGACATCACAGGTGTCGTCCACTTTCAGCCATTTCTTCAGCGTGACCACGCCCCACAGGCCGGCAACGCCGCCCACCAGACCAATGATTAACGCGCCCCCCACACCAACGGTGCCTGCGGCCGGCGTTACGGCAACCAGTCCGGCGATGCAGCCGGAGCATGCCCCCAGCAGCGACGGCTTGCCACGCACAATCCATTCGGCAAAGGTCCAGGAAAGGATCGCGCCTGCGGTAGCAAACCACGGTATTAAGGAACGCCAATGCCGCAATGCCGTTGGCCGCGCTGGCCGAGCCGGCGTTGAAGCCAAACCAGCCGATATACAGAATCGAAGCCCCGGTAAACACCATTGGCAAGTTATGCGGTTTGAACGCTTCTTTGCCAAAGCCGGCGCGCTTGCCCAACAGGTAAGCCCCCACCAGGCCGGCGCTTGCGGCGTTGATATGCACCACGGTGCCGCCAGCGAAGTCCAGCGCACCGTCCGCCGCCAGGAAACCGCCGCCCCACACCATATGCGCCACCGGCAGATAGGAAATGGTGAACCAGATGGCGGCAAAAATCACCACCGCAGAAAAACGAATGCGTTCGGCGAAGCCACCGACTATCAGCGCCACGGTAATGCAGGCGAAGGAGCATTGGAACGCTACGTGGATCATTTGGCTGAAGGTGCCTGTAACGCTGTCAATACCGATGCCTTTCAGCATCGCCGTTTCAAACCCGCCAAAAAAGGCGTTGCCTTCGCTGAAGGCCAGGCTATAACCGTACAGCACCCACAGTACGCACACCAATGCAAAGGTAACGGTAACCTGCGTCAGCATCGACAGGACGTTTTTTGAGCGCAGTAAACCGCCGTAAAACAGCGCCACGCCAGGTAAGGTCATAAACAGCACCAACGCGGTGCAAATCATCATAAACGCGTTGTCTGCCTTGTCTGCTACCGCCGGAGCGGCCAGAGCCAAAGAGGGAACCAGGGTCACCGTACTCAGGCCCAACATGGATAAAAGTTTTTTCATTATCAATCCATCCCATCTACTTAACTGAGCCAGTGTTTACAGTGCTGCTTCATCTGTTTCGCCGGTGCGTATGCGAATAACACGTTGCAATTCGGCAACGAAAATCTTGCCGTCACCGATTTTGCCGGTGTAGGCAGCTTTACTAATGACATCAACCACTTCATCTAATTGATCGTCAGCGATGGCGATATCGATTTTGACCTTTGGTAAAAAGTTGACGCTGTATTCGGCACCGCGATAAAGCTCGGCATGCCCTTTCTGGCGTCCGAACCCTTTCACTTCGGTTACGGTCAGCCCTTGAATACCTACAGAGGATAGGGCTTCACGCACGTCCTCCAATTTGAACGGTTTGATCACCACGGTAACCAGCTTCATATTGCCTCTCCACGATTAAGCCCAAACTCACCCTGGGTACCAGGCTAATAAAGCAAAGGTTGTGCCATAAATGGTTTTATATGCAGTTTCAGCCAATTACCCAGCATAAGGGCAATCGCCGACGACGAAAGCCGCGCCCAGCAAGGATCGATATGCAACGGTGGTCAATTAGTGTGCACTGCAATTGTGCAGCGTGCGCCGTGAGGGTGCATGGCAGGGCATTTTACCTGGCACGCTGCCTGATTGTGGTGCGAGAGGATTATGCGGGAGCCGCAATGGCTCCCGAGAACAGATCATGCCGTTTGGATATCTTCACGGCTGCTGGCGGCCAGCTCTTCACCCACCAGCTGTAACTGATACATCTGGTAATAACGGCCTTTTTGCGCCAGCAGTTGCTGATGATGGCCCTGCTCCACCGCATGCCCGCGGTGCAACACCAGTATCGAGTCCGCATCGACAATGGTCGACAAACGGTGAGCGATCACCACCAGCGTGGTGTGCTCGCGAATCAGCCGCAGCGCGCGCTGGATCGCTTGTTCGGTACCGGAGTCGATATTGGCGGTGGCTTCGTCAAGGATCAGGATCTGCGGTGCCAGCACCAGCACCCGCGCCATCGCCAGCAGTTGCTTTTGCCCGACCGACAGATTATTGCCCTGTTCGCCAAGCCGCGTGTGGATTCCCCTGTGGGAACCCCCGCACCAGTTCCGCCAACTGTACGGTTTCCAGCGCCTGCCATACGGCCTGTTCGCTGATATTGCGGCCAAGCGTCACGTTGGCCAGCACCGATTCGGCCACTACCACCGGATCCTGCTGCACCATCGCCACCCCTTGGCGCAAGGTACGGTGCGACAGACTCGACAGCGGTCGGCCATCCAGCCGTATTTCCCCTTCATTGACCGGATAATAGCCCATCAACAGGTTGGCCAGAGTACTTTTGCCACTGCCGGTATGGCCGACCAGCGCCACGAAACCGCGTGACGGCACCTGCAACGAGATATGTTGCAGCACCTTTTTGTCTTCACGATAAGCGAAGGTCAGGTTGTCGATTTCGATGCGGCCGCTTGCCAATGGATGTTCGTCGGTACCGTAACTCTGCTGACGACGATCCATCAGCTCAAAGATACGCTCGCCGGCCACCACCGCCTGCTGCAAAATCGATTGCTGCGACGTCAGCTCGATCAGCGGCTCATTCAGCCGACCGAGATAATTGATAAAAGCGTACAGAACCCCAACGCCGATGCTCCCTTCGCCGCTGAAGCCAAACAGCATCAGTAAGCCACACAGCACCAGCGCCGAGAACAGACTGAGTAGTGGCCGCAGCAGAAAGCCGTCCAGCCGCAGCGTCTGCATGCGCGCAGTATAATGCGACCAACTGGCATTGCTCATGCGCTCGCCAAAGCGAAGCTGCTGACGGAACTGCTGGATCACCCCCATGCCGTTGATCACTTCGTTAAAACCGTCGTTGATATCCGCCAGATAGCTGCGCACCCGCCGCACAATTGGCGTGCTGTAATATTGGTAAATACCCATTACGATCAAAACCGCCGGGAAGATGCAGATCGCTACCAGCGCCATGCGCCAATCGAGACTGAACATCGCCACCAGCATCGCGCCGATCAGCGCCGCGCTTTTCAGCACGGTGGAGACCACCATCACGTACAGATCCTTAATCACTTCGGTATCGTTGGTGACGCGGGAAATCAACTGCCCGACCGGCTGGGTATCAAACGCGCTCAGCGGCTGACGCAGCGCGGCGTCCATCACGTCGGTGCGCAGACGCTGCACCACGCCGACCGCCGCCTGATTAAACAAAATCGCCTGAAAATAGTGCAGTGCCGCCGCCAGCAGCTCCAGCAGAATATACGCCGCCGCCAGTCCCGGTAACGATCGTCAGCGGCAGTTGCCCTTTGGCAACGTAGTTATCGATGAAATAGCTGACCAGGATCGGCCCGGCCACTTCCGCCGCCGCTGCAACCCACAGCATCAGCACCGCTATCCCCAGCGGTTTGCGGTATGGTGAGCCATAGGCCAATAGCCGTTTTAGCGTCGGCCACAGCGTTTGTACTTTACTCATTGGTTAACATCTCCACGCCGATTTCCGGCGCCTCGTCCAACGCGGCCTCCAACTGTTGATAACGATACATATCGCGATACCAACCGGGCTGCGCCGACAACGTTGCGTGCTCGCCGCGCTGTGCCACGGTGCCGTGCTGCATCACCAGAATTTCACTGGCTTCGGTCAGCGCCGACAAGCGATGCGCACTGATGATCACCGTGCGGTTTTGCCCCCAGCTACGCAGATTGTGCAGGATCTGGTGCTCGGTACGACCGTCCACCGCCGACAAGGCGTCGTCAAGGATCAGGATTTCCGCCTCCAGCAGCAGCGCTCGCGCGATTGAAATTCGCTGCTTTTGCCCACCGGACAGCATCACGCCCCGCTCGCCGACTTCGGTTTCATAGCCCTGCGGCAAGCGCAGAATATCGTCGTGAACGCTGGCCAGGCGCGCCGCCTGCTCGATTTGTTCCTGCGTAGCCCCCGGCTTGCCCAAGGCGATGTTATTCGCCACGCTGTCGGAAAACAGGAAAGGCGTTTGGCTAACGACCGACAGGCGCGCACGCCACGCATCCAGTTTCAATTCGGTCAGCGGCAGGCCGTGGTAACTGATATCGCCTTCATCAATATCAAACTGCCGCTGGATCAACGCCAGCAGCGTGCTCTTGCCTGCGCCGGTCGGACCACACAGACCAAGCATCTGGCCGGGTGCCAGATGCAGCGCCACATCATGTAACGCGCTATGCGCGTTTTGCGGGTAATGGAAACGGCGAATGTCGACCGCCAGTTGCCCACGCCCCGGCGGCAGTTCGCTGTCGCCGTCACGCACCGCCGGCGTTTCAGCCAACAGGCTGCGAATACGGCTGTAGGCCGCACTGCCGCGTTCAACGATGTTGAACATCCAGGCCAGCGCCAGCATCGGCCAAATCATCAGGCCGAGATACATGACAAAACTGGTCAGTTGGCCAAGCGTCAGCATCTGGTTGACTACCATCCAGCTGCCGCCGCCGATCGCCAACAGATTGGCCGCGCCAATGGCGATATAAATCGTCGGGTCGAAACGCGCGTCGACCCGCGCCACGTGCATATTCTTGGCGCCGGTCTGCGCCGCCACGTCGGCAAACTGATTGGATTGATGATCTTCCAGCCCGAACGCCTTGATCATACGGATACTGGTCATGCTTTCCTGAGCCTGATCGTTCAGGTTGGAAAACGCCGCCTGCGCTGATTTGAAACGCTGGTGCAGCTGATCGCCGTAATATTTGATCACGATAGCCATGATCGGCATCGGGATCAGCGACAACAGCGTCAGTTGCCAACTGATCTGGGTACTCATCACGATCAGCACCACCAGGCCCATCACCAACGAATCCACCAACGTCAATACTCCCTCGCCCGCGGCAAACACCACGCGGTCAACGTCATTGGTGGCGCGCGCCATCAGGTCGCCAGTACGATGACGCAAATAGAACGCCGGGTTTTGTCGGCTGAGCTGGCGGTAAAAATTCTCGCGCAGTTCAACCGCCAATTGATAGGAGGCACCGAACAACAGCACCCGCCACACGTAACGCAGCAGGTAAACGACAATGGCGGTGGCAACCATCAATCCCAGCCAGGCCATCAACACGCCGCTGGTCATATGATTTACCGTTACGCCGTCGACAATCACGCCCACCAGCTTGGGCGGCAGCAGTTGCAAAATAGCGATGATAATCAGCAGTGCCACCGCACCGAGGTAGCGGCGCCATTCACGGCGAAAATACCAGCCGATTTGAGCAAATAATCTCACGCAGTCTTATCCAAAATAGGTTGGTTTTTACTCTTGTTGTGCTTTAGCAGCGTAGAATACCACCGTTGAGCGGCCAATTCGGTGAACTTTTCACTCCGGAACCGGCAGCGCAGTAGTATATTTGATTTTTTCCATCGCGAAGCTCGACGTGACGTCAATCAATCCCGGTACGCCATTTACCAGCCGTTTGTAAAAGTTATCGTAGCTTTTCATGTCCGCAACCTGCACTTGCAGCAGATAGTCGTACTCGCCCGCCATGCGATAAAACGCCAGCACTTCCGGCATCTGCGCCGTGAGGTCGACAAAAGCCTGATACCACTCGCTGCTGTGCTGCTGGGTTTTGATCAGCACAAACGCCGTCAGCCCCAATCCGAGCTTTTCGTTATCCAGCAATGCCACGCGACCGCGAATGTAACCTTCATCCTCCAGGCGCTTCAGTCGCTTCCAGCACGGCGTCGAGGTCAGGTTGACCGCCTCGGCCATCGCCTGCAGCGACTGGGTACAGTCCTGTTGTAACAGGCGCAACAGCTTACGATCTGTTTTATCTAGCATAAGGCCACCATGGAGAAATTTTTTCTCTTATTTGGCGATTAAACAGGAAAAATGGCAATCTTTTTTTCCTGGCAACGCGCTATGCTACGCGCAAAACAACTTACTAGTTTAAGGCCAGACGATGACAAACACTTGGGTAAAATATGCTATCGGTGAAATAGAAGCGGATTTCCAGCGCTCCGCCGACACCCACCTGATCCGCCTCAACCTGGCTGAGTTTCCCGGCATTCACCTTTATCTGAAGGATGAAAGCACCCACCCGACCGGCAGCCTCAAGCATCGCCTGGCCCGTTCGCTGTTTTTGTACGGATTGTGCAATGGCTGGATCAACCAGAATACGCCGATTATCGAAGCTTCTTCCGGCAGCACTGCGGTATCGGAAGCCTACTTCGCGCGCATGATTGGCCTGCCGTTCATTGCGGTGATGCCATCTTGCACCGCGCGGCGCAAAGTGGAGCAAATTACCTTCTATGGCGGCCGCTGCCACTTTGTCGATCATGCCGCACAGATCTATGCCACTTCTGAACAACTGGCCCAAGAGCTGAATGGCCACTATATGGATCAGTTCACCTACGCCGAACGTGCGACCGACTGGCGCGGTAACAACAATATTGCCGACAGTATTTTTCGCCAGATGGCGCGCGAACCGTTCCCGGTGCCGAAACACATCGTGATGAGCGCCGGCACCGGCGGTACCTCGGCAACGCTGGGCCGCTATATCCGCTATCAAGGGCATGATACGCAACTGACGGTAGTCGATCCGGAAAACTCGGTGTTCTATGACTGTTTCCAGCACCACGATCGCACGCTGATCGGCAGCTGTGGCAGCCGGATAGAAGGTATCGGACGCCCACGCGCGGAACCGTCGTTTATTCCTTCGGTGATCGACAATATGCTGCGCGTACCGGATGCCGCCAGCGTTGCCACCATCCACTGGCTGGAAGGCATTCTGGGGCGCAAGGTGGGCGCATCCACCGGCACCAATCTGTGGGGAGCGCTGCAACTGGCCAGGCAAATGCGTGAGCGTGGAGAACAAGGCGCTATCGTCACCTTGCTGTGCGATAGCGGCGAACGCTATCTGGATACCTACTACAACCCGCAATGGGTCAGCAGCCATATCGGCGATCTGACGCCGTACCTGGAACAGCTGCGCAACCTGTAAGTCACCCGCGCATCCCGCAGGCGACAGCGATAAAAAAAGCCGGGTAATCATACCCGGCCGGCTGCAAGGGGGGCTCCGCTATACGGGGGTATATGGGGAGCCAGGTGAACACAGCCAATGGTTCAAATAGTGGGCCACCGCCTGCGTTTGGCAGTGGCCGATAACCGTAAGTTGCGGCAGTTGCGCTTTCAACTGCGGTAATGCATTGCCCATCACCACGCCGTGGCCGACGGCGGCGAGCATTTCCTTATCATTCATCGCATCGCCAAACGCCATGCACTCCGCCATGGAGACGCCCAGGTGAGCGCCGAGTACGGTCAGCGCCGCCCCCTTATTGCAGCCCAGCGGCAGCACTTCCAGGCAATCGTAAGCCGAAAAACACAGATCCACCCGCCCGGCAAAATGCGCCTGCAACTGCGTCTGCAACCGCATCAGTTCCTGATGCGCTCCTACGAAACATACCTTGCTGTTACCGCTGGTCGGCAGGTTGCGCGGATCGGTCAGCTGAAAATGAAAACCGCTCAGATGGTGCGCCCGCAACAGTTCCGGCGCAGCAAATTCGGTCAGCCACCCCTCATCACGAAAAACGTGCATGCTGGCCGAGGTATCCCACTGACGATGCAGCAGCTGTTCGGCAATCTGCGCCGGCAAATCGCTGGCATGCAGTTGCTGCCCGCGATTATCGTAGACCCGGGTGCCGTTACCGGTAATCAGGTAGCCCTGCAGGCCCAACTGCGCCATGATCGGTTGCGCATCAAGGTAATGACGGCCAGTGGCGAAGGTAACGATCATCTCGCGTTCAACCAATTGATTCAGCGCAGCCAGCGTTTCCGGCCCAATGCGATGGTCGGGAGTCAGCAATGTGCCATCCATATCGAACGCTGCCAGGCGATACATAAAGACCTCATAAATGTCGAATCAGTTACCGTGCTGAAAGTATGGGGTGGTATTTACGGAAGTAATAGTGAACAATTTGAAAAAACCGTTCCTGATTTATCAACGATAAATTCCATACCGCAGCCAACGGCGCGGCAGCATGGAATAACGAGGGGATGCCATGCGCCTGATTCACCGTCTTGGCCAGTATCAACGCCTGTATCAACAACTCGGTAGCGAACCGGTATTAATGACCATGGCGCAGCTGGCGGCGTTGTTTTATTGCAGTGAACGACACGCACGCACCCTGGTGCAACAAATGCAGCACCAGGGCTGGCTGAGTTGGCATTCACAGGCCGGTCGCGGCAAACGCGCCAGCCTGCAGTGTCTGAAAATGCCGGACGAGCTGCGCAGCGCACTGTTACAACGCCTATTACAGCAAGGCGATCATCAAGGCGCGCTGGCGCTGGTTCGATTGGATCCGCAACATCTGCAGGAGGTGCTGAGCCCGCACCTCGGCGGGCAATGGCAGGCGGATAGCCCAACGTTGCGTATCCCTTATTATCGGCGATTGGAATCGCTGGATCCGTTGTCGCTCACCGGTCGCGCGGAACAGCATCTGGTTTCCACTCTGCACGCCGGCTTGACTCGCTTTACGACCGGCAACCGGCTTCCACAGCCGGATCTGGCGCACCACTGGCAAATCAGCCCCGACGGCCTGCGTTGGCAGTTTTTTCTGCGTAGTCAATTGCGTTGGCATAACGGCGAACCGCTCAGCGGCCAGCAACTATTGCAGACCCTGGAAAAACTGCGCTCGCACCCGCGCAGCATGCCGAGTCTGGCAAGCGTCGCCGCGATCGCTCTGCCACATGCGTTATGCATCCAGTTCGATCTGCATACGCCGGATTATTGGCTGGCGCATCGATTGGCCGACTTGCCCTGCCTGATGACCCACCCGGAAAATGCTACGCTCGGCGCCGGCGCGTTCAAGCTGACGCTGAACGAACCGCACCTGGTACGGTTGGAACAGCACCCGTATTATCATTTGCAACACCCGTACCTGGAGAGTATCGAATACTGGATCACACCGGCGCTGGCGGCCGGCGGCGACGCCAGTTGTCAGCATCCGGTACGCATCACCATCGGCCAGCAGGAGGAACTGCCCTTTGCCCGACCGGTACAACGCAGCATGAGCCTCGGCTGGTGTTATCTGGCGCTCAACCTGCGACGCGGCACACTCAGCCAGGCCCAGGGCAAGAAGCTGCTGATGCTGATCCAGCGGTCTGGCCTGCTGGCCAACCTGCCGATCCCCAATGGCGTCATCACCCCCAGCCAGGAAATGCTGCCTGGCTGGGCCATTCCGCAGCACTCGGCCGCTAAAAACCTGGCGTTGCCACCAAAACTCACGCTGCTGTATCGCCCGCCGGTGGAACTGATGACGGTAACCCAGGCGCTGAAAGCGCTATTGGCCGAACACGGCTGTGAGTTGGAGATCCGTTATTTTTCCGGCAAGCGTTGGCAGAGCGCGGAACAAATCGCCGAGGCCGATTTGCTGCTGGCCGATAATCTGATCGGTGAAGCACCGGAGGCAACCTTGGAAAGCTGGCTGCGGCAGGACGCGCTGTGGCAGGCCATTTTGCCGCCGTCCGCGGCCCGCCAGCAGACGCACAGGCTGCGGCAAATTCAGCAATACCCGGACGAGTCGCGGCGCTTTGCCGCAATGCAGTCTTATTATCAACAATTGATGGAGACGGCGATCATCACTCCGCTGTTCAATTATCAATATCAGGTCAGTGCGCCGCCACGCATTCATGGCGTCACGCTCACCGCTCACGGCTGGTTTGATTTTTGCCAGGCCTGGTTGCCCCCGCCGGTGGCGTAACCGCCGCTACGCCCAGCCCATCAGTTCTGCTACCATAATGCTGACCAATGTCTTTTATCAGGCCGCCCGAATGTGTATCGGGAATGGCCGCAGCAAAGGAATAATTCTATGAGACGTGCCGTAGTGGTATTCAGCGGTGGACAAGACTCCACGACCTGCTTGATCCAGGCTTTGCAGCAGTATGACGAGGTTCACTGCATCACCTTCGATTACGGCCAGCGCCATCGCGCTGAGATTGACGTGGCTCAGGAACTGTCACACTCGCTCGGCGCCAAGGCCCACAAGATCCTGGACGTCGGCTTGCTCAACGAACTGGCAATCAGCAGCCTGACCCGCGACAACATTCCGGTTCCGGCGTTTGGTAGCGAAACCGAGGGCGGCCTGCCGAGCACCTTCGTACCGGGCCGCAATATCCTGTTCCTGACACTGGCAGCCATCTATGCCTATCAGGTGGAAGCGGAAGCGGTAATTACCGGGGTGTGCGAAACCGACTTTTCCGGTTATCCGGACTGTCGCGACGAATTCGTCAAGGCGCTCAATCAGGCCATCGTGCTGGGCATCGCCCGCGATATTCGTTTTGAAACGCCGCTGATGTGGCTTAACAAGGCGGAAACCTGGGCGCTGGCGGATTATTACCATCAGCTTGACCGCATACGCCAGGATACCCTGACCTGCTATAACGGCATCAAGGGCGACGGCTGTGGCGAATGCGCTGCCTGCCACCTGCGCGCCAATGGCCTGACGCAGTATCAAAGCCGACAAGCCGACATCATGGCGAGCCTGAAGCAAAAAACCGGGCTGATCTAAGCTCTGCAAGGGCGGCACTCATAGCCGCCCATCGCCCGTGGCGTTGATTACCGGCTGCTGCAGGCTCATCAGGTGCTCACGCAGCTCCCCTTCAATCGGTAACGCCCGCTGAGTTTTCAAGTCAACGCAAACAAAAGTCAGCAGCGCATCCGCCACCGCTGAACCTTGTGGTTCCAGGGTCACCTTCTGGCTCAGCACGCCGCTTTTGCCGTTCAACTGTTCCATCCGGCTGTCGATGCGCAACCTGTCACCCAGCACCGCCGGCTTGCGGTAATTGATGTTGATATTCACCACGATGAAGGCGATGTTGTTTTCCGTCATCCAGCGGAAGGCATCCAGATTATCCAGCCATTCCCAGCGAGCCTCCTCCAGGAACTCCAGATAGCGAGCGTTATTAACATGTTGATAAACATCAAGGTGATAACCGCGGACTTTAATCAAGGTTTGCATAATGCACGTTCGCTCCTGCCCGGTGGTAACAAAATAAGGCGAGGCGATAGATTGCGCCCCGCCAATGTGAGAATGTGTCACACACTGGTATGACCTGTAAAAATGTAGCAGAGGAATGCGGCGGCCAGCATATTTTGCCACGCGGCCGCGATCCGGATCACATTTTCAGCCGGCCACGATTACGTTCAAACAACGACAAACCTATGCCTGGCACCTCCTGTAACTGGTCAATTTCGGTAAACGGCCCATGCTGCTCGCGGTAGCGCACGATCGCCTCGGCCTTTTTCAACCCAACGCCATTGAGCACGCTGGCCAACTGTTCCGCATCCGCCTGATTGATGCTTACCGTCGCTTCAACCTCGGCGGCTGCCGTCGGCGCTTTTGCCGCAGAGGCCGTCGTGGCGGCTTTTTGGCCCGCAGCCGGTTTCTCCGCCGCCATCGCCGGCGCCAGCGTCAGCAGCAACAACGTGGTTGCCAACAGGGTTTTGATGCTGTGCCGATAACCTTGAACCTGACTGATTTCGTTTGATGTCATTGCTGTATCCTCCTTGTATTTGACAGCACGGTCACCTTGCGGCAGATACTCGGCGACAGCAATCGACGGATGTTAAATATGGAAAAGGCCGCGAAAGCGGCCTTTGGTGATTACATCGGGTTGCAGAAAAATGCGCGGGTTATTGCGGCTGTTGTTCGGCGGCGCCCATTTTGATCTTGGCTTCTTTGCGCAGATTGGCCAGCAGCGAATCGAAGGTTACGCCGATCGCGCTTTCCTGCATTTTGCCGGCAAAGGTTTTCATTTCATCAGCCGGCAGCGTTCCTGGCTTCACCGCCTCCAGGGCAATCAGCACTACGTTGTCCTGGCGATCCTGTGACATGCCGTATACCGGCTTGCCTTGCTGCGGGTGCGGCAGGGCAAATACGCTTTCGGTCAGTTGGCTATCTTCCGGCGCACGCGCCATCTTCTGCACGGCACCAAAGCTCAGGCCGGCCGCTTTCAACGCCTCATCGCCCTTACCCTGCTTCAGTTCGACCAGCAGCTTCTCGCCCTGCAGTTTGGCCTGCTGCACCGCCTTGTTGCGCTTAACCAGCTCGGCAACGTGATCCTTTACCTTGTCAAATGGTTCAACGCCTTCCGGCTTGTGACCCGAGACGCGAATAACAAAGGCGCGATCGCCCTCAACGTTGATCACATCCGAGTTGCTACCCGGACTACCGTTTTCGCCGATCAGCGAGCCGTCGAAGATCGCCTGCACCACCGGTTTGAAGTTCAGTTCAGCCGGCACGTTATCCCGTGTGAACCAGGCGGTTTTCGCAGCTTTTACGCCTGCGGCTTCTTCTGCCGACGCCAGCGACTCGTTGTCATTGGTAGCGGCTTCGCTGACTTTTTGCTGCAACGCATAATAGGCGTCGACCGCTTTCTCTTGCTTGACCTTGTCGGCGATGCTGTCACGTACTTCGCTCAACGGCTTGAGCTTTTCCGGCTCAACGTCATTGAGGCGTACGATCAGGTAGCCTACCGAGGATTTCACTACGCCGGAAAGCTGGCCTTTTTCGCTCAGTTTGGCTTCTTTCAGCTCGTCTGCGGTGGTATCAGGCTCCAACCAACCCAGCTCGCCGCCGTTGCGTTTGGAGATGATGTCGGTGGACTTCTCTTTTGCCAGCGTGGCGAAGTCGGCGCCTTTGTTCAGCTCATCCAGCACCGCCTTGGCTTCGGCTTCGGTTTTCAGCTGGATGACGCTGTAGTTCTTGCGTTCCGGCTGGCCGTAGCTGCTTTTGTGCTGGTCGTAATACGCGCTGATGTCCGCATCGTTTACGGTGATCTTGCTTTGCATCGCGGCGGCATCCATCGGGATATAGCTGACTTCCACCTGCTCTGGCGCAATGAAGCTGTTCTTGTTCTGGTTGTAATACTCTTTGAGCTCGTCATCGCTGACGTTCTGCTTGGCTTGCAACGCATTCAGATCGATGGTTGCCAGGCGCACATCACGCTCTTGCAATACCAGCGCGGCCATCGCGTCAGACTCGCTCGGCAGGACGAAGCCGGAGTTGCCGAACGCCTGGATCACCTGCTGGTTAAGCAGTTGCTGGCGCATTGACTGCGCATAGTTGTCGGCGCTGTACCCCATGCGGGTGATCAGATCGAGATACTTGGCGTTATCGAACTGGCCGTTAGTCTGGAAATAAGGCGCTTTGCGAATCGCATCCTTGACCTGATCGTCGCTGATGCTCAGACCCAGTTTCTTGGCGTACTGATCAAGCAGCATGTTGTCGATCAGCTGTGACAGCGCCTGTTGGCGCAGCTGCTGCATGTAACCTTCATTACCGGCCAGCGCAGAGAACTGTTCGCCCAACTGCTGCTGCATACGGCTACGTTCGCTCTGGAAGGCCTGCTCCAGCTGAGCGCGTTCGATCACCTGGCCATTTACTTTCGCTGCATAATCGCCGGAACCGCCGATCAGGTAGTTACCCACCCCGGTCAATACAAATGACAAGATGATCAGGGCCAGGATTATTTTGAGCACGACGTTGTTAGCTGCCGCGCGTAAATTGTCCATCATAGTGTGACAACGCTCCGCTGTGATGTATTCCCTTTATGCGTCAGACTGCTGGCGCGCCGACTCCTGCACCTATCCCGACTGGGTACTGCACGTACCTGCCGAAGGAGCGTTGCCGTCTTGCTGCAACCCGATGCTGCCGGGCATAGATTAAAAACCCTTGTGCAGGCGCGTTCCCTGCGACAAAAATAAAAAAAGCGCATCAAACGATGCGCCTTGTATCTTACCTTACCAACTCCGTTGCGTCAGGTGATTGTTTGACACAAAACCCATTGACGCTAACCGGTTAGACGCTGCAATCAGTTTACCGCGTCTTTCAGCGCTTTACCTGCACGGAAAGCCGGTACTTTAGCAGCAGCGATTTTGATTTCTTTACCGGTCTGCGGATTACGGCCGGTGCGGGCAGAACGCTCACGCACGGTGAAAGAACCGAAACCAACCAGAGCTACATCATCCCCCTTCCTTCAGGGAGTCAGTTACGGATGCAATGATTGCATCTAAAGCACGTCCAGCTGCCGCTTTGGAAATATCAGCACCTGCGGCAATTTTGTCGATCAGTTGTGACTTATTCACTCTATCATCCCCTCTAGAATTCTATCGTCGCGCCGAAAAATCCCTACGGCGCGACAGCGCAGCTGTTATATCAAGCCCGTCGAACCTGTGCAAGTGCCCACAATAGGACAGAACGCAGGCCAACAGTAGTCTAACTTAGCGGCACAAAAAAATACTGGCAGTCAGAAATGGCTTGCCAGCATAAGTTTTATCAATGGATTTTGCTATACGTCACTATTTTACCGCGATCGGCTGTGCACCGAAGGCCGGGTTCTGCAACGCAATGTTCAAAACTTCATCGATTTTCTGTACCGGATGAATCTCAAGATCGGCAATAACATTGTCAGGGATCTCTTCAAGATCGCGTTTGTTTCTCATACGGAATCAATACGGTCTTGATACCGCCGCGGTGGGCTGCCAGCAGTTTTTTCCTTTAGGCCACCGATTGGCAGCACCTGACCACGCAAGGTGATCTCGCCGGTCATTGCCACATCGGCACGCACCGGGTTACCGGTCAGGCAAGAGACCAGCGCGGTACACATCGCAATACCGGCGCTTGGACCATCCTTCGGCGTCGCACCTTCCGGCACATGCACGTGGATATCGCGTTTTTCATAGAAATCCGCATTGATGCCCAGCTTGTCGGCGCGCGCGCGCACCACCGTCAACGCAGCCTGAATCGACTCTTGCATGACTTCACCCAGCGAGCCGGTATAGGTCAGCTTGCCCTTGCCCGGTACGCAGGCGGTTTCAATCGTCAGCAAATCGCCGCCGACTTCCGTCCACGCCAGACCGGTGACCTGACCGATGCGGTTTTCGGTATCCGCACGGCCATAATCCACACGCTGAACGCCCAGATAGTCTTTCAGGTTGTCACCGTTGATCTCGATGTGCTTGATCTTCTTGTCCATCAACAGCGTCTTCACCGCTTTACGGCACAGCTTGGAGATTTCACGCTCCAGGCTACGCACCCGGCTTCGCGGGTGTAATAGCGGATAATGCCGATAATGGCGCTGTCATCAACCGTCAGCTCGTTTTTTCTTCAACGCGTTACGTTCGATCTGCTTCGGCAGCAGGTGCTGTTTGGCGATGTTCAGCTTCTCGTCTTCGGTATAACCGGACAGACGGATCACTTCCATACGGTCCAGCAATGGCGCCGGGATATTCATGCGAGTTCGAGGTGGCGACAAACATCACGTCGGACAGATCGTAATCGACTTCCAGATAGTGGTCGTTGAACGCCACGTTCTGTTCCGGATCCAGCACCTCAAGCAGCGCCGAAGCCGGATCGCCGCGCATGTCGGAAGACATCTTGTCGATCTCGTCCAGCAGGAACAGCGGGTTTCTCACCCCGACCTTGGCCATCTTCTGGATCAGCTTGCCCGGCATCGAACCGATGTAGGTACGACGGTGACCGCGGATTTCCGCTTCGTCACGCACGCCACCCAGCGCCATACGCACGTACTGACGACCGGTAGCGCGAGCGATGGATTGCCCCAACGAGGTTTTACCCACCCCTGGTGGCCCCACCAGGCACAGGATCGGCCCCTTGATTTTGCTGACGCGACTTTGCACTGCAAGATACTCAAGGATGCGATCCTTGACCCGCTCCAGGCCGTAGTGATCGGTATCCAGCACTTCTTGCGCCTTGACCAGATCTTTCTTCACCTTGCTGCGCGCGTTCCACGGTACCTGCAACATCCAGTCGATATAACCGCGTACCACGGTCGCTTCCGCCGACATCGGCGACATCATTTTCAGCTTTTGCAGTTCGGCTTCGGTTTTCTCACGCGCTTCTTTCGGCATTTTTGCCGCGTCGATCTTGCGCTTCAGCGCTTCGTGCTCGTCCGGCGCGTCGTCCATCTCACCCAGTTCTTTCTGAATGGCCTTCATCTGCTCATTCAGATAGTACTCGCGCTGGCTCTTTTCCATTTGCTTCTTGACGCGATTACGGATGCGTTTTTCGACCTGCAACAGATCGATTTCCGACTCCATCATCGCCATCAGGTATTCGAGGCGCTCGGTGATGTCAAACATTTCCAGCACCGATTGCTTGTCGCTGAGCTTCAGCGGCATATGCGCGGCAATGGTGTCCGCCAGGCGCGCAGCGTCGTCGATGCTGTTCAGTGACGTCAGCACCTCCGGGGGAATTTTCTTGTTCAGTTTGATGTAGCCTTCAAACTGATTGATTGCCGTGCGTACCAGCACTTCCTGTTCACGCTCGTCGATCGCCGGCGACTCAAGGTATTCGGCCTGAGCGGCAAAATGCTCGCCGCTGTCGGACAGGGTGGTGATACGCGCGCGCTGCAAGCCTTCCACCAGCACTTTTACCGTGCCGTCGGGCAGTTTCAGCATTTGCAGGATCGACGCTACGGTGCCGACCGAGAACAGATCGTTAATGCCAGGTTCATCCGTTGAGGCCTCTCTTTCTGTGCCACCAGCATGATCTTCTTATCGTGATCCATTGCGGCTTCGAGGCACCGAATCGATTTTTCCCGGCCAACAAATAACGGGATCACCATATGCGGATAAACCACCACGTCGCGCAACGGCAAGACGGGGATTTCAATGCGTTCGGAACGCTCAGGGTTCATAGAGCTCTCTCTTAGTTTAATTTCCGCCAGGATTTAGGGGATTTCTCATGAGACGCAAGCATCAAACGTTTCATAAAATCTGGTTATTGAGTATATGGGGGATGAATCTCTTACATTCAACGGCAAGAATGCAGGAAAAAGAAATGGGGGATAAAATCCCCCATTTTGTATTAACTTTCTGGTTTGACTGGCGAATTATTCACCGGATGCCTGAGCTTCCGGCTTGCCGTAAATCAACAGCGGTTTGGATTGGCCGGCAATCACCGATTCGTCGATCACCACTTTATCTACGCTGTCCATCGACGGCAGATCGTACATGGTGTCCAGCAGCGCGCCTTCAACAATCGAACGCAGACCACGGGCGCCGGTTTTACGCGCCATGGCTTTCTTGGCAATGGCGTTCAACGCTTCGTCACGGAACTCCAGTTCGACACCTTCCAGATTGAACAGCGCCTGATACTGCTTGGTCAGGGCGTTCTTCGGCTCTTTCAGGATCTGAATCAGCGCGTCTTCGCTCAGTTCGCTCAGGGTGGCTACCACCGGCAAACGGCCGATGAATTCCGGGATCAAACCAAACTTGATCAGATCTTCCGGCTCTGCCTGCAACAGCAGTTCGCCTTCGGTGGCTTTTTCTGCCTCGCCCTTCACGGTCGCGCCAAAGCCAATGCCGGAACCGGTATTCACGCGCTGGCCAATCACCTTGTCCAACCCGGCGAATGCACCGCCGCAGATAAACAGAATCTTGGAGGTATCAACCTGCAGGAATTCCTGTTGCGGATGCTTGCGGCCACCCTGCGGCGGAACCGCGGCAATGGTACCTTCGATCAGCTTCAGCAACGCCTGCTGTACGCCTTCACCCGACACGTCGCGGGTAATCGACGGATTATCGGACTTGCGCGAAATCTTATCGATTTCATCAATGTAAACGATGCCGCGCTGCGCTTTCTGCACGTCATAATCACATTTCTGCAACAGTTTCTGGATAATATTTTCCACGTCCTCACCTACGTAACCGGCTTCGGTCAACGTGGTGGCATCGGCCATGGTAAATGGCACATCCAGGAAACGCGCCAGCGTTTCAGCCAGCAGCGTTTTACCGCTACCGGTCGGGCCAATCAGCAGGATGTTGCTCTTGCCCAACTCGATGCCGTTGCTGGTATCGCCGTTGCGCAGACGTTTGTAGTGGTTGTACACCGCAACCGCCAGCACTTTCTTCGCCTGCTCCTGGCCGATAACATAATCATCCAGATGGTGGCGGATTTCGTGCGGCGTCGGCAGCGCACTGCGCTCACGATGCGGGGCAACTTCTTTAATCTCTTCGCGAATAATGTCGTTACACAGGTCAACACATTCATCGCAGATATACACTGACGGACCGGCAATCAGCTTACGCACTTCATGCTGGCTTTTGCCGCAGAAAGAGCAGTACAGCAGCTTTCCTGAACCGTCTTTGCGCTTATCTGTCATCAGTAAACCTCTTCTTTTGTCTTTGTCCCGCAGGAAAATCATGGCGGCAGTGCGCCCAAACTGATACCGGGAACGCCGATAATGCTGTACAGAACGGGCTATCCCCGCTCTGTTTACTATAGTCTATCGGCTCGCACTTAACGCTCGCCGGCCGCGTGCTACTAGCTGCGGTGCGTCAGAATGCCGTCGACCAGACCGTATTCTACCGATTCTTCCGCAGTCATAAAGCGATCGCGCTCGGTATCGCGGTCGATCTGCTCCAGCGACTGTCCGGTGTGCTGCGCCATCAGCTCGTTCATGCGCGCTTTCACCTTCAGAATTTCCCGCGCGTGGATTTCGATATCCGTCGCTTGCCCCTGATAGCCCCCCAGCGGCTGGTGAATCATCACCCGCGAATTTGGCAGGCAGAAACGTTTGCCCTTGGTGCCGGCGGTAAGCAGGAATGACCCCATGGAGCACGCCTGGCCCATACAGATAGTGCTGACATCAGGCTTGATAAATTGCATGGTGTCGTAAATTGACATACCGGCAGTGATCACCCCGCCCGGCGAGTTAATGTACAGGAAAATGTCTTTTTCCGGGCTTTCCGCTTCAAGGAACAGCATCTGTGCCACGATCAGGTTGGCCATGTGGTCTTCAACCTGGCCGGTCAGGAAAATGATGCGCTCTTTCAGCAGGCGGGAATAGATGTCGTAAGAACGCTCCCCGCGTGAGGTCTGCTCAACCACCATCGGCACCAGTGCCATGTGAGGTGCAAATTGATCTTGTTCGCCACTGTATGACATTACCGTCTCCTAATAGAAATTGCCTTGGCGCCATTGTTTGTCGATTCTACTTGAGAACAGCCACGCTGACTACGTTCAAGCATCCGACTCGCGCCACATGACCCTGACGGTCGTTATCATCCCGTGCTCGGCAAACAGCCCTGGTTTATACCAGTTGGGGGGCAGCGGGCGAAATTTCAAGCCCGGTGCGCAACTTTCCGCGATCGCCAGTTGCAGCTTTCGCGCGCACAGGCACCATCATGCCAGCAATCAGCGCCGGCAACAGGGTAAATATAGTGCAAATTGCCTCGCTTAACCTGAGATTAATCAGCCACGTGGCAAAAAGAAAAGCCCGTAACCGAAGTTACGGGCTTTTTCAGATTACACCCGGGGTTCGGCACGCCGCCCCCGAGGTTCAGACATTACGCCTGTTGAGTCTGGTTCATCAGCTCGCTGAAGGTAGTGGCTTTCTCGGTCACCTTCGCTTTGGCCAGCAGCGTTTCAACCGCCTGCTCTTCCAGGGCAACGTTGCGCATGTTGTTCATCAGCTCTTTGTTTTTGCTGTAGAACTCAACCACTTCGCTTGGATCTTCGTACGCGGAAGCCATTTCTTCGATCAGCGCTTTCACGCGATCTTCGTCAGCCTTCAGTTCGTGCGTGCTGATCACTTCGCCCAGCAGCAGACCAACGACAACGCGACGCTTCGCCTGCTCTTCGAACAGTTCACGTGGCAGTTCCAGCGCCTGCTTCTCGTTACCGCCGAAACGCTGTGCAGCCTGACGACGCAGCACGTCGATTTCGCCGTCGATCAGCGCAGCCGGCACGTCGATTTCATTGGCGCTCACCAGACCGTCGATCGCCTGAGTCTTGATGCGGTTACGCACCGCGCCTTTCAGCTCGCGCTCCATGTTTTTACGCACTTCGGCGCGCAGACCTGCAACAGAACCATCAGCCACGCCGAAACGCTTGATGAATTCTTCGGTCAGTTCAGGCAGTTCGCGCTCTTCGACTTTCTTCAGCACGATGGCGAACTTGGCTGCTTTCCCTTTCAGGTTTTCAGCGTGGTAATCTTCCGGGAAGTTGACGTCGATGGTGAATTCTTCACCGGCTTTATGACCTACCAGACCTTCTTCGAAGCCTGGGATCATGCGGCCCTGGCCCATGGCCAGCACGAAGTCGGACGCTTTGCCGCCTTCAAATTCTTCACCGTCGATAGAGCCGCTGAAGTCAACGGTCACGCGGTCTTCAGCTGCTACCGCGCGGTCGGTGTCTTTCCAGCTCGCCTGCTGCTTGCGCAGGGTGTCCAGCATGGTGTCGACATCGGCATCGTTAACTTCTACTACCGGTTTTTCAACTTCGATGCTTTCCAGGCCTTTCAGCTCGACTTCCGGATACACTTCGAACTCGACGGAGAAATTGAAGTCTTCGCCTTCTTTATACTCGCCCGGCACGTAGTTTGGTGCGCCGGCCGGGTTGATTTTTTCCTTGATGATCGCGTCAACGAAGTTGCGCTGCATCAGGTCGCCCAGCACGTCTTGACGAACAGAGGCGCCATAACGCTGCTCAACGATGTTCATTGGCACTTTGCCTTTACGGAAACCGTCAATACGCACGCTTTTCGCTGCATTGATCAGCTCTTTTTTTACTGCCTGCTTGATAGTATCGGCGGGTACAGTAATAGAGAGACGGCGCCCAAGGCCTTGAGTGGTTTCTACTGAAACTTGCATCTTGTTACCTCAAAAATATCACAGTGCTCGGTCAACCCCGTTCCAAGAACCAGGACGGCTGCATTACAGAACCGAGTTCCCTGATGCCGAGAGCGTCCCGAAACCATTCCGAAAAATAAGACGCGACATTATAGCGGCGCATGCGGAGCGAGTCGAGGAAAGCAAGACGGTGCATGCGCGTTAAAACTCACACTTTTACCGATTTCCGCTAAAAAATCGCCGTTGCCGACCTTTCTGCGTTGCATCTCGTATGGGCCGCGTCGTCGTCAAAAACAGAAACGGCCCGTAGGCCGTTTCAAAATTCGTCAGTAGTAATACCCTAGATCGAGGCTAAAGTTCCACTGATACCTGAGTTTTTACGCTTCAGGCCAAGGTCCCAGCCCCGCGACAGGGTGGCGAAGCAGGAACGGTGTCCTGCAGGCCCTCCCATTCCTTCTGGGTATAGGTATGCAGCGCCAGCGCATGCACGCCGTCAGCCAGTTCATCGGCCAATACGCCATATATGGAACGATGGCGAGTCAGAAAACGTTCGCCGAGAAAGCGATCGCTGACCATTACCACCTTGAAATGACTTTCTGAACCCGCCGGAACGTTATGACGATAGCTTTCATCAACCACTTCCAGATACGCGGGCTCGAACGCCGCCCTTAACTTTGCTTCTATTTGCTCGCGAATCATAGGATCTCCTTACAACACCGGCAGAGGACCATGCCATCTAGTTCAATATTAGCCGGTTTTGCCCCCGTTAGAATATTCCTATCGTAAATTTCTGCACTTTGCGGTGAAAAAACAGCCAACGCCGGCCTTTGCTTGGGGTTTATCTGATTGAGAGAGGCAAAAAAGCATGTTTTTATCAACGGTAGGTAAAAAATTGTCACTCGGGCGCGTTGAGCACTTCCCCCGGCCGGCGGCGATGCTATGATGTCGACAATATATTGTTGGCTATCCCGCTCAGATTATTACTATTCCATCGAGAATGAGACAGTAACTATGTTAAAGAAACTTTGTCTTCCCTTCCTGGCCGCATTACTGCTGGCCGGTTGCGCTACCAGCAGCAATACCCTGAACGTTACGCCAAAGATTGTGCTGCCGACGCAGGATCCGACTCTGCAAGGCGTGACCATCAGTATCAACGGCGCTGACCAGCGTAAAGATCAGGCGCTGGCCAAAGTGAACCGCGACGGCCAATTGGTGACCCTCACGCCATCACGCGATCTGCGTTTCCTGTTGCAAGAAGTGCTGGAAAAACAAATGGGCGCTCGCGGCTACATGATCGGCCCGGACGGCGCGGTAGACCTGCAAATCATCGTCAACAACCTGTATGCCGACGTTTCCGAAGGCAATCTGCGTTATAACATCACCACCAAAGCCGACATCTCCATTATTGCAGTGGCGAAAAACGGCAACAAGCAGGTGAAGAACTACCGCTCAACCTATAATGTGCAGGGCGCGTTCACCGCGACCAATGACAAAATCACCAATGCGGTCAACACCGTGCTGGGCGACGTCATCGCCGATATGGCGCAAGACACCAGCGTCAACGACTTTATCAAGCAGAACGCACGTTAATGCGTTAGTGCCCAGTATTGCCCGGGCGACCGGGCAGTACAGACAGGGATCTCATGTCGAAACAGTACTTTAATATCTTCACCCAGCGTAACTCCGTGGTTCTGCTGCTACTGGGTTTTGCGTCGGGTTTGCCGCTGGCTCTCACCTCCGGCACCCTGCAAGCCTGGATGACCGTCGAGAATATCGATCTCAAGACCATCGGCATTTTTTCGCTGGTGGGTCAGGCCTATGTATTCAAATTCCTCTGGTCGCCGTTTATGGATCGCTACACGCCGCCGTTCCTTGGCCGGCGGCGTGGCTGGCTGCTGATCAGCCAGCTACTGCTGGTGGCGGCCATTGTGGCGATGGGCTTTATGAACCCGGCACAACACCTGTGGTGGCTGGCAACATTGGCAGTACTGGTAGCGTTTTGCTCTGCGTCGCAGGACATCGTGTTCGATGCCTACAAAACCGATTTGCTGGCGGCAGAAGAACGAGGTGCCGGCGCAGCGATTTCGGTACTGGGCTATCGGCTGGCGATGCTGGTTTCCGGTGGATTGGCGCTGTGGCTGGCCGATCGCTATTTTGGCTGGCAATCGACCTACTGGTTGATGGCCGGTCTGATGCTGATCGGCATTGCCGCTACGCTATGGGCGCCGGAGCCAGATGACAGCATTGCCGCCCCACGCACCCTCGAACAGGCAGTGGTCGCGCCGCTACGCGACTTTTTTGCGCGCAACAATGCCTGGCTGATCCTGCTGCTGATCGTAATGTACAAAATGGGCGACGCCTTCGCCGGCAGTCTCAGCACCACCTTTTTGATCCGCGGCGTCGGCTTTGATGCCGGTGAGGTCGGTTTGGTCAACAAAACGCTTGGGTTGTTTGCCACCATCGTCGGCGCGCTGTTTGGCGGCGTATTGATGCAGCGCCTCAGCCTGTTCCGCGCGCTGATGCTGTTCGGCCTGCTGCAGGCCGTTTCAAACCTGGGCTACTGGATCCTGGCGGTTACCGACAAGAATATCATCACCATGGGTAGCGCCATCTTCCTGGAAAACCTGTGCGGCGGCATGGGTACCGCAGCCTTCGTCGCGCTGCTGATGACGCTGTGCAACAAATCGTTCTCCGCCACCCAGTTTGCGCTGCTGTCGGCGCTGTCCGCCGTCGGTCGCGTCTATGTCGGCCCCATCGCCGGCTGGTTTGTCGAAGCGCACGGCTGGCCGTTGTTCTATCTGTTCTCCATTGCCGCCGCCCTGCCAGGACTGCTGCTGCTGGCGGTGTGCCGCCAGACGCTGGAATACACGCAAAAAACCGACCACTTCATGCCACGCAGCGAATTCCGCCAGCTCTACCGCTGGGCGCTGCGCCTGCTGGCCCTCGGTTGCTCACTGCTGGGTATCTGGTTGTTGCTGTTGATCGTTGGTGCGCTGGGCTGGGGCGTGCTGCCAGTGCTGACCGACGGCGTTTTACAGCTCGGCGCTGCGCTGAGCCTGCTGGGTATTGCCATGGGCAGTCTGCTGGACTATCTGGCGCTGCGCCGTACGCAGCTCGCCTGACGCCACGGCCGGCGTAACCGCCGGCCGTCAAAAAAGCGTAAGCAGGATGAATTAATTCTGCAAAAAAAATATAATTGCGGCGCGAATAATTTTTTTATCCGACTAATGCACTCGGAAATAAAATTAAATTCACCTTTGATACACATTTATTTTACATTAAATAAACCTTTCCCTGTCATTTAAAAAAAACCGTTTTTGCTCGTTAAAACAGCTTACCTTTATTTTTCCTTAACATAGAGGTCACTCGTCACGATTCAGCGCGCCAACGCGTTGTTGCCATTGGTAAATTGTCACGCAACGTTACATCTGTGACCCCCTTAACAGAAAGTGTCAACAAGCCGCTGACACAACCCTAAGCATGTTTACAGTACTGCAACCTTCCCGTAAAATGCCCGCACACATGAAACGACAATAGAGCCTTTGTAATTGAGGTCGTTAGATGAGACTTAAGAAATACAATAAAAGTATTGGGATGCTGTCATTAATTGCATCCACTGTAATGCTCAGTGGTTGCGATATGGTTCTGATGAATCCCAAAGGAGCAATAGGTGTTGAGCAACGGACACTGATACTCACCGCGATCGCTTTGATGCTGATCGTGGTGATACCAGTTATTATCATGGCGTTCGCCTTTGCCTGGAAGTACCGTGCTTCCAACAAAGACGCCAAGTACAGTCCTAACTGGTCACACTCCAACAAGATCGAAGCGGTCGTCTGGACCATTCCTATCATTATCATCGCCATCCTTGGCACCATTACCTGGAAAACCACCCACGAACTGGATCCATTCAAGCCGATTGTCACCGACAAGAAGCCAATGACCATTGAAGTGGTGTCGCTGGACTGGAAATGGTTGTTCATCTATCCGGAGCAGGGTATCGCAACGGTAAATGAACTGGCCTTCCCTAAGGATGTTCCAGTCGAATTCAAGATCACCTCTAACTCGGTAATGAACTCGTTCTTTATTCCTCAGTTAGGTGGGCAGATTTATGCGATGGCCGGCATGCAGACCAAACTGCATCTGATCGGCAACGAAGCGGGCAAATACGACGGTATTTCCAGCAGCTTCAGCGGTCGCGGGTTCTCCGGAATGAAATTCACCGCCATTGTCACGCCGACCGAAGGCGACTTCGATCAGTGGGTGGCCAAGGTGAAAGAATCCTCCAAGAATCTTAATACCACCGACGACTTTAACAAACTGGCTGAGCCGAGTGAAAACAACCCGGTTGAGTACTTCTCCACTGTCAAACCGAATTTGTTCAAGGAAACAATTGGCAAATTCATGGGTGATATGCACACGCACAAGAGCGCAGTGACTACTGCACACGAAGGCATGGACATGAACCAGGGTATGGACATGGGCGAACATGCTCACGCCGGAGCCGAGGAATAATCTGATGTTGGGAAAATTAACGCTTGATGCGGTTCCGTACCATGAACCGATCATCATGGTCACCGTTGCTGCAATTATCGTTGGAGGCCTGGCACTGCTGGCGCTGCTAACATATTTGGGCAAATGGAAATGGTTGTGGAGCGAATGGCTGACCTCCGTTGACCATAAAAAAATTGGTATCATGTACATTATCGTGGCGATGGTCATGCTGTTGCGCGGTTTTGCCGATGCCATCATGATGCGTAGCCAGCAGGCGCTTGCGTCCGCCGGCGAGGCCGGATTCCTGCCGCCGCACCACTACGACCAGATCTTCACCGCCCACGGCGTGATCATGATCTTCTTCATGGCGATGCCTTTCGTGGTCGGCCTGATGAACGTGGTGGTTCCGCTGCAAATCGGTGCGCGTGACGTTGCCTTCCCGTTCCTGAACTCCCTGAGCTTCTGGTTCTTCGTGGTCGGTGTCGTCCTGATCAACATCTCCCTGGGGGTCGGTGAATTCGCACAGACCGGCTGGTTGGCGTATCCGCCACTGTCGGGCAAAGAGTACAGTCCTGGCGTCGGGGTCGATTACTGGATCTGGAGTCTGCAGATTTCCGGTCTGGGTACCTTGCTGACCGGTGTGAACTTCTTCGCCACCATTCTGAAGATGCGTGCCCCAGGCATGCCGCTGATGAAAATGCCGGTGTTCACCTGGGCAGCGCTGTGTACCAACGTGCTGATCATCGTTTCATTCCCAATTCTGACCGTCACCATTGCGTTGCTGACCCTGGATCGCTATCTGGGCACCCATTTCTTTACCAATGATATGGGCGGCAACATGATGATGTACATCAACCTGATTTGGGCCTGGGCCACCCGGAAGTGTACATTCTGGTTCTGCCGGTGTTCGGTGTGTTCTCCGAAGTTACCGCGACCTTCTCGAAGAAACGCCTGTTTGGCTACACCTCTCTGGTGTGGGCAACCATCGCGATTACCGTGCTGTCGTTCATCGTATGGCTGCACCACTTCTTCACCATGGGGTCCGGCGCGAACGTTAACGCCTTCTTCGGTATTGCCACCATGATCATTTCCATCCCGACCGGGGTGAAAATCTTCAACTGGCTGTTCACCATGTATCAGGGTCGCATTCAGTTCAACTCGGCAATGCTGTGGACCATCGGCTTCATCATCACCTTCTCCATCGGTGGTATGACCGGCGTACTGCTGGCCGTTCCGGGTGCCAACTTCGTACTGCACAACAGCCTGTTCCTGATCGCGCACTTCCATAACGTGATTATCGGCGGTGTGGTGTTCGGTTGCTTTGCTGGCCTGACCTACTGGTTCCCGAAATCCTTCGGCTTCACGCTGAACGAAACCTGGGGTAAACGTGCCTTCTGGTTCTGGATCATCGGCTTCTTCGTTGCCTTCATGCCGCTGTATGCGCTGGGCTTTATGGGGATGACCCGTCGTATCAGCCAGAACATCAACCCTGAGTTCCACCCTCTGCTGCTGGTGGCTGCAGGTGGTGCGGTACTGATTGCCTGCGGTATCCTGTGTCAGTTGATTCAGATCTTCGTCAGCGTTCGTGACCGCGATCAGAACCGTGACCTGACCGGTGACCCATGGGGCGGCCGTACGCTGGAGTGGGCGACATCGTCTCCACCTCCATTCTATAACTTCGCTGTAGTACCAGAAATTCACGACCGTGATGCATTCTGGGACATGAAAGAAAAAGGCGAAGCGTATAAGAAACCGGCGAAATACGAACCGATCCATATGCCTAAGAATACCGGCGCCGGCGTTATCATCGCCTTCTTCAGCCTGATATTCGGTTTCGCAATGATCTGGGAAATTTGGTGGATGGCGCTGGCCGGCTTCATCGGCATGATCGTAGTCTGGATTGCCAAGAGCTTCGACCAAGATGTTGATTACTATGTGCAGGTTGACGAAATCGAGCACATTGAAAACCAACACTATGAACAAATCAGCAAAGCAGGCGTGAAACATGTCAACTGATACTCTGACTAACCATAACGCAGCCCATGCAGAGCATGGGCACCACGATGCAGGAGAAACCAAAGTCTTCGGATTTTGGATCTACCTGATGAGCGACTGTATTTTGTTTGCGAGCTTGTTCGCGACTTATGCAGTCCTGGTGAATGGGACCGCTGGCGGTCCCTCAGGCAAAGACATCTTCGATCTGAAGTTTGTTCTGGTTGAAACTTTCCTGCTGCTGTTCAGCTCCATCACCTACGGTATGGCGATGATCGGCATGAACAAAGGGAAAGTGGGCAGCGTCAATACCTGGCTGTTCCTGACCTTCCTGTTCGGTCTCGGCTTCGTGGCGATGGAAATCTATGAATTCCATCACCTGATCGCCGAAGGCTTCGGCCCGGATCACAGTGCATTCCTGTCCAGCTTCTTTGCGCTGGTCGGTACTCACGGTCTGCACGTGTCTGCCGGTCTGGTCTGGATCATCATCATGATGATTCAGGTGAGCAAGCATGGCCTGACGTCAACCAACAAGACTCGCCTGATGTGCCTGAGCCTGTTCTGGCACTTCCTGGACGTGGTCTGGATCTGCGTATTTACCGTTGTTTACCTGCTGGGGGTTATGTAATGAGCCATTCATCCCATGAAACCTCTCACGGCGGCGCAAGCCACAGCAGCGTTAAGTCATATGTGATCGGCTTTATTCTGTCGGTCATCCTGACGGTAATTCCATTCTCGATGGTCATGAGCGGCACCGCCTCTCATGCTACCATCCTGGCGGTCGTGGTCGGCATGGCGGTTATCCAGGTGATTGTTCACCTGGTTTACTTCCTGCACATGAATACCTCATCGGAAGAGCGCTGGAACCTGGTGGCATTGCTGTTCACCGCTATGATCATCGGTATCGTTGTTGTGGGTTCACTCTGGATTATGTACAACCTCAACATCAATATGATGGTCAGTTAAGAGCCGAGCTGCACGTGATGATTAAGCAATACCTGCAAGTAACCAAACCAGGAATTATTTTCGGCAATTTAATTTCTGTCGTTGGGGGATTCCTGTTGGCTTCCAAAGGAAGCATCGACTATCCCCTGTTTCTCGCTACCCTGGTGGGTGTCTCGTTGGTTGTCGCCTCGGGCTGTGTGTTTAACAACTACATTGACCGCGACATCGACAAGAAAATGGAGAGAACGAAGAATCGGGTGCTGGTAAAGGGCCTGATCGCGCCGAATGTCACTCTGGTTTACGCTACCGCGCTGGGTATTGCTGGTTTTGCGTTGCTGTATACCGCAGCCAACCCGCTGGCCATGTGGCTGGCGGTGATGGGCTTCGTAGTTTATGTCGGCGTCTATAGCCTGTACATGAAACGCCACTCGGTTTACGGCACCCTGATCGGCAGCCTGTCCGGCGCTGCGCCACCGGTTATCGGTTATTGCGCAGTGACCAACGAGTTCGACGCCGGTGCGTTGATCCTGCTGGCTATCTTTAGCCTGTGGCAGATGCCGCATTCTTATGCGATTGCCATCTTCCGCTTTAAAGATTACCAGGCGGCCAACATCCCGGTATTGCCGGTCGTAAAAGGTATTTCCGTAGCGAAAAACCACATCACGGTCTACATCCTGGCGTTTATGATTGCCACGCTGATGCTGACCCTGAGCGGTTACGCCGGTTATAAATACCTGGTGGTGGCGGCAGCCGTCAGCGTATGGTGGCTGGGCATGGCCCTGCGCGGTTACAAAACCGAAAATGACAGCATTTGGGCACGCAAACTGTTTGTGTTCTCAATCGTTGCCATCACTTCGTTGAGCGTGATGATGTCAATTGACTTCAGCGCTACCGCCTCACCGGACGCATTACTGACTTACGTTTGGTAACGAAAGGGCCGCTTAGCGGCCCTTTTTATTTGTCTCGTCGAAAATCGATCAAACTGTAATATCTGCTAAACAACAATACGTTTACCCCCCCTGCCCTTCACTTTAAAATGATGCATCTTTGCAGAGGCCATTCCGTCAGACGCTGTCGTTCAGAGTCTGACGGAATGGTTTTTATTGAGGTTTGATGGTGCATGAACGATAACACAATGACGCCGCTGGAACGCCGAGCGACTTGGGGACTAGGGACAGTATTTTCATTACGCATGCTGGGCATGTTTATGGTGCTGCCGGTTCTCACCACCTACGGCATGGCGCTGAATGGCGCCAGCGAGGCGTTGATCGGCATCGCCATCGGTATTTATGGCCTGGCGCAGGCCATTTTCCAAATCCCGTTCGGTTTGGTGTCCGACCGTATTGGCCGCAAACCGTTGATCGTCGGCGGCCTGCTGATCTTCGCGCTGGGCAGCGCGATCGCCGCAGTCAGCGATTCGATCTGGGGCATTATTATCGGTCGTGCGCTGCAAGGCTCGGGGGCGATTGCCGCCGCGGTCATGGCATTATTATCGGATCTGACGCGCGAGCAGAATCGCACCAAGGCGATGGCGTTTATCGGCATCAGCTTTGGCATTACCTTCGCTATCGCCATGGTGCTCGGCCCGATCGTCACCCATTCGCTGGGTCTGCATGCGCTGTTCTGGATGATCGCCGCGTTGGCGCTGGCCGGCATTGTCATCACGCTGGCGGTGGTGCCGTCGGCTGACAGTCACATATTGAATCGCGAATCGGGCATCGTGCGCGGCAGCTTTAGCAAGGTGCTGAGCAACTCACGCCTGCTGAAGCTGAATTTTGGCATTATGTGCCTGCATATTCTGCTGATGTCGAGCTTTGTCGCGCTGCCGCTGGCGATGGAAAAAGCCGGATTGGCCGCCAGCCAGCACTGGATGGTGTACCTGGTTACCATGTTGGTGTCGTTCGCCGCGGTGGTGCCGTTTATCATTTATGCCGAAATGAAGCGCCGCATGAAACAGGTATTCATGGGTTGCGTGGCGGTACTGTTCTGCGCTGAAGTGTTACTGTGGTTCTCCGGCCAGCACCTGTGGGGCATTATCGCTGGCGTGCAGCTGTTCTTTATGGCGTTTAACGTGATGGAAGCCATTTTGCCGTCGTTGATCAGCAAGGAATCACCGGCGGGCTACAAAGGAACGGCAATGGGCGTATATTCCACCAGCCAGTTTATCGGTGTGGCGATTGGCGGCAGTCTCGGCGGCTGGCTGTATGGGCTACAGGGCGCTGGCGCGGTGTTCATCGCTGGCGCGGTGATTGCCGCCGTCTGGTTTGTTGTCAGCAGCACCATGAAGGAACCGCCTTACGTCAGCAGCCTGCGCATTACGCTCTCCGAACTGGCCGTCAAGGATTCAGCGCTGGAAAGCCGTTTGAAAGCTCAGCCGGGAGTTGCTGATGTGGTTGTGGTGCCAGAGGAACGCAGTGCCTACGTGAAGATTGATACCAAACAGACCGATCGCGGCCGGCTAGAAGCGCTGGTCAACGCGCTCTAGAGCAAACACAGACCGGGCCATGCCGGTCTGTAGCTTTCTGACGCCGTACAATCACCGCCGCGACAATGTCAGTCGCGGAAATTCTTGAACTGGAACGGCTGCCCCAAATCCCCACCGCGCACCAGTGCCATAACGCTTTGCAGGTCGTCACGCGATTTACCGGTCACCCGCACCTCTTCGCCCTGGATCTGCGCCTGAACCTTCAGCTTGCTGTCTTTGATCAGTTTCACGATCTTCTTCGCCAGCGTGGTTTCAATACCCTGCTTCAATTTGGCGTTAACGCTATAGGTTTTGCCGCTGTGCTCCATCTCTTCAGGGATCTCCAGCGCCGCACCTTCTATACCGCGTTTGGCCAGTTTTTCACGTAAAATATCAACCAGCTGATTCACTTGGAAATCAGACTCGCTGGCTACCTTGATAGTTTCATTTTTTTCGTTAAGCTCGAAGCTGGCCGGAACATTGCGAAAATCCCAACGGGTGCCAAGATCGCGGGTCGCGTTCTCCACGGCGTTGCGTACTTCCTGCATATCAATTTCGGAAACGATGTCGAAAGATGGCATACTTCTTCCTCCTGAATTAAAGCCCAATTGAGCGGGCGATTTCGATGGCGAGCATGATACCCGCTTTACTGGCTCAGGCAAAACGCCAATGCCACGCTCAGCCCCCGAATCACAACGGAAAAGTCTATAATAAACCTGATATATGCGCGGGAAAACCGCCGTTACTCCAAGGAGGCTGGATGAAAATAACAATTCTTGGTTGCGGTGCACTCGGGCAACTGTGGCTTGCGCGGCTTTATCAGCAAGGCCATGATGTGCAGGGATGGTTACGCGTTCCGCAGCCGTTTTGCGCGGTTAACGTCATCGAGCCAGAGGGCAATTCCTTTAATCGCAATTTGCCTACCAACGATCCCGAACACCTGAGCCAGAGCGAATTGCTGCTGGTGACGCTCAAAGCCTGGCAGGTTTCTGGCGCGGTCAGCTCGCTATTGCCCAAGCTGAATCCGCAGTGCGCCATTTTGTTATTGCACAACGGCATGGGTACGCAAGATGAGCTACCGGCCACGCAGCAGCCGATGCTGCAAGGCACCACCACCCACGCCGCACGCCACGATGGCAATACCATTATTCATGTCGCCAATGGTACCACCCATATTGGCCCAACCAGCCCGGCGGCCACCCAGCTCAGTCATTTGGCGGAAGTATTGCATCAGGCGCTGCCAGACGTCGCCTGGCACAATAATATTGCCGCCGCCAACTGGCAAAAACTGGCGGTAAACTGTGTCATTAATCCGCTCACTGCGCTGTATGACTGCCGCAATGGCGATTTAGTGCAATACCCGGCGCAGATAACGGCGATTTGTCGCGAGGTTTCCAGCGTAATGGAAATGGAAGGACACCATACCTCATGCGAAGGTTTGCAGTATTACGTCATGCAGGTTATTGAAAGTACAGCGGATAATATTTCTTCGATGTTGCAGGACATCCGCGCCCAACGGCACACCGAGATCGATTACATTACCGGTTATCTACTGCGTCGGGCGCGCAGCCACGGCCTTATCCTAGAGGAAAATGCCCGGCTGTTTGATTTGATTAAGCGAAAGGAAAGTGTTTATGAACGTATTGGTCTGTCTGGCGCCTGGTAGCGAAGAAACCGAAGCCGTCACCGCCATCGACTTGCTGGTTCGCGCCGGCATTGACGTCACGACCGCCAGCGTAGCTGGCGATGGCGATCTGACCATTGTCTGTTCACGCGGTGTAAAGCTGCTGGCGGATGCCCCACTGGTAGCTATTGTTGACCAGCCATTTGACGCTATCGTGCTGCCCGGCGGAGTCAAAGGCGCGGAGTGTTTCCGTGACAGCCCGCTACTGGTAGAAAAAGTGCGGCAAATGCATTTACAAGGTAAGTACGTTGCTGCCATTTGCGCCGCACCAGCGCTGGTTTTACAGCATCACGATCTGTTCCCGGTCGGGAATATGACCGGCTTTCCTGGTTTGAAACAGCAAATCCCGCAAGATAAATGGATGGAACGCCGCGTGGTGTATGACGCACGGGTAAAGTTGCTGACCAGCCAAGGTCCCGGTACCGCCATGGAGTTCAGCCTGAAATTGATCGACCTGCTGTTGGGGGAAAGCCAAAGCGGCTGAAGTAGCCGCACAGCTGGTATTGATCCCAGGGATGTACGATTACCGCGACGGCGAAGAAAATTAGGCCAGATGGCCGGCGCTACATTGCGCCGGCAGGCGATCAAAAACCGATTTGACTGGAGAACCCCAGCACCAGACGATCGGCTGGCAACGCTGCCGGTTTGATCAACGGCATGCCGGCAAAAATATCCATGAAAAATGGCCCCTTATCGGTTTGTATACCGAAGACGCCGCCAGCCAGTTTGCCGCCGACATCGCCCTGATGCTGACGCAGTTGTCCGTAATCAACCCCAACGTAGGGTTGTAGCATGTTGAGCTCCAGCATCAGCGTATTGCGTAGATAGCCTCCGTTGCTGCCGATCAGTTTATTGTCACCGCGAAATCCCCTTACCGTCGAACGATCGCCAATAAAACACTTGTCCTGTACCGGTTGCATCGCATCGGCGATTTGCCCTGACAGCTCACCAAGATAACGCAGACGATAGTCAGAAAGCGTAAACGGGCGCAGCACGCTACCAGCAAACTGCATCATAGGTTGCCGATTGTCGGCGCCGCTTCCCACCACCGCGTCAATGGCCAGGGAGATCTGCGCGTCTGCGGTGTAGTGCAAGTGGCTTGCCCCCAGCTTCAGGCTGGTCAGGCTGGCGCGTTGCAGGGCAATCTCGGTATCATTCAGATAATAGCGGTAGCTGCGTTGCAGCAACTGGCCGTTCAGCATGGTCTTTTGATTCATGCCGCGTGCGAGAGTGTATCGCGCCTGCATCCCCCAATACTCGGAGCGGCCGAGATAACGGTAATCTACTGCATGGCCATTGATGGTCTGCTGGTAACGACTGTCGCCCGCCAACGCGCCGAGGCTCCAAAAACCAAGCGGCAGACTGTAGTACAACGCGCGGCTTGCACTGTCTCGGCCTTGGGCCGCAAAAATGCTACGTGCCGCCGAGGCATACAACACGTCGTTTACGCCAGCCAGATTATCCAGATATAACGCGCCACCGGCCTGGTAACGGCCGGTTGAGCGCGTGCCCGCATCATCCAGCCAGGCGGTTACGCGCCAATATTTATCCTGGCGGCGAAAGATCTCGATGTCGCTCTCTCCGGGACGGGCTCCCGGAACAATGCGGATATCGCTGAGCACACCGGGTATCAGCCCGATGTTCTCCAGCCCTTGTTCCACACGCCGCAGATCCAGCACCTCGCCTGGTGCCAGAGGAAAGGTGAACGCCGGATGAAAATGCGGGCTACTGCCAGCACGCATGTTCAACAGCCCAATGCGACCGTAATCCACATCAACCGTCAACCTTTCCGCTGCACGCCCCTCGCTGACCAGGCGTACCCGCGAAGTGATGTAACCTCTGGCAATCAGTTGATTTTGCAGTTGTCTTTGCATATGCGCCAACCCCTGACTACCCAGGCAGTGCCCAACAGCGGATTGTGCCAGCCGGTTGAAAGCGCGTGGATTCTGCCGCTCTGTCGGCAGCGCGACGTGATGAATCACCACACAGGGCGACTCAACAATAAGCGGATCGAACGACGGCGGATGCTCCGATTCCGCCATCAGGCTGGCAGGCGCCGACGGCAACAGCTTGCGCTGCGTATCGCTGATAATGCTTTCCTGAGCGATGACCTCTTTAAGCTGTGGCGGGTACTGCTCAGCATGAGCGTCAATGCCGATCGCGGCAGCCAGCAATCCGATAAGAAGCGATTTTTTCATTTTTGCCCGCCAACGCCTCCGCACGCTGGCGGAGGCAATTGCCTCTGTTCTACCAGCTAAACGGCCAACCGTATGTTGGACGTTTGCGCGGCGGCAACGGCTTATTGATATCCCGCCCGTTATTGGTCACCACCCCGTTGCCGGCGGTCATGGTGCCCTCGTTGCGGAAACTGGTGCCAACGTGGCTGACGGTGCTCGCTGCGGTCACGCTGCCGCTATTGCGGAAAGTGGTGTCGCTAAGACTCACCGATGAATTCAGCGAGGAAATTTTGCCAGCGTTATTGAGAGTGGTGCCTTGGATATTGACCTTGTCGTTCGCTTTAATTACGCCGTTTTTGCCGTTCAGCATATTGCTGCTACCGATCTGCAACCTGCTGCCGGACAACAGTTGTCCGTCATTACGCAGCGTGGTGGCATTGAGCGACAACGGGGCGTTCAGCGACTGCATCTTGCCGCGGTTAGTCAGGCGGGTAGCGGCGACCTGCAGCCGATTAGCGTGGAACAGAGCGTTGTTTTGCAATTCGGTCGCCGTCACCGATACGTTCGGCCCGAGGATGTTGCCGTCATTTTGCAACTGGGTCGCGCTAATGCTCAGCCGATCCGCGCCGATATCACGCTGATTGTATAGCGTCGTCGCGCTGATGCTGGCACTGCCGCCCTTGGCAAAAATCTGACCACGGTTGGCAACGCTGATATGGTTGAATGCGCCGCCGGAGCGTTGCTGCGCCGCATTGGCATTGGCGCTATTAACGCCAACGCCGTTTTCATTGGCCACCAGCCTGATCTTGCCGGCATACATTCCGCCCAGCTCGGAAACATCAATCAACACCTCAGGCCTGTCGCGAGAAAACGCGGCATTGCTGGCACCAGACAAATCCGCAGTGAGCGTTTTCTTGCCGGCGGAGACAAACAGCGCATCGGCATGTATCGCGGCGTTGACGTTGGCGGTGCGAGCAATGATCGCCGTGTAGTCGACGTCACCCTTTTTCATGCCCTGGCCATCCACCAGGATATTCCCTTGCTCGACCCGATAACCGCTAAAGGTGCCATTGCTGAACTGTAATTCCCCTGTGGTTAATACGCCGTTGCTGGCGTTAATAAACCCGCAGCCGTTACAGGTGATACCTGTTTTATTGGCAATCACCACGTCGGCGCGCTGCCCGGCCACTTCCACCATACCATTAAGAATACTTTTATTGGCTGAATCAACCTCATTGAGAATAACCGTCGCGGCACGACCGTTAAATTGACTATTTCCCGCTACCGCGCCAGCCAGCGTGGTTTGTGCACCGGCAAGGCTGTTATTCAGGATCGCGCCCTGCGCCTCGACGTCAAATTGCGAATAGCGGTTATGGGATACGCCATCCTGACTCGGCGCGTTGATGTTCACTACCGGTACCTGATTGACCTGGCTCACTGCACCCGCGGCTTGCGGGGTGATTTCCGCCTGGGCGGACAGACTCGACCCCAGCAGCGTCAATGCAGAAAGCAGCGTTACCCTTGTGATTTCCATTGGCCTTCTCCTTGCATAAAATAACTCATCCATTATTTTCATATAACCCACTCGCCAGCTTGACGTTCAAAACAGCCGGTGCGCCAGCGGATTATTCCTTTATAAAAAACGTAAGCTAACAACTTACGCAAATAATTCACACGACCGATAAACACGACGGAAAATACATAAATTAATTATGATTAAAAGCATCAGATCCGCGACAATTACCTAGCAGTGAATAACAGGCAGTCGCTCAATCATTGCGACAGAAATCAACTATAACGATAGTCGTAAATTAAAAAATCAATTATTTCTTAATATATTTAATATGAAAATAATAAAGAAACTTCAGTAAATATATTTATATATTCGAAGCCGTATAATGGGAAGTAACGCTGGCGGACACCGCGGCAGGACAATGAAGGGATAAGCAAGCCGGCGTCAGACAACGCCGGCAATGCTTGGTCGGTAGGACTACGGGCGGTAGACCTTGATATTGCCGTAGCCCTGCTCAATCAGGTACAGCGCCTGCAAGCGGCTCATTACGCCACGCTCACAGTACAGCAGATAGGTTTTACTCTGATCCAGATCGGCAAACTGGCTGCCAAGCTTATAAAACGGCAGCGACTTCACCTCGACCTGCTGCAGTTGCAATGGTCGCTCATCCTGTTCGTCAATCGCACGAATATCCAGTATCACCTCGTCGGCGCCAAATGCCGCCACGGTTTCCACTTCGGTGACCTGCTGTTGCATATCGCTGGCGATGGTACGGATATCGACGTTCTTGGCTTCGCGCACCACACGCTCGAGGATCTCGAAGTCGAAATGCCCTTCTTCTTCTTCGATTTTCTCTTTGACCGCTTTTACCGTTGGATTTTTGGAGATCACGCCACAGTATTCCGGCATGGTTTTGGCGAAATCTTCGGTACCGATCTGCCGCGCGACGTTAATGATGTGCTCTTTGTCGTGCGAAATCAGCGGCCGCAGGATCAACGTGTCAGAGGCGTTGTCAATCAGGCGCAGGTTGGTCAGCGTCTGGCTGGAAACCTGTCCCAGCGCTTCGCCGGTCACCAATGCCTGCACGCCGTAGCGCTCCGCCACTTTAGACGCTGCGCGCACCATCATGCGTTTCAGCACCACGCCCATCTGGCCGTCATCGACCTTTTCCAGGATCTCACCGACCACCGGTTCAAAATCAATCGCCACGAAACGCACCTTGTGCGAACTGCCGAAACGGTTCCACAAATAGTGCGCCACCTGCTTGACGCCGATTTCATGCGCCGAGCCGCCGAGGTTGAAGAAACAATAATGTACCCGACAGCCGCGACGCATCAGCATATAGCTGGAGACGCCGGAGTCGAAGCCACCGGAAATCAGCGACATCACGTCTTCCTGGGTACCGATCGGATAACCGCCGATACCTTCGCGACGCGCCTTCACCAGCATCAGCTTGTCGTCTTCGATCTCCAGGTTAACCGTTACCTGGGGACGCGTCAGATTGACGCGCGCGCTCTCAATATGCTGATTCAGGCCGCCGCCAACGTAACGTTCCACGTCCTGCGAATTGAAATCCTGCTTGCCGCGACGTTTTACCCGCACGCAGAAGGTCTTACCTTCCAACTGTTGGCGATAGGCCTCCAGCGTTTGTTCAAAAATATGGTGGATATCGGTGTATTCACGATCTTCCACTTCCAGAATATGGTGAATACCGGGGATACGCGTCAGCGCATCGGCAATCACCGGACGCTGGTTTTCGTCCTTGGCGCGGACTTCGATGAAGTCCCAATGACGAACAACCGCCAGGGTTTCATCATACTGCTTCAGAACGTTACGGATGTTGGTCGTCAGAATCTTAATGAAGCGCAAGCGCACAGATTGACTCTTGATGGTGATTTCCGGGAACAATTTAATGATAAACTTCATGGCGGTCTTTATGGTCAGATAAAATTAACGGTGCGGAGTATATCACCATCTGGTATGGCTCTGCGCACAAAACCACACGCGCACGCCATGATTTGCTAATCAAGATCCGCTAGGATAGGCTCTGGCGCCACTGTTCACATGATGATGTAAAAAGAAAATTATGCCTAAAAAACCCGCGCAATCAGACAGTACCGAGCAAAACGTCAGTTTTGAAAACTCCCTCACCGAGCTGGAGAGCATCGTGACACGCCTGGAATCCGGCGAGCTGCCGCTGGAAGACGCGTTGAATCAATTTGAGCGCGGCGTACAATTGGCGCGTCAGGGTCAGCAAAAGTTGCAGCAGGCGGAGCAGCGCGTACAGATTTTATTGAACGATAGCAACGATGATGCCGCATTAACGTCTTTTACCCCGGATGCCGAGTAATTATTGATGTCTGACTTTAACAGCCAGTTGCAGGTTTATCGTCAACGTGCCGACGATGCGTTACTGGGGTTTATCGCCCCGCTGCCGTTTAATAAAGACGCGATGGTCGAAGCCATGCGTCACGGCGCGTTATTGGGTGGAAAGCGCCTGCGCCCGTTCCTGGTTTACGCTACTGGCGAGATGTTCGGTGTATCGCTGAATAATCTCGATGTGCCGGCTGCCGCCATAGAATGCATCCATGCCTATTCGCTGATCCACGACGATCTGCCGGCGATGGACAATGACGATCTACGCCGTGGCCAGCCGACCTGCCACATCAAGTTTGGCGAAGCCAATGCCATCCTGGCCGGCGACGCGCTGCAAACGCTGGCATTCTCGATCCTGGCCGATGCCGATATGCCCGACGTCGCGCTGCGCGACAGGTTGGCGATGGTGTCTGAACTGGCCGGCGCCAGCGGCGTTGCCGGCATGTGCGGCGGTCAGGCTCTGGATCTGGCGGCCGAGGGTCGTCAGATTAATCTGGAAGCGCTGGAGCAGATCCACCGGCTTAAAACCGGGGCATTGATCCGCGCCGCGGTGCGCCTGGGCGCGCTGGCAGCGGGTGAACCGGGCCGAGCGGCGTTGGTGCAGCTCGATCGTTACGCCGCGGCGATTGGCCTGGCGTTCCAGGTTCAGGATGACATTCTCGACGTCATCGGCGAAACTGCCAAAATAGGAAAGCGCCAAGGGGCCGACCAGCAGCATGGCAAGAGCACCTATCCTGCGCTGCTCGGGTTGGAAAACGCCAAAGCCAAAGCCAGCGATTTGCACCTGGAAGCCTTGGCCGCGCTGGATACGCTGGCGGCACACTCTTACAATACCGCGCCATTAAGGGCGTTAGCCAGCTTCATTATTGAACGCGACAATTAACGTGTGACGTTATCGCCATTGGCTGTCATTGTGCCACAGGCTCAATGGACAATTAATGGCATACCTCTGATATGAGTATCGAATGAGTCTTGATATAGCCAAATACCCAACGTTGGCGCTGGCGGATAACCCCGAGGAACTCCGCTCGTTGCCAAAAGAAAGCCTGCCGAAGCTGTGCGACGAGCTGCGGCAATATTTGCTGGACAGCGTCAGCCGCTCGAGCGGCCACTTTGCTTCCGGGCTGGGTACCGTCGAACTGACGGTGGCGTTGCACTACGTTTACAACACCCCGTTCGATCATCTGGTATGGGATGTTGGTCACCAGGCCTACCCGCATAAAATTCTAACCGGTCGCCGCGATCGCATCTCGACCATTCGCCAAAAGAATGGCTTGCATCCTTTCCCTTGGCGCGCTGAAAGCGAATACGACGTGTTGTCGGTTGGCCATTCATCGACGTCGATCAGCGCCGGCCTGGGCATGGCCGTAGCCGCCGCACGCGAAGGCAAGGGCCGCCGTACGGTATGCGTGATTGGCGACGGCGCGATTACCGCCGGTATGGCATTTGAAGCAATGAATCACGCCGGCGACATCGATCCGGACATGCTGGTGGTCTTGAACGACAACGAAATGTCGATCTCGGAAAACGTCGGCGCGTTGAATAACCATCTGGCGCAATTGCTGTCGGGAAAACTGTATTCCACGCTGCGCGAAGGCGGCAAAAAAGTGCTTTCCGGCCTGCCGCCGATCAAGGAACTGATCAAGCGCACCGAAGAACATTTGAAGGGTATGGTAGTTCCGGGCACGCTGTTCGAAGAGCTGGGCTTTAATTACATCGGCCCGGTCGACGGTCACGACGTACAGGGACTGGTCGCCACGCTGAAGAACATGCGCGATCTGAAAGGGCCACAGCTGCTGCATATCATGACCAAGAAAGGCCGTGGTTATGCGCCGGCAGAAAAGGATCCGATCAGCTTCCATGCGGTACCCAAGTTCGATCCGGCCAGCGGCACTCTGCCGAAGAGCGCCGGCGGTCTGCCGACCTATTCTAAAATATTTGGCGAATGGCTGTGTGAAACCGCCGCCAAGGACAGCGCCCTGATGGCCATCACGCCCGCGATGCGCGAAGGCTCGGGCATGGTGCAATTTTCTCGCGATTACCCACAGCAATACTTCGACGTGGCGATCGCCGAACAGCACGCGGTCACCTTTGCCGCCGGCCTGGCGATTGGCGGTTACAAGCCGGTGGTGGCGATTTACTCCACCTTCCTGCAACGCGCCTACGATCAGGTGATCCACGACGTGGCGATCCAGAATTTGCCGGTGCTGTTCGCCATCGATCGCGGCGGTATTGTCGGTGCCGATGGGCAGACCCACCAAGGGGCGTTCGATCTCTCCTTCCTGCGTTGTATCCCGAATATGGTGATCATGACGCCGAGCGATGAAAACGAATGCCGTCAAATGCTGTTTACCGGCTATCACCACAACGACGGCCCAAGCGCGGTGCGTTACCCGCGTGGCAACGGTACCGGTGCCACACTGGAGCCGCTGGCCGCGTTGCCGCTGGGTAAAGGCGTGGTACGCCGCGAAGGCGAGAAAGTCGCCATTCTCAACTTCGGCACCCTGCTGCCGGAAGCACAGTTGGCCGCCGAGGCGCTCAATGCCACGCTGGTCGACATGCGTTTCGTCAAACCGCTGGATGAAGCGCTGGTGCTGGAAATGGCCGCCAGCCACCAAGCACTGGTGACGCTGGAGGAAAACGCCATCATGGGCGGTGCCGGCAGCGGCGTTAATGAACTGTTAATGGCCAAACGCCGCGTAGTACCGGTGCTGAACATCGGCCTGCCGGACGCCTTTGTACCGCAGGGTGGCCAGGACGAGATCCGCCACGATCTGGGCCTTGATGCCGCCGGTATTCAACGCCAAATCACCAACTGGCTGGCAGAATAAACCTTCTGGGGCTTCACTGAAGCCCCTTTTGTTCAATATCCCCCTCCTCGCGCCCCGATAATCCGCTACAGTTACTGTCGGAGCTAAACCGGAGGCAAGCATGAAGTATGTAAAACTGGGTAATACCGATCTTAACGTATCCCGCATCTGTCTGGGTTGCATGACCTATGGCGAACCCAATCGTGGCAATCACGCCTGGACCCTGCCGGAAGAGAGCAGTCGCCCGCTGCTCAAACAAGCGCTAGAAGCGGGCATCAACTTTTTTGACACCGCCAACAGCTATTCAGACGGCAGCAGCGAAGAGATCGTCGGCCGTGCGCTACGTGATTATGCGCGCCGTGACCAGGTGGTGATCGCCACCAAAGTGTACTTTCCGCTTAGCAATCTGGAGCGTGGCCTGTCGCGCGGCAAGATTATGCAATCGATCGACGATAGCCTGAAGCGACTGGGCACCGATTATGTCGATCTGCTGCAAATCCACCGCTGGGATTACGAGACGCCGCTCGAAGAAACACTGGAAGCGCTGCATGAGGTGGTCAAGGCCGGTAAGGCTCGTTATATCGGCGCCTCGTCGATGTATGCCTGGCAGTTTGCCAAAGCGCTTTACACCGCCGATTTACACGGCTGGACGCGCTTTGCCACCATGCAAAACCAATATAATCTGATTCAGCGGGAAGAAGAGCGTGAAATGCTGCCATTGTGCGCGGCGGAAGGGATTGCCGTCATGCCATGGAGCCCGCTGGCGCGCGGACGACTAACGCGTCCGTGGGGTGAGAGCACCGCCCGTCTGGTCTCGGACGAGTTTGGCAAAAGCCTGTATGACGACACCGCAGGCACTGACCAGATCATTGCCGAACGTGTAGCGACCATCGCCGAACAGCGCGGCGTTTCGCGCGCTCAGGTGGCGCTGGCCTGGCTGCTGAGTAAACCGGTCGTCACCACCCCGATTGTCGGCGCCTCGCGCAGCGAGCAACTGGAAGACGCCATTGCCGCCGTCGATCTGACGTTGAGCTCGCTTGACATTGCCGAATTGGAAACGGCCTATGTGCCGCATCGCGTCACCGGGTTTGAATAACCAACGGGGCGCTCGCTGGCGCCCCGTTACACGATCAAAATAGTCCGATCGGCCAATGGTGACCTATCAGATAGATCACCCCGGCGGCAATTACCCCGGCGACGATATCGTCGATCATGATGCCCATGCCGCCGTGCACGTTGCGATCAAACCAGCGAATCGGCCACGGTTTCCAGATATCCAGCAGGCGGAAAATCACAAAACCGCCGGCAACCCAGCGCCAGTCGTTGATAGGCAACGCCATCAGCGTGATCCACATCCCGACAAACTCATCCCAGACGATGCTGCCATGATCGTGCACACGCATGTCTTTCGCCGTCTGATGGCACAGATAGACACCGATACAGATGCTGAACATCACCAACAGCGAATAGAGCTGCCACGGTAACTGGATCAGCAGCAACCAGAACGGTATCGCCGCCAATGACCCGACGGTGCCGGGCATGATCGGCGAGAGTCCACTGCCGAAGCCGGTGGCCAGCAGGTGCCATGGGTTGCTTAAACGCAACCGGCGCGTCGCTTCATCCATGCAATGCCCTATTCCACGCTAAAGTGATCAAAACCGGCCCACGGCAAATCCACCGCCTTGTCGTCGCGCAAGAATTGCAGGCCTTCGGAAAGCGGCCCTATCTGGCCAATACAGGTGTAATCGGCGCCCAAATGGCTCAGCGCCACTTCCAGCGCGCCACGGTTGATCTCCGGCACCGTAAAGCACAGTTCGTAATCCTCGCCGCCGGTCAACGCCCAGCGCAATGCCTGCTCGGCATCGCTATGGCCGGTCAGCGCCTGCGACATCGGCAATTCACCCAGATCGATACGCGCGCCGCACTCACTGGCTTTCAACAGGTGTTTCAGATCGGAAATCAGACCGTCGGAAAGGTCGATCGCCGCACTGGCCAGATCGCGCAACGCCTGCCCTTGCAATACCCGTGGCTGCGGCCGTAAATGACGTCCCAACAGATAATTGCGCGCGCTGGCATCGGCTACCGACAGACGATCCTGTAAAATGGCCAAACCGGCGGCGCTGTCACCCAGCGTACCGGTAACGTAAATCCAGTCGCCGATACGCGCCCCACCACGCGTTAATGCGCGTCCGGCAGGGATCAGGCCATTGATGGTCAGTGTCATGCTGAGCGGGCCACGGGTGGTGTCACCGCCAATCAGCTGCATGCCATAATAATTGAGCTGCTCGAACAGGCTATCGCTAAAGGCCTTCAACCAGCTCTCATCAACGCTTGGCAAGGTCAATGCCAGCGATAACCAGGCAGGATCGGCGCCCATCGCCGCCAGATCGCTGAGGTTTACCGCCAGCGCCTTGTAGCCAAGATCGGCCGGATCGATATCCGGCAGGAAGTGAACGCCCGCAACCAGGGTATCGGTACTGACGGCCAAAAGCTGTTTTTCTGCCACTGTCAGCAGTGCGCAGTCATCTCCAATGCCCAACTGTACGTCCCGGCGTACGCTCTTGAACCGGTCAAAATAGCGGGCAATGAGGTCAAATTCGCCGCATGCCATAATCATATTCCAATAGACTTTTCATCGCTCATATTATCCACTCGGCCCTGTCCCCTGCCATTGACTTGGTCAAAACCAGGAATCGCTGCACCGGGCGGTGCAAAATGAATGACGTGGTGTACAGATGAATTTAAGGCCGGTAAACCGGCCTTAAAATTTATTTCTTCTTGCGGATGCTTGGCGCTGCTTTATCCAGCACGCCATTCACAAACTTGTGGCTATCTTCGGCACCGAAGGTTTTCGCCAGTTCGATCGCTTCATTGATTGCCACTTTGTAAGGGACATCTTCACGCATTTTCAGCTCAAACAGCGCAATGCGCAGCACCGCTTTTTCTACCTGGCCCAGCTCTTCGAGCTGACGAGACAGGTAAGGCGCCATCAGAGCATCCAACGTACCTGCATTCACTGCCACGCCGGACAGCAGCTCGCGAAAATAGGCGATGTCAACGTCTTTGACATCCCTGCTCCGTCAGGAACTGTAATTCAACATCGGCAATGTCATTTTTTGACAACTGCCAAGAGTAAAGCGCTTGAAACAGCGCACTCACGAGCGCGGCGACGAGCAGCAGGTTTCACGGAATTCCCCTTAACTAAATTCAGGCTTTAATAGCTTTGATAACATTAATCATTTCAAGTGCGGTCAGGGCAGCTTCTGCGCCTTTGTTGCCCGCTTTGGTGCCGGCACGCTCGATCGCTTGTTCGATGCTTTCGGTGGTCAGAACGCCAAAGGCAACCGGGATTTCAGCGTTCAGAGAAACGCTGCCCAGGCCAGAACTGGCTTCGCCTGCCACATATTCAAAATGCGCGGTTCCCCCGCGGATCACCGTGCCCAGCGCGATAACGGCGTCGTACTTGCCAGTATTGGCCAACACGCGAGCGGTCAACGGCAGCTCATAGGCACCCGGTACCCAGACAACGGTGATATTGTCGTCTGCAACCTGGCCAATGCGTTTCAGCGCATCGATGGCGCCTTCCAGCAGGCTGTCGTTGATGAAATTGTTAAAACGTGCAATTGCGATCGCCACACGGGCATTTGGAGTAGCAACAACACCTTCGATAACGTTCATGGGCTTTCCTTAAAAATGGGTTCAATACCCCGCAGGGGGGCGGATTCTATCATATTCTTTGCACGCCTGCGCGGCGGTTTTGTAAAACCCGACGGGCTACCGTGCTGCAGGGCTGATTACGGGTGTTTGGCTTTCAGGCGCAAGCGTAAATCCGGCCCGACCTGCCGCACCTCGCTGAAGACGAACTCCGGTGCATCGATCAGTTGTTCCAGTCCCGGCAGGTGACAAAGGCCACGGCCATTATCCCCCAACAGTTTTGGCGCGATGTACAAAATGAGCTCGTCTACCAGGCCGGCCTGCAATAATGCACCGGACAGCCGGGCGCCCGCTTCCACCCAGATCGAATTCACCTGACGTTTCGCCAACTGCATCATCATCACCACCAGATCGATACCGCCGCCGTGCGCCGGGAATTGCAACTGTTCGACGTTTTGTGGCCATAAACCCTGATCCGGCTGTAAACGCGCCAGCCAGGTGGTGCCGGGTTGCTGGATCAACTTATGCTGAGGCGTGACGCGGTTGTGACCGTCGAGAATGATCCGCAGCGGCTGGCGCAGGTTTTCACGCGGATAGCTACGCTGAGTTTCTGCGTCCAGTTCATCCCAACGCACCGTCAGCGATGGATCGTCCGCCAGCACGGTGGCGCTGGTACTGAGTATCGCCGCACTTTCGGCGCGTAAACGCTGTACGTCCTGACGCGCCTGGGGGGAGGTAATCCACTGGCTTTCACCGGAAGCCATCGCGGTGCAGCCATCGAGTGAAGCCCCCAGTTTGAGTTGCACATAGGGGAAACCGGTACGCATGCGCTTGAGGAACCCCAGGTTGACCGCTTCGGCTTCGGCCAGCATCAGGCCATGCCGCACCTCGATGCCCGCCTGCTGCAGTTTGTACAGCCCGCGCCCGGCGACCTGCGGATTGGGATCCTGCATCGCCGCCACCACGCGGCTGACGCCGGCATCGATCAGGGCGTCGGCACACGGCGGCGTGCGGCCATGATGGCTACAGGGTTCCAGCGTAACGTAGGCGGTGGCACCGCGTGCACGCTTACCGGCCATGCGCAGCGCATGCACTTCGGCATGCGGTTCACCGGCGCGCAGATGATACCCCTCACCAACGATCTGGCCATCGCGCACAATGACGCAGCCGACGTTGGGATTCGGCGCGGTAGTAAATCGCCCTAACCGCGCCAGTTCAAAGGCGCGCGCCATATACAATTCGTCGTTGTGCATTTCGAAACCTGTCAGTCCTGGAGCCTGGCGATCTCTTCGCCGAACTCGCGGATATCTTCAAAACTGCGATAAACCGAAGCAAAGCGGATGTAAGCCACCTTGTCCAGTTTCTTCAGCGCGTCCATTACCAGATTGCCGACCATTTTCGTCGGCACTTCACGCTCGCCGGTGGCCCGCAACTGGGATTTTATATGGTTGATGGCGTTTTCCACATCATCGGAGCTGACCGGGCGCTTTCCAGCGCTTTCAGCATGCCGCGACGCAGCTTGTCCTCATTGAAAGGCTCACGTACCTCGTCACTTTTGATCACGCGCGGCATCACCAGTTCCGCCACCTCAAAGGTGGTAAAGCGTTCGTTACAAACCAGACACTGACGACGACGGCGCACCTGTGAGCCATCGCCTACCAGACGGGAATCAATCACTTTGGTATCAACAGCAGCGCAAAAAGGGCAATGCATAACACGTCCTGACAAGCGTTCTCATAGTTGAGAATAGTTTACCGCGAAGTTTGGTTACAACAAAGGGCATGGGCATTTGTTGCGACGCCACGCCGCTTGACGCGGCATTGTACCGGTGTGCGCATGACTTTCATCGCGATTGCGACTAAGCTGATAACAGGAGTTATTGAATAGGAAATCACTGCCATGACAATTAGTTATCGTAAAGTTCTCTTGCTTGGCGCCCTGGTTACGCTGGCTGGCTGCGCGCAGAATCGCGAAGTGCCGAAATTGCAGAACCAGATGGTCGAGCTGAACCAAAAGCTGAATACGCTAACCGACCAGGCCACGGCGCTGGAGCGCCAGAATCAGTTGAACAGCAACTCCGCCAGCGGCGTGTATCTGCTGCCGACCGCCAATACTGGCGCACGTTTGCAAAGCGCACTCGGCGAACTGAGCGTATCACTTAGCCATGTGAAGACCGAAGCTAACGGTACCCAGGCAATACTGCATATACGCACGCTCTCCGGTAAATCGCTGCCAGCCTTCAAGGCCATGGTGGAATGGGGTCAACTGGACGCCAACGGCCAGTTGCAGAGCGCCGGAGCGCTTTCGCAGCCTATCCAGAGCGGTGAATCTCTGCTGTCGAAAACCGAGCAGAGCTTTGAGCTGCGTTTCAGCGGCGTAACTCCGCAACAGCTGGGTTACATTCGCCTGCACGAGGTCGAGCCGCTCGGCGCTGACGTGGCAAAATAACCCCGTTCACCACGCTGCCGGCTCCCTCGGCCTACACCAATGCCGACTGCGTCATCAAAATAAAAAAAGAGCGCCAATCGGCGCTCTTTTTTCAGCTTGACCTACCGCAATCAGGGCAGAATTGAAGGCTGATCGGCGCCTTCTTTCTCTACTTTCTGCTGCAGCATGTGTTCACGCTTCATACCCAGCTTCAACGCCAGCGCAGACGCGACGTAGATGGAGGATACGGTACCGATGGACACGCCGATCAGCATCGCCAGCGAGAAGCCATGCAGCATCGCACCGCCAAAGATGTACAGCATCAGTACCACCATCAGGGTGGTCCCGGAGGTCATCAATGTACGGCTCAGCGTCTGGGTCAGCGACACGTTGATAATTTCGTAAGAGGTACCGCGACGGATCTTGCGGAAGTTCTCACGAATACGGTCGGAAACCACGATGCTGTCGTTCAACGAGTAGCCGATGACCGACATCAAGGACGCCACGATGGTCAGATCGACTTCGATATGGAACAGTGACAGCACCCCGAGGGTGATCACCACGTCGTGTGCCAGCGCAATAACCGCCCCAGCCGCCAGACGCCATTCAAAGCGGAAACCAACGTAAATCAAGATACAGATCAACGCCACCAGCAGCGCCATGCCGCCGTTTTGCGCCAATTCACTACCCACGCTCGGGCCAACGAACTCAACGCGCTTGACGGTGGCGTTTTTATCCACTGACGCGTTAATCACGCTGATCACCTTGTTGCCCAGCTCCTGACCGGCAGGGCCGGTCACCGGAGGCATACGCACCATGATGTCGCGGCTGCTGCCAAAGTTCTGCAGAACCGGATCCTTGAACCCGGCCTTTTCCAGCGTATCGCGCATCAGATCCAGGTTCGCCGGCTGTTCCAGGTTGATTTCAATCACCGTACCGCCGGTGAAATCCAGACCCCAGTTAAAGCCACGAACCGACATTACGGTAATCGACGCGATCAACAGCAGCAATGAGATGCCGAAGGCCACGTAATCCCAGCGCATAAAGTCATACACTTTACGGCCGTAGTTGAGTTGTTCAACAGTATAATCCTGTGCCACAACGCACTCCTCAGATAGACAGCTTGTTAATGCGTTTGCCGCCGTAAAGCAGGTTGACGATGGCACGGGTACCGACGATCGCGGTGAACATGGACGTCGCCACACCAATCGCGGTGGTAATCGCAAAGCCTTTAATCGAACCGGTGCCCACTGCGTACAGAATAATCGCGGTGATAAGCGTGGTGATGTTGGCATCGATGATACTGGAGAACGCGCCCTTATAGCCCTCATGGATCGCTTGCTGAACGGAGCGTCCGTTCTTCAGCTCTTCCTTGATACGTTCGTTGATCAGCACGTTGGCATCAACCGCCACCGCCAGCGTCAGCACGATACCGGCAATGCCCGGCATGGTCAGCGTTGCCCCTGGCAACAGCGACATGACGCCGACAATCAGCACCAGGTTGGCAACCAGCGCGCTGGTCGCAATCACACCGAATTTACGGTACCAGACCACCATGAACACGATCGACGCGACCAGGCCCCACAGACAGGCTTCCAGACCTTGAGTGATGTTTTGCATCCCCAGGGTTGGACCGATGGTACGCTCTTCCACGATCTGGATTGGTGCAATCAGCGCACCGGCGCGCAGCAGCAGCGACAGTTGACGTGCTTCATTCGGATTACCGATGCCGGTAATACGGAAGCTGTTGCCCAGACGCGATTGAATGTTGGCAACGTTGATGACTTCTTCCTGCTTAACCAGTACCGAGCGGCCGTTGGCGTCTTTCTTGCCGCTGTCCTTGTACTCCACGAACAGGGTCGCCATCGGTTTGCCGATGTTGTCCTTGGTGAAGTTGGACATGGCGTTGCCGCCAGCGCTGTCCAGCGAGATGTTAACCTGCGGCTGGTTGTACTCGTCCATGGTCGAGGTCGAGTCGGTGATATGATCGCCGGTCAGGATCACCCGCTTGTACAGCACAATCGGCTGGCCTTCACGGGTGTCTTTCACTTCGGAGTCGCCCGGCACGCGGCCGTTCGCTGCCGCCGTGGCATCCACGTTGGTGTTCACCAGGCGGAACTCCAGCGTTGCGGTCGCGCCAAGGATCTCTTTCGCGCGCGCAGTATCCTGAATCCCTGGCAGTTCGACCACGATACGGTCAGAACCCTGGCGCTGCACCAGCGGTTCGGCTACGCCGAGCTGGTTAACACGGTTACGCAGAATAGTGATGTTCTGCTGAACGGCATATTCACGCGCTTCACTCAAACGCGCATCGGTCAGGGTAGCCTTCAGCGTGTTGTTGCCATTGGACGACAGCACCAGATCGCGTTGACGCGGCGTCAGATAGCTGATGGCCTGATCGCGCGCGGCGTTGTCACGGAAACGGACCTCAACGCCATATTTGTCCAGTTTACGGATTGACGCATAAGCAATACCCTTTTCACGCAGATCGCTGCGCAGGGTATCCATGGTCTGCTCTTGCAACTTGCCAAGCGCGGTATCCATGTCGACTTCCATCAGGAAGTGCACGCCACCACGTAAATCGAGGCCCAATTTCATCGGCTCGGCGCCCAGCATGGTCAGCCAGCGCGGCGTAGCCGGAGCCAGGTTCAGCGCAACGACGTATTTGTCGCCCATCGCGGCCATCAGGGCTTCGCGGGCACGCAGCTGAACGTCGGGATCGGAAAAGCGAGCCAGGATTGCGCCTTCTTCCAGTGCAATCGACTTGCTCGCGATCTGGTCTTTTTCTAATACGGTACGGACTTGGTCCAGCGTAGCTTCACTGGCGGCGACACCGCGCGCGCCAGTGATTTGTACAGCCGGATCCTCACCATAAAGGTTGGGAAGCGCATAAAGCAGACCGACGATGATCACCACGATCAGCATCAGATACTTCCACAAAGGATAACGGTTTAGCACGGCAATTCCCTTCGGGAAAACAAAATTACAGGGCCTTCATGGTACCTTTCGGCAGAACGGCCGCCACGAAGTCACGCTTGATCATCACTTCCGTGGTGTCGTTCAGCGCAATAGCGATAATGCCGGTGTCGGCCACTTTGGTGACGCGACCGATCAGACCGCCGGTGGTCAGCACTTCATCGCCCTTGCCGATGGAGTCCATCAGCTTCTTATGCTCTTTGGCGCGTTTCTGCTGTGGGCGCAGGATCATGAAATAGAAGATCAGACCAAACACCACCAGCATAATGATCAGAGAGTACGGGCTTCCCTGAGCCGGAGCCCCTGCGGATGCGACGGCGTCAGAAATGAAAAAGCTCATTGAAATTCCCTCATTAAGTTATCAATTATTAATTCAAACAGTTAAAGGTGGAACCGGCTTGCCGATCCGACCATAGAAGTCCGCAACAAACGTCTCTAATTTACCCTCTTCAATAGCCTGGCGTAAACCCGCCATCACACGCTGGTAGTAGCGCAGGTTATGAATCGTATTCAAACGGGCACCGAGTATTTCGTTGCAACGGTCGAGATGATGCAAGTAGGCGCGACTGTAATTGCGACATGTGTAGCAATCACACTCGTTATCCAGCGGAGAAGTATCATCCTTGTGCTTGGCATTACGGATTTTTACCACACCGTCGGTCACGAACAGATGGCCGTTACGGGCGTTACGCGTCGGCATCACGCAATCGAACATATCGATGCCGCGACGCACGCCTTCCACCAGATCTTCCGGTTTACCCACCCCCATCAGATAGCGTGGCTTATCTTCCGGAATTTGCGGACAAACATGTTCGAGAATGCGATGCATGTCTTCTTTCGGCTCACCAACCGCCAGGCCGCCCACAGCGTAACCATCAAAGCCGATCTCCACCAGCCCTTTTACTGAAACATCACGTAAATCTTCGTAAACGCCGCCCTGAATAATGCCAAACAGCGCATTTTTGTTATTCAGCTCGTCAAACCGTGCGCGACTGCGCTGCGCCCAGCGCAGGGACATTTCCATCGACCGTTTGGCATAATCCCAATCGGCCGGGTACGGCGTGCATTCATCAAAGATCATCACGATATCGGAACCCAGGTCATACTGGATTTCCATCGACTTTTCCGGACTGAGGAACACTTTGTCGCCGTTGATCGGATTGCGGAAGTATACGCCTTCCTCTTTGATCTTGCGCATCGCACCGAGGCTAAACACCTGAAAACCACCGGAATCGGTCAGAATCGGCCCGTGCCATTGCATAAAGTCATGCAGATCGCCGTGCAGCTTCATGATTTCCTGCCCCGGACGCAGCCACAGGTGGAAGGTATTGCCCAGCAAAATCTGTGCACCGGTCTCTTTGACTTCTTCCGGCGTCATGCCTTTTACCGTGCCGTAAGTGCCGACCGGCATAAAGGCCGGTGTTTCTACCACACCGCGTTCAAATACCAGGCGGCCACGGCGAGCGCGACCATCGGTTGTCTGTAATTCGTACTTCACAATGCCTCCAGCGTCAGAGAAACAGTCTGACGTCATAAATACCTGTCATGCTTGAAACGGCCTCTGTATTGGCGGCGTTCACTCACCCGAATCATTGACTCTCGCAAGCCCGTCGGGGGTCGCTCACATACTGCCTTGACGCCGTTTCAATTATTTTGGGTATACCTCGAAAATTTATTTGCCGACGGACTCGTTTTCCGCCTGCGGATTACGACTGATAAACATCGCATCACCATAACTGAAGAAACGGTATTGCTCGGCCACCGCCTGTCGATAGGCATTCATGGTGTTCTGATAGCCGGCAAAGGCCGAAACCAGCATGATCAGCGTCGATTCCGGCAGGTGGAAATTGGTGATCAGCGCATCAATGACCTGATAGTGATATCCCGGATAGATGAAAATACGGGTATCGCCGAAGAATGGCGCGATCGGTGCATCCTGGCTGGCCTTGGCGGCGCTTTCCAGTGAGCGCACCGAGGTGGTGCCGACGGCGACCACGCGCTTGCCGCGCGCCTTGCAGGCCAATACCGCATCAACCACCTCTTGCGGCACTTCGGCGTATTCGGCGTGCATCACATGTTCTTCGATGGTTTCGACCCGCACCGGCTGGAAGGTGCCTGCGCCGACGTGCAGGGTAACGAACGCCATTTCGACGCCCTTCTCACGCAGCGCCGCCAGCAGCGGCTCGTCAAAGTGCAGCCCGGCGGTTGGCGCCGCAACCGCGCCCGGCTTCTGGCTGTAAACGGTCTGATACAGTTCGCGATCGGCGTCTTCGTCCGGCCGATCGATATACGGCGGCAGCGGCATATGCCCCACCGCATTGAGAATGGTAAACACGTCGCGCGGATCGTCAAAGCGCAGTTCAAACAGCGTATCGTGACGCGCCACCATGGTGGCAGGAATGCTGTCGTCGTCACCCAGCAACAGCGCAGCGCCCGGTTTTGGCGCCTTGGATGCGCGGACATGCGCCAACACCCGATGATCGTCGAGCACCCGCTCGACCAGCACTTCGATTTTCCCGCCACTGGCCTTGCGGCCAAAGATACGCGCCGGGATCACCCGGGTATTGTTGAACACCAGCAGATCGCCGGCCTCCAGTTGATCCAGCAGATCGGTGAATACGCCGTGCGTCAACTTCCCCGTCGGTCCATCCAGTTGCAACAAGCGGCAACCGCTGCGTTGAGGTTGTGGATAACGTGCAATTAACGACTCGGGAAGATCAAAAGAAAAATCGGCGACGCGCATGGATAATCACTTCAGCTAAAAAAACAGGCGGCCTAGTCTAAAGCCGCCGGCCGCCGGCAGCAAGAAATAAGGAGGATTCGCCGCAGTTCGGGTATAGTTGACGGATGAATTTTCTCGCTCATCTCCATTTGGCCCAGTTGGCGGACAGCTCGCTGCTGGGCAACCTGTTGGCCGACTTCGTACGCGGCAACCCCGCAGCCGACTATGCACCAGAGGTGGTGGCCGGCATCATGCTGCACCGGCGCATCGACGTGCTCACCGACTCGTTGCCGCAGGTCAAGGCCTGTCGCGATTTTTTCAGCGATCGGCACCGCCGCGTCGCGCCGATTACGCTCGATGTGGTGTGGGATCACTTTCTGGCACGCCATTGGCAACAGATAGAGCCGTCGCGCAGCCTGGAACGTTTCACTCAGGAAGCGCGCAGCCAGATTGTGCCGCATCTGCCGCTGACCCCGGCGCGTTTTCAGAACCTGAATAACTACCTGTGGCCGGAACGCTGGCTGGAACGCTATGCCGAACTGCCGTTCATCGCCACGGTATTGCAGGGCATGGCCAACCGCCGCCCGCGATTGGCGGCGCTGGCGGGCTCGTTTGACGACGTTGAACGCCATTATCATCAACTTGAAACACAGTTCTGGCAGTTTTACCCGCAGATGATGCAGCAGGCAAAAGCCAAAACGCTATGACCGCCACGTATCGCTACGACAAGAAAATGTTTTTAGCGCTTGCCCTTTTTTGCGAAAAGGTTATTTTTAAAGCTTGCTAAATTTAAACGATGAATTTAATAGGCGAAAGCTATCTCATTGATTGGTAGTTTGCCCTTTATTCACCGCACCAAGGCCCCTATACTGGCTCAAGTTTTTACCCAACGGCTGGTGGTTTACACGCCGATGGGTATACATCAACCCTTAACAACTATTACAGGAGTAATCATGGTCCTGGTAACTCGTCAAGCCCCTGACTTCACTGCTGCTGCCGTACTCGGCAATGGCGAAATCGTTGAAAACTTCAACCTGAAGAAGCACCTGAACGGCAAGCCTGCCGTACTGTTCTTCTGGCCGATGGACTTCACCTTCGTCTGTCCTTCCGAACTGATCGCTTTCGATCACCGTTATGAAGAATTCCAGAAGCGTGGCGTTGAAGTTGTTGGCGTTTCCTTCGATTCAGAATTCGTCCACAACGCATGGCGTAAAACCCCTGTCGACAAAGGCGGCATCGGCGAAGTGAAATACGCAATGGTTGCTGACGTGAAGCGTGAAATCCAAAAAGCTTACGGCATCGAGCACCCAGAAGCCGGCGTTGCGCTGCGCGGCTCTTTCCTGATCGACAAAGACGGCATCGTGCGTGCACAGGTCGTTAACGACCTGCCAATCGGCCGTAACATCGACGAAATGGTCCGTACCGTTGACGCGCTGCAATTCCACGAAGAGCACGGCGAAGTGTGCCCGGCTCAGTGGGAAAAAGGCAAAGCGGGTATGGGCGCATCACCAGACGGCGTGGCCAAATACCTGTCTGAAAACGCTGCCAAGCTGTAATTTCCACAGCCAAGCAGACAACCGGTCAGCCTCGCTGGCCGGTTTTTTTTTGCCCTTTTATCGTGCACGCTGCCCTTTTTTCGGGCCTGCCAACCTAATAATTCCTTGTTTCCGCTCACATTCCACCCTCTATTTTCAGCACGGACGCGACTGTAGCGCTACGCTGTAATCGCTGGCCTGCTGTTTGCAGAGCATCACAGTACCCCCCGCACCATGACGGGGGCATCACAATAAAAACTGACAGGGTAGGAAGAACTATGCGTTTGCAAAAATGGAGTAAGCCCCTGACCGTGGCGGCGCTGCTGGTCAGCGGCAGCCTGTACGCCGCGTCAAACCCGGCGGTAGAAGCCCGGAATGGTATGGTGGTCACATCACAGCATCTCGCCTCGCAGATTGGCGTGGATATTCTCAAGATGGGCGGTAACGCCGTGGATGCGGCCGTCGCGGTCGGCTACGCTCAGGCGGTGGTCAACCCCTGCTGCGGCAATATCGGCGGCGGCGGTTTTATGACCATTCATTTAGCCGACGGCAGCGACACCTTTATCAACTTCCGTGAAACCGCCCCGGCGGCGGCCAGCGCCAACATGTATCTGGACGCAGACGGCAAGGTCAGGAAAGACGCCAGCCTGTATGGCTACCTGGCGGCCGGCGTGCCGGGCACGGTACTCGGGATGGAAACCGCCCGTAAAAAATACGGCAAGCTGAGCCGTGAACAGGTGATGGCGCCGGCAATCAAACTGGCGCGCGAGGGCTTCGTACTGACCCGCGCCGATACCGATATTCTTGATACCACCGTAGCCCGCTTCAAGCAGGATGCGGAGGCGGCCAGGATTTTCCTGCGCAAGGACGGATCTGCGCTGCAACCGGGCGATCGTCTGGTGCAAAGCGATCTGGCCAATACGCTGGAGGCCATTGCCAAAAACGGGCCGGATGCGTTCTACCACGGTAAAATTCCGCAGGCGGTTGAGGCAGCGGCAAAACAGGGTGGCGGTATTTTGACCGCTGCCGATTTTGCCAACTATAAAGTGACCGAAACGCCGCCGATCGTTTGCAGCTACCGCGGCTATAAGTTCGTTTCATCACCGCCGCCCAGCTCTGGCGGGGTGACGCTGTGTGAGACGCTCAACGTGCTGGAAGGCTACGATCTGAAAAGCATGGGCTTCAATTCAGCCGCCGCGATCCATACCATGACCGAAGCCATGCGTCATGCCTATATGGATCGCAACACCTATCTCGGCGATCCGGAATTTATCAAGAATCCTATCGACCGGCTGGTCAGCAAAAGTTACGCCGAACAGATCCGCAAGAAAATCGTCGCCGGCAAGGCAACGCCGTCTGAAAACGTGCAGCCAGGCATGGAACCGCATGAAAAACCGGAAACTACCCATTACTCGATTGTCGATCATCAGGGCAACGCGGTGTCCACCACCTATACCGTCAATGGCCGCTTTGGTGCAGTGGTGATCGCGCCGGGCACCGGTTTCTTTCTGAACGATGAAATGGACGACTTCACCGTTAAGGTCGGCGAGAAAAACCTGTACGGCCTGGTACAGGGCACCGCCAACTCCATCGCCCCCGGTAAGCGCCCACTATCGTCAATGAGCCCGACGCTGGTGACCAAGGACAATAAAATATTTATGGTTCTCGGCTCGCCGGGCGGTTCGCGCATCATCACTATCACGCTACAAACCGCGTTGAACGTGATAGACCACGGCATGGCGCCACAAGAAGCAGTCGACGCCGCGCGCATTCACCACCAGTGGCTGCCAGACGAAGTGTATTACGAACAGCGCGGCGTATCGGCCGATACGCTGAACATCTTGCACGACATGGGCTATAAAATGGTGGAACAAACGCCGTGGGGCGCCGCCGAGCTGATTCTGGTAGGCTTGCCGGGAGCTGCGGGCGTGACGCCGGCCAACTCCGGCAACGACTCGGCGGTGTCAGGCAAAGTACGCGAAGGCTACCTGTACGGTGCCAACGACGTTCGCCGCCCGGCCGGCTCCGCCGTAGGCTACTGAGCACCATGATGGGGCCGGTCAAACGGCCCCTGACGCAGCGCCTGATGCTATAAGGTCCACAGCGTCACCGACTGCTCAGCCAATCGCAGCACCACGCCGTCGTCGCAAGACTGCATATCCCCCAGTCCTTCCTGCCGCTGCCAATCTCCCGGCGGCAACAGCGGACTGTAGGGCAGCGCTATTTCATGGTTGCTGGCGTCGCGCTGCAGCGCCACCAATACCCGTTCATGCTGGTAAGTACGTACAAACACCAGCGTTTCGCCGTGCGCGAACAGCACCTGACAACCTCCACGACGCAGCGCCTTGCTCTTTTTACGCAATGCCGCCATCCGCTGGAACAGATTCAGCAGTGCGTAGTTCCACTGGCTCTCATCCCACGGGAACGGTTTACGGCAGAATGGGTCATTATCACCGTCCAAACCAATTTCGTCGCCGTAATACAGGCAAGGCACCCCTATCCAGCTCATCAGCCAGACCGCCGCCATCTGCATACGTGGCAGATTACCGCCCAACAGGGTCAGGAAACGCGGCGTATCGTGACTGTCTAGCTGGTTAAACATAATCAACTGGCGATTATGCGGCAGGCCGGCACGGTAGCTATCCATCCAGTGGGCGGTTTCAGCCGCGTCCAGCTTCAGTGGCTGCAATGCGACGTCCAGACCCGCGAGAAATCCGCGCAGTGGTAACGCAAAGCCCATGTAGTTCATCGCCGCATCTTCCACCCCGGCATGCAGCCAGCGGCGAGCGTCACCAAAATGCTCGCCCATGATGTAGGCATGAGGGTTCACCTCGCGAGCGGCCCGATGGATGCCAGCCAGGTGCTGCAGATTACCGCTGGCACCGCCGTTTTCCCCCAGCATGTGCACCACGTCCAAACGCCAGCCGTCAATGCTGTACGGCGGTTTCAGCCAATGGCGTACCACGCTGTCTTCATCGCCATAAATTGCGCGTGCCACCGCAGGTTCGGCATAGTTCAGCTTCGGCAGACTGGCGTTACCTTTCCAGGTCAACGCGGTACCGTCCGGGTAAAAGTTAAACCAGTTACGGTAGGGAGAGTCAGGGTGATGGCAGGCTCCCTGCTCCGTTTGCTGATGGCGATCGAACCACGGATGCGAGTCGCCGGTGTGATTAAACACCCCATCCAGGAGCAGTTTCATTCCCACCTTGTGAGTGCTTACTCGCAGGCGGCGAAACGCGGCATTGCCGCCGAAATGGGGATCAACCTGATAATAGTCTTCGGTGTCGTACTTGTGCACACTCGGCGCCTTGAAAATCGGGTTAAGGTACAGCGCGGTAACCCCCAGGCGTTTCAGGTAGGGCAACCGCTGAACGATACCGTCCAGATCGCCGCCGTAAAAGGTTGACGCATCATGCTGTGCTTCTAGCGGATGCTGCCAGTCACGGCGAATGACCCCGGTACCCGCCGCATGATGGTAATAACTGCCGCTCTGCAGGTTATACGCGGCGCCGCTGCTGGCAAACCGATCGGGGAAAATCTGATAAAACAGCTGATCGGCCACCCAGCCTGCGCCGCTGTCCGGTTCCTCCAGCGCGAATTGCGCCAACTGACCGATCGGCATCAGCGACCAGCCAAGTGGTCCAAACCACCGCTGGCGATCCTGCCACAGCAATTTGAAGCAATAACGGCGCGTCGCCTCCCCCTCGTTCAGCGGCAGGCTGGCCTGATAGCGCTGCCGGCCATCCACCGCACGCGCTTTCATCTCCAGCAGCCATTCTTCATTGTCAGGTTCGGCCCGCAGAAACACCTGTTTAGGCAGATCGTCACCCTGTAACCACAGGGTAATATCCAGGCGTTGTCCCTTTTTGACCACAAAAGGTGGAACCGGTTGATGCCAGGCGTCAAGCATACTGTTCTCCTACTGTACCAAACGAAATCGACGACATTGTCCACTGGCGCGAACAATGCCACGTTGAGTGCAATTCCCCCTCCTCTTTTCAGCCTAAAATCAGGGTGGAGCCGGGGGGTGGAGCCCGAGTTGTGTTAACCTAACCCAATGTAAAAAAAGGTAAACAGCTACACATTGGTTCTGATGGCCCTTAGGCTAACGTCTTATAAGTGTATTGGATTTTTTTCGGACATGTTTTAAGGAGCGGGAATGCAACAGCGGATTGCCCAATGGCTGGGGAAATTTGGCATCGAGTTCACCGATGTAATGTCATTGGTTATGGTACTGGGGCTGATCGTCCTGATCTCGGTAGTTATTCATCTGGTGCTGCACCGGGTGGTGCTGGCGGCCATTCAACGCCGCGGCCAGCAGTCGCAGCGAGTCTGGCAACAGGCGCTAACGCAGCACAAACTGTTTCAGCGTGCCGCGCTGTTGCTGCAAGGGGTGATCATCAACCTGCAGGCTATTTTGTGGCTGCATAACGGTAGCCAGACGCAGGCGTTCATCGTTACCGCCGCCCAGGTATGGATACTGGCTTTTGTGCTGCTGACGCTGTTTCGCTGCTCGATACCCTGCTGGCGATGCTGCGCCAGAGCCCAGTCGCCAATCAACTGCCGTTGCGCGGGATTTTCCAAGGGATCAAACTGGTTGCGGCTATCCTGATCGGCATCGCGATTGTGTCACTGCTGATGGGCAAATCGCCGCTGTTACTGTTAAGCGGCCTGGGTGCGATGACCGCCGTACTGATGTTGGTGTTCAAGGATCCGATCCTCGGTCTGGTGGCGGGCATTCAACTGTCTGCCAACGATATGCTGAAGATCGGTGACTGGCTGGAGATGCCTAAATACGGCGCCGACGGCGCGGTCACCGACATCGGTCTGACCACGGTGAAAGTGCGCAACTGGGACAATACCATCACCACCATCCCCACCTACGCACTGATTTCGGATTCGTTCAAAAACTGGCGCTCGATGTCTGAGTCCGGCGGGCGCCGCATCAAGCGCAGCATTAATATCGACACCACCAGCGTACATTTCCTGTCTGAACAGGAGCAGCAACGGCTTAACCGCAACCCGCTGCTGCTACAGTACCTGAACGGCAAGGCGCAGGAACTGAATGAATACAATCGGCAAAAACAGTGGGATCTCAGCTCGCCGCTTAACGGCCGCCGCTTGACCAACCTCGGCACGCTGCGCGCCTATCTGGAAGCCTATTTACGCGCCCATCCGGATATTCACCAGGAAATGACGCTGATGGTTCGCCAACTGGCACCGACCCCGGAAGGTTTGCCACTGGAGATTTACGCGTTTACCAACACCACGGTCTGGGCAAAATACGAAAGTATTCAGGCGGATATCTTTGACCATATTCTGGCGGTGATCGGTGAGTTTGATCTGCGCATTCACCAAACGCCGACCGGCAACGATATGCGCAGCATGCTGAATCCACGGCATACAGGCAGCGACGTTTCCTGACCTCAACTGACGAAATAATTTCCACTGGTAATTATTCTGCTCTGATTGCCAGTAAATATCTCCCACCTCTTCCCATCTACGATTAAAACGGCGTTAATGCGGGCAGGCAAGCCCATTGCAGGAGATACGCCAATGCTGAAACGCCTTAAACACCGTTTATTGATCATGCTGTCAACCCTGCTGTTTGTCGGCTGTCTGCACAGCGCCAGGCTGGACGAAGCCCGTATGAGCAGCGCCTTGCAGCCGGCGCTGAGCGCGTTAAGCAGCAATATGCAGGATATCCGCGAAGCGTTGTCGCGCTGTGCGCGCGACGACGAAGAAGAAAGCAGCCTGTATGATGGCGCACTGGCGACCGAAGCACGCATCTCTGGCAGTGACGACGAGGCAGAACGGCAGCGCTAAAAAAAACACCGGCACAAGGCCGGTGTTTGAGAGTTAGTCCTGCGCCAACTGCGCGCGCTTTTTCTGGCGGTTGACCTTGAAGTAGTAGCCAGCCAATAGCAACGCCACCCACACCAGGCCGGCGTACAGCGACACGCGGGTGGTTGGGAAGTAGCCGATCAGACCAATGATGAACACCAGGAACACGATGGCGATCACCGCGGTGAACACCCCACCACGCAGCGGAAACTCCAGCTTCTTGACCTGCTCTTTGCTCAAACTGCGACGAAAAGCGATCTGCGAACACAGGATCATGATCCAGACCCAGACGGTGGCAAAGGTGGCCAGCGATGCAATTACCAGGAATACGCTTTCCGGCATGATGTAGTTGAGATAGACCGCAATCAGCAGCGCCGCCATCATCACCACCACCGTGACCCACGGAATGCCGCGTTTGGACACCTTGCTGAACATTTTCGGCGCATGGCCCTGTTCGGCCATGCCGTGCAGCATGCGGCCCACGCCAAACACATCGCTGTTAATCGCCGACAGCGAGGCGGTGATCACCACAAAATTGAGGATGCCGGCAGCCACGGTGATCCCCATGTGCTGGAAGGTCAGCACGAACGGGCTGCCGTTGGTTCCCACCTGGTTCCACGGGTAAATCGACATGATCACGAACAGCGTACCGACGTAGAACACCAGAATACGCCACGGTACCGAGTTGATGGCTTTCGGGATCGACTTCTTCGGATCCTTGGCTTCCCCAGCGGTAATACCGATAATTTCAATGCCGCCATAGGCAAACATCACCAGTTGCAGCGACAGGATCATGCCGATAAAGCCGTTGCTGAAGAAGCCGCCATTGCTCCACAGGTTGTGGATGCCGGTGGCCTGCCCTCCGTTGCCGATACCCCAGACGATGATGCCGATACCGGCTGCAATCATGATGATAATGGTGGCAACTTTAAAGAACGAGAACCAGAACTCCAGTTCACCGAACACCTTGACGCTCATCAGGTTGATGGCGCCAATGATCAGCACCACGCTCAATACCCAAATCCAGTGCTGCACCTCCGGGAACCAGACGCCCATATAAATGCCGAACGCGGTAACGTCGGCAATGGCGACAATCAGAATTTCAAAACAGTAGGTCCAGCCGGTGATATAACCGGCCATCGGGCCAAGATAATCCTGCGCATAGCGCGAAAACGAACTGGCCTGCGGATTGTTGACCGACATCTCGCCCAGCGCGCGCATGATGATGAACGCGACAATACCGCCGATCAGATACGCCAGCAGTACGCTGGGGCCAGCCATGCGGATAGCGTCCGCCGAGCCGTAAAACAGCCCGGTGCCAATCGCCGAGCCGAGCGCCATAAAACGAATGTGACGCGTACTGAGGCCACGCTTGAGCTTATTGGCCGGTGGGGTAGAGGGTGTTTCCTGTTGCATTTAAAGACCTGTCTTCTTATACGCAAAAAAGCCACGGACAAGTCCGTGGCCCAAAATTCTGACCGCTCGGTTATTGATGCACGGTAACTTCAGCGCGCGTACATACCCGATCGTAAATGGCGGCCAAGACCAGCATCAACATCGACGGCGGCAACCAGGCCAGTCCCTGTTCGGCCAGCGGTAGATGCGTGCTCCACGCCGGCAGCAGGTGCTGGAAGCTGGATGCCTTCACGGCGTCAAGGATACCAAACAACAGGCTGATGAGCATCACCGGCGCGACAATACGCGGTGCACTGTGCCACATCCGCAGCGTGAAGCTCAATACCACCAGTACAATGCACGGCGGATAGATGGCCGTCAGCACCGGAATGGAAATCTGGATCAGATGGCTCAAACCGAGGTTGGACACCAGCATCGAGAACAGACCCAAAATGAACACCAGCGTCTTGTAGGAAAACGGCAGATATTGCGCAAAGAATTCCGCACAGGCGCAGGTCAGGCCCACCGCGGTAACCATACAGGCAATGAAAATCAGCGCCGCCAGGAAGAAACTGCCCAGACTACCGAAGGTATTTTGCACGTAAGCGTGCAGGATCACCGCGCCGTTGGTGGCGTCAGGTACCAGCACCCCACTGCCGGAGCCCAGTTTGAACAGGCTCAGGTAAACCAGCGTCAGGCCGATACCGGCGATCAGACCGGCGAAAATGGTGTAACGGGTAAGCAGTCCGGCGTCCTTCACCCCACGCGAACGCGCGGCGTTGACTATCACGATACCGAAGACCATCGCACCCAGGGTATCCATGGTCAGATAGCCATTGACGAAGCCCGAGGAGAACGGCACGTTTTGATAGATGTCGATAGCGGGAACCGGCGAACCTGCCGGCCACAGCAGTGCAGCAACGCCCAGCGCGCCCAGTGCGACGATCTTCAGCGGCGCCAGAATATGGCCCACGGTATCAAGCAGTCGCCCCGGATAGAGAGAGATGGCCACCACCAGCGCAAAATAGACCACGCTATAGATAAACAGCGGCGTAGCGCCGTCACCGGTCAACGGTGCGATGCCCACTTCGAAAGAAACGGTTGCGGTACGCGGAATGGCGAATAGCGGGCCGACGGCCAGATAGCAGACGGTGGCCAGCAGTAAACCGGCTTTGCGACCGATTGGCGAGCTGAGGGCGTCAATACCGCCGCCAACCCGCGCCAGCGCGATCACCGTCATCACCGGTAGGCCCACGGCGGTAATCAGGAAGCCGAGTGCCGCGGTCCAGACGTGTTCACCAGACTGCAAACCTACCATCGGCGGGAAAATGATATTCCCGGCGCCGACGAATAAGGCAAAGGTCATAAACCCCAATGCCAGAATATCTCTTGACGTTAAACGATGACTCATACGATGTCGTGTTGCCTGTTCAAATGAAAAAAAAGTTCGCTAGCATGGCGGCGTAGCGCCCCCATCCGGTTGTCGGCATGCCATGACATCACAGCGCAACAAGGTCGAAAAACGCACAACTCCCGGCGTTTCATCCTTAATGCAGAAGTAACCACTGTTGATGTTTGGCGAGTTTTAGAAGTTATAAAATGGAGGATTCATCCAACAACGGAGGGTAAGTAAATCGTTTATAGCGCCAAAAGGCAATACGTACGATAAAAAGCAGAGCTATTGACCAGACAATCTTTCACCGCCAGTCGATCATGTCGGTCATATGGAAATATGCCCTACATGATTTGTATCATTTTTAATCAACCAACTCACAAAACGTGAAACAAATACCGTCTCGCCGCGCGCAAATGCCATTTAATGACGGTTTTTCGCGCGGCGTTAACGCATCTTTCCGCGCTTACCAAACCTGCCCGGCAATGTTAACCACGCTACGCAGCTTGTCCCACTGCTGCTGTTCGCTCAGACTATTGCCCTCTTCCGTCGAGGCAAAGCCGCATTGTGTGCTGAGGCACAGTTGACGGCGGTCGACAAACTGCGCGGCCTCCTCCAGCCGTTGCTTCACCTGCTCAGGGTTCTCCAGTTCACCGTTTTTGGTAGTGATAAGCCCCAATACCACCTGCTGGCGGCCCGGCTTGATAAAGCGTAGCGGTTCGAACCCGCCGGAACGTTGATTGTCATATTCCAGGAAGAAGGCATCGATATTCACCTGGCCGAACAGGATCTCCGCCACCGGCTCGTAACCGCCCTCTGAAATCCAGGTTGAGCGGAAGTTGCCACGACACACGTGCAGACCAATGGTCAGATCCTGCGGCTTGTCGGCGATCGCCGCATTCAGCACATCGGCATAAATCCGCGCCAATTGATCCGGATCTTCGCCACGTTCGCGGATCTGGCGCCGTTGATCCTCGGAGCATAAATACGCCCACACCGTGTCATCCAACTGCAAATAACGGCAGCCGGCTGCATAAAATGCCGCGATGGCGTCACGATAGGTTTGCGCCAAATCGGCAAAATACGCATCCAGCTGCGGGTAGACCTGACTGTCGATCGCCTGACGGCCGCCGCGAAAATGCAGCACGCTCGGGCTGGGAATGGTCATCTTCGGTACTGCGTCACCGGCAATCGTCTGCAAATAACGAAAATCTGCCAACATCGGGTGCTGTGGGTTAAAGCCCAGTTTACCCACCACTTTGATACTGCGCGCTTTGGTTTGCACTCCGTTGAACTGGATGCCCTGGTTGGCATCGTAGCCTTCTACGCCGTTCAGACCTTCCAGAAAATCAAAATGCCACCATGCCCGACGAAACTCACCGTCGGTAACCACCGCCAAACCAAGTGCCCGCTGTGCATCAACTGCCAGACGAATCTGCTCGTCTTCCACCGTACGCAGCGCGGCGGCATCGATTTCGCCACGCTGATACTGTTGGCGCGCGGTTTTTAGCGCCGCAGGGCGCAACAGGCTACCGACGACGTCGGCGTGAAAAGCGTGGTGACATTCGCACATGATTTTGACTCCCAGTGACAGACAAGCGCTTACAACCGCTCGCTTTAATGATTTACAGATTGAATTATTACGCCGGGTTACAAACAGACATCCAGACGTCTAAACTTCCGAATTAATCCTGTCACGTACCAAGTAGAACGGCAACGGAAAAATTTTCATCGGCATTGAAGAAAATTCACTTTGATTTGTCGCATCGGAGATTGGCAGAGGAATCGTCGTTTATTGCTGGCCCGCCGCCGTAACGATCGTCGCCGGCGGATCGAGGCTTATTCCAGCCCCAGCAGGCTACGCGTTTTATGCAACGTGGTTGGCGGTAACGGCAGGTAGCCGTCATGGTTCACCAGGTTTTGCCCCTGCTCGGACAATACCCGATCGAGAAACGCGGCGGTGAGCGGTTCCAGCGGCTGGTTAGGTGCTTTATTGATGTAAATATAGAGATAACGGGCCAGCGGATAACTGCCGTTGCGCACGTTGTCTTCGGTCGGCGCAATGTAATCCTCGCCGCGGGTGGCCAAAGGCAGCAAACGCACGCCACTGGCACGGAAACCAATACTGGCATACCCCACGCTGTTAAGCGATCCGGCCACCGCCTGCACCACCGATGCAGAGCCGGGCAATTCATTCACCCGCGCCATAAAATCGCCGCCGCACAGGGCGCGCAGCTTGAAGTAACCGTAAGTGCCGGACGCAGAGTTGCGACCAAAGCGCTGCATGCTGCGCTGTGCCCAATCACCGCTCAGGCCAAGCTGACCCCAGCGTTGCAACGGCTGAGCTTCACCACAGCGACGGGTAGCGGAGAAAATCTGATCGAGTTGGCGCAGGTTAAGGCCGCGTAGCGGGTTGTCCTGATGCACCAAGACCACCAGCGCATCCACCGCTACCGGCACCGCCAGTGGCGCGTAGCCGTAACGATGTTCGAAGGCTGCCAGCTCGGCTGCCTTCATCGGCCGACTCATCGGCCCCAGTTGCGCGGCCCCGGCAGCCAACGCCGTCGGCGCGGTCGAAGACCCGGCCGCCTGTATCTGCAGATTAACGTTGGGATAGTGTTGACTGAAATCCTGCCCCCACAGCGCCATCAGATTGGCCAGCGTATCTGAGCCGACGCTGGACAGGTTGCCCGCCAGCATGCCGCCCGGCTGCGCCGACACGCCCTGGCTAAACAGTAGCGCCAGGCAGAGCCACACTCCTCGGGACAATCGCATCACTTCGCCTCACGCGTTAATGTTTCAGCGCATTCTCTGACAAAGCCGCAGGAACAATCAACCGGTTAGGCAAGGTAAAAATGAAACGTGTGCCGAGACCCGGTTCACTGAGCACTTCCAGCCGCGCATCGTGGTGACCCAGCGCGTGTTTGACGATCGCCAGCCCCAACCCGCTGCCGCCGGTCTGGCGGGAACGCGCCTTGTCGACGCGATAGAAACGTTCGGTCAGCCGCGGGATGTGCTCGGCGGCAATCCCCGGCCCGTTATCGCTGACCTGGAACTGCGCGCCATGCGGCGTCTGTTGCCAGCTGACTTCGATATGGGTGCCGGTCGGCGTGTGATTTACCGCGTTGTACACCAGGTTGGATACCGCGCTTCGCAATTGATCCTCGTTGCCAAACACCTTCAATCCGTCATTCACCCGGAAGGTAATCTGGTGATTACCTCCGCTCAGCGACTGGGCCTCGCGCTGCAACACCCGCAGCATCAACGGCACGTCGACCTTTTCGTTCATATCAACGATCGGCGCCGCCTCAATGCGCGAAAGCGTCAGCAACTGTTTCACCAGCCCGTCCATGCGCCGGGTCTGCTCCTGCATGGTACTCAGCGCCTTGCTGCGCAGCGAGCCGTCCATTTCCTGGTCGCTCATCATTTCCAGATAGCCTTGCAGCACGGTTAACGGCGTGCGCAATTCGTGGCTGACGTTGGCAAAGAAGTTGCGTCGGGCGCCTTCGAGCTGACGCATCTGGGTAACATCGCGGGCAACCATTAGCAACTGCCCTTCCGAATAGGGCATGACGCGAAACTCAACGTAATGTTCATTATTGAGTTGCAGCGTCAGCGGGCGCGAGAATTCCTGCTGTTGCAAATAGCTGCTGAATTCAGGATAACGCAGCAGGTTGAGAATATGCTGGCCATTGTCTTCCGGCCAGCGGAAGCCCAGCAAATGCTGAGCCAGTCCGTTGCACCAGAAGATATTCCCCTCTTCGGTGGTCATGACTACCGCGTCGGGCAACGACTCGGCACCGCTGCGAAAACGCTTGATCAGCAAGGCCAGTTCACGCCGACGCCGACGGTTGCGTTGCTGCATCTGGTAAAGGCCATAGAACAGCGGCTCCCAGCTCCAACGTCCGGGCGGCGGCGTCATGCTGCGATCCACCCATAGCCAGTGCGAAAGCTTGAGCTGGTTATAGAAGTTCCACATCAGCGCGGCCAGTACCGCCGTCAGCAGCCACCAGGACAGATACCCGAAAATCAGGCCCAGCAACAGCGCGGGCAAACAGAAAAGGGCCAGCTCCAAAGCCAGCCTCTTCCAGGAAAGGCGTTCTAGCACGTTATGTTCTCCAGCACGGCGCGTTTAATAGCGCGTTGAGAACCGGTAACCGGTGCCCCGAACGGTTTGAACCATCTTGTCATGACCACTGGTCTCCAGCGCCTTTCGCAGCCGGCGGATATGCACGTCAACGGTACGATCTTCCACATAAACGTTAGTGCCCCAGACGTGATTAAGCAACTGCTCGCGGCTATAAACACGCTCTGGATGGGTCATAAAGAAATGCAGCAGCTTGAACTCGGTGGGCCCCATATCCAGAGCCAGTTCGTTGGCCATCACCCGGTGTGAAGAAGGATCCAGGCTCAGGCCCTGCATTTCGATCACCTCTTCTACCGCCATCGGCGATATGCGACGCATGACCGCCTTGATACGCGCCACCAGCTCCTTGGGGGAAAACGGTTTGGTAATGTAGTCATCAGCCCCCACTTCCAGGCCGCGCACCCGATCTTCTTCTTCGCCGCGCGCGGTCAGCATCATTACCGGAATGTCACGGGTCAGCGCTTCGCGCTTCATATGCTTGATAAATTGAATGCCGGAGCCGCCAGGCAGCATCCAGTCGAGTAACACCAAATCAGGGAACGGCTCAGACAGGCGCGTCACGGCGCTGTCATAATCCTCGGCTTCCAACGGTTGGTAACCATTCTGTTCCAACACAAAGCACACCATCTCACGGATCGGCGCTTCATCTTCCACCACCAGTATGCGTCTTGCCATCGTCAATCCTGCCAATGTGTTAGCGATCACAATTTGATTGCGGGCGCCATTATGCGTCAGTTTTGTGACAGATTTATGAAATAAACCGCGTTGCAAAAGTCACTTTATGAATGCCATTAAGCATAGCGACAAATTCGAGCGTGCAGAAAAACCCTTTTTTGTTTCCCTGCCCTTATAATCATCGCAACATTTTTTACGCTACGGTAGAAACATGCGCCTGATACACACCTCCGACTGGCATCTTGGCCAACACTTCTTCACCAAAAGCCGCGCCGCCGAACATCAGGCATTTTTGCGCTGGCTGATTGAACAGATCGACCAACAGCAGGTAGACGCGCTGATCGTTGCCGGCGACCTGTTCGATACCGGTTCACCGCCGAGCTACGCGCGCGAGCTGTATAACCGTTTCGTGGTGGAACTGCAGCGCACCGGCTGCCAATTGGTGGTGCTGGGTGGCAATCATGATTCCGTGGCGACGCTGAACGAATCGCGTGAATTATTATCCTGCTTGAATACCACCGTGATCGCCAATGCACAGAGCGAACTCGACCGGCAGATCGTGATACTGAATCAACGTGACGGCCGACCCGGCGCGGTGCTGTGCGCGATTCCCTTTTTACGCCCACGCGATCTGCTGCTCAGCCGGGCCGGTGAATCCGGCAGCCAGAAACAGGCGGCGTTGCAAGAAGCGATTGCCGAGCATTATCAAACGCTGTATCAGGCCGCCTGTACGCGCCGTGATGCGCTCGGTGGCGCATTGCCGATCGTCGCCACCGGCCACCTGACTACCGTTGGCGTGACCAGCTCCGATTCGGTGCGCGATATTTATATCGGCACGCTCGACGCCTTTCCGGCGCAGGCCTTCCCACCTGCGGATTATATCGCACTTGGCCATATTCACCGCGCGCAAATGGTGGCGAAGAGCGAACACATCCGCTACAGCGGTTCGCCTATCCCGCTCAGTTTCGACGAGTTGGGTAACGCCAAAAGCGTGTTTATGGTGGATTTTGCCGACGGCGCGTTGCGTAAAATTACGCCGCTGGAAATCCCCTGCGTTCAGCCGATGCAGTTGATCAAGGGAGATTTACCGCAAATAGAGCGCCAGTTGCAGCAGTTCGCCGATTATCATGGCGAGTTGCCGGTATGGCTGGATATCGAGGTAGCAACACAGGATTACCTGAGCGACATCCAGCGGCGCATCCAACATCTGACGGATGAACTGCCGGTAGAGGTGGTGCTGCTGCGACGCAGCAAAGAACAGCGCCGTCAGGTGATTGACCGCCAGGACAAAGAGACGCTGAACGAACTGAGCGTCAACGAGGTCTTTGAGCGACGGTTAGCGCTGGAAACCGAGTTGGCCGCCCCCCCGCCGCGAGCGAATGCGTGAAATGTTCCGCCAATCGGTGGACGCGGTGCAGCAACAGGAGCCTTCGGCATGAAAATCTTGAGCCTACGGCTAAAAAACCTCAACTCGCTGCAGGGTGAATGGAAAATAGATTTCAGCAGCGAACCCTTTGCCAGCAATGGCCTGTTCGCCATTACCGGCCCGACCGGTGCTGGGAAAACCACCCTGCTCGACGCGGTGTGCCTGGCGCTGTATCACCAAACACCGCGACTGCAGGTTTCCCCCAGCCAAAACGAACTGATGACGCGCCACACCGCCGAATCGCTGGCCGAAGTGGAATTCGAAGTGAAGGGCATCGGCTATCGCGCTTTTTGGAGCCAGCGACGGGCCAAAAACGATCCGAACGGCAACCTGCAGGCACCCAAAGTGGAGCTGGCACTGCTGGCCGACGGCAAGATCGTCGCCGACAAGGTGCGCGACAAGCTGGAGCTGATTGCCGCCATCACCGGATTGGATTTTGGCCGTTTTACCAAGTCAATGATGCTGTCGCAAGGGCAGTTTGCCGCATTTCTCAACGCCGATGCCAACGATCGCGCCGAACTGCTGGAGGAACTGACCGGCACCGAGATTTACGGCCAGCTGTCAGAACGGGTATTTGAACAGCATAAACAGGCACGGCTGGATCTCGACGCCCTGCAACAACGCGCCAGCGGCATAGCACTGCTGGACGATGAACAACGCCAACAGCTGGAAACCCAGCTCAACGCATTACGCAGCGAAGAAGCCGCGCTGAACCAACAGGCGCTGCAGGTTCAACAGGCGCTGAACTGGCTGCAACAGTGGCAGCAGGCGCAGAACAAACAGCAGGAATATCAGCAACGGCTGAGCGAGGTGCAGCAACAACAGCGCCAGGCTGAACCACAGCTGCAAGCGCTGGCGCGCAGCGAACCGGCAGAGAAACTGCGACCGCTGTTCAACGAACACCAGCGCTGTCACAGCGAGCATCAGACGCTGCAACAACAGATTGCCCAACTCGAGCAACAACGGCAGCAGCACAACGCCACCTTGGCGCCATTGCAGCAGGCGCTGGAGCAAGCGCGAGCCGAGCAACAAAAACAGACGTTACTGCGCCAGCAGCAACAGCAACTGATCGATGAGCAAGTGGTGCCGCTCGATCACCAGATTGCTCAACTAGAAAAAAATCGCCACGAACTGCGCCAAACGCTCGACGATGCCGAACGGCAGTGCGCGCAGCAGCAACGCACGCTGGCAACGATCAACGCCGAACGCAGCCAGTTGGCGGCGCAGGCGGAACAGCATCAAGGCACATCGGTTAGTCTGAACCAGGCGCTGGCAGCGCAGCAGCAACGGCAACAGGCGCTGGAGGCGCAAACACCGCTGGCAACGCTGCGTCAGCGCTTAAGCCAGCTCGGCGAACTGCGGCCGACGCGCCAACAGCTCTATAGCCTCTCGACGCTGAGCCAACAGATTAGCCAACGGCTGCAACAGCAGCGACAGGAGTTCAACGACGGTCAGCAGCAACTGAGCCAGTTGGAGCCACAGCTGGAGCAGGCCCGTCTGCTCTATCAACAGCAAAAATCGCTTGAGCAGGAAGTGGAAAAAACGCTGCGGCTGGAGCAGCAGATCGTCAGTCTGGAAGCCGAGCGCCGTCGTCTGCAACCCGGCGAGCCCTGTCCGCTGTGTGGCTCGACCAAACATCCGTCGATCGGCCATTATGAAACGCTGCAACCGTCGGAAACCGCCCAACGGCTGGACGGCATCAAGACGCAGACCGAGGTCATTTATAAGCAGGGCGTTGAGCTGCGTGCTCGCCATGACAGCCTCAGGCAACAGCTACAGCGCCAACAGCAAGCCATCACCCTGGATGAACAGCAGTTGGCGGCGCATCAGCAGCGCTGGCAGCAATTGACCGCCACGCTGGCGTTCAGTTTCGGTTTGCAGGATAGCCAACGTCTGCACGACTGGCTGGAGCAATGTGAAAACCAAGAGCGTGAAGGCGGCCAACTGCTGACCCAGCATGAACAGGCGGCGTTGGCGGTACAGCAGGCCAAGGACGCGTTGGTCACGCTGCAAACGCAACAGCAACAGGCCGAGCAGCAGAGCGCTTTGCTCAACGAACGTTGCAACCTGCTGGAAAAAAACCTCGCTGAAACACAACGCCAGCAACAACGGTTGCAACAGCAATGGCAGCAGGCGCAGGAGCAACACGCGACGCTGCGTGCGCAACGGCTGACGCTGTTCGGCGAGCAGCAGGTCGCGCAGGTGCGCGAAAACCTGCGGGTACGGCAAGCCGCCGACGAGCAGAGCAGCAGCCAGGCCAGCGAGCGCTTGCAGCAGGCACAGGAACAACGCGATCGCCTGACCGGCCAGTTGGCCGGGTTGCAGCAGCAGCTGGCGCAGTTGGCCGAACGCCTGCAACATGCGCAGACGCGCTGGCAACAGGCATTGGCCGCCAGCGAATTCAGCGATGTAACGGCCTTTAGTGCCGCCTTGCTGGACGAGGCCGAACGCCAACGCCTGCAACAGCACAAGGAGCACTTGCAGCAACGCCGCGTCGAGGCTGACGCGCTGCTGGCACAGGCGATACTAACGCTGGAACAGCATCAACAGCAGCAGCCGAACGCGCTTGCCGACCCGCGGAGCGACGGCGAAGCGCTCGCCGCTCAGCATCAGGCATTACTGCAACAACTGAAGACGTTGCAGTTCCGCCAGGGCGAACTGCGCCATCAGTTGGTAAGCGATGCCCAACGCCGCAACGACCAGCAGGCACTACTGGCGCAGATCGCCCAAAGCCAGCAACAGTACGATGACTGGAGCCTGCTCAATCAGTTGATTGGGTCAAAAGAAGGCGACAAGTTCCGCAAGTTTGCGCAAGGGCTAACGCTCGATCATCTGGTGTATCTGGCCAATAATCAGCTTGGCCGGCTGCATGGCCGCTACCTGCTGCAACGCAAAACCAGCGACGCGCTGGAATTGCTGGTGGTGGATACCTGGCAGGCCGACGCGTTGCGCGATACTCGCACCCTGTCCGGCGGCGAAAGCTTCCTGGTCAGCCTGGCGCTGGCGCTGGCGTTGTCCGATCTGGTCAGCCATAAAACCAGCATCGATTCTCTGTTCCTGGACGAAGGTTTCGGCACGCTGGACGCAGAAACGCTGGATACCGCGCTGGATGCACTCGACAGCCTGAACGCCTCCGGCAAAACCATCGGCGTGATCAGCCACGTCGAGGCGATGAAAGAACGTATTCCAGTGCAGATCAAGGTAAAGAAAGTCAACGGGCTGGGAGTAAGCCGCCTCGAGGCGCAATACCAGGTGGAACATCCCTGACAGGCCGGATGGAAATGTGATCGCGGCGGCAGTCCACGCGGAAATACGTTGAGCCGCCAGTAAGAACGTTTATCATGACTGGCAGTAGGATTGTTACTGCGCATGCAGGCAAAACCTGACCTCCAGGATGCTCTTGGACGTCAGGTTTTTTGTTTTTTAACGGTCTGTAACGGCGGAAAATGCATGAAAATAGAGAAAATACTCAATAACAACGTCGTTATTACGCTCGACGATCGCCAACAAGAAACGGTGGTGATGGGGCGAGGGATCGGCTTTAAAAAGAACATCGGCGACAGGCTGGATGAAAGCCTGATCGAAAAAGTGTTCACCCCCAACGGCAGCGCGATGACCGAACGTTACCAGGCGCTGTTGGCTGAAATTCCGCTGACCTGCATCACGACTGCCGACAAGATCATCAGCCTGGCCCGCCAGCGCCTGCCGGGCAAACTGCACAACATCGTTTATATCACGCTGACCGATCACATTCATTTCGCGCTGCAACGCCATGCGCAGGGGCTGGACATTCGCAACGTCCTGCTGTGGGAAATCAAAAAACTCTACCCTGCCGAGTTTGCCGTCGGGCTAGAGGCGCTGGCGCTGATCGCGCAAAGGTTAAACGCCGAGCTACCAGAGGACGAAGCCGGCTTTATCGCCCTACATCTGGTGAATGCGCAGCTTAACGACGAAATGAAAAACACCTTGCATATCACCCGCGTAATGCAGGAAATACTGAATATCGTCAAATACCATTTCCGCTTTGATTACAATGAGGATGCGCTCAGTTACCACCGGTTTGTGACGCATTTGAAATTCTTCGCTCAACGCCTGCTCGGCAGCAACTACGTCGACAGCGAGGACGACTCGCTGTATCAGCTGGTCAAAGCCAAATACCGCGAGTCATTTGCCTGTGCCGGGAAAATCAATCAGCATATTGCAGCCAATTATCAGCATCAGTTGACCGGTGAAGAGATGATGTTTCTGACCATTCATATTGAACGGGTACGCAGCGAAATCAGCGGCACATAACCGGCAAAGGGCTGGCCCTTCCCCCAACGCCCGATTACCGTTGCGGCCACAGCCAGGCTGCGCCGCGCACGCCGCTGGAATCGCCATGCATCGCCTTGCGGATCGGCGTTTCACATTCGCCGCCGAATACCCAGGGTTTTACCAACTGCGGTACGGTTTGATACAGCCGTTCCACGTTGCTCATGCCGCCCCCCAGGACGATAGCGTCCGGGTCGAACAGGTTGATCGCCTGTGCCAGCGACTTGGCCAGACGCATTTCATAGCGGGCGATCGCCCGTTCCGCCAACGCATCCTGCTGCTCGGTCAGCGCCATGATTTGCTGCCCCGTCAGCGACTGCCCACTCAGACGCGCATAGTCGGTGGCGAAGCCGGTTCCCGATATAAAGGTTTCGATGCAGCCCTGCTTACCGCAATAACACGGCACTTCAGCGCGATAGCGCAGTTCATCATCATCCAGCCACGGCAGCGGGTTATGCCCCCACTCGCCGGAAATACCGTTACCGCCAGCATGCACCTGGCCGTTAATCGCCACGCCAGCCCCGCAGCCGGTACCGACAATCACCGCAAACACCACTTTCTGGCCGGCGCCGGCGCCGTCGGTGGCCTCGGAAACCGCCAGACAGTTGGCGTCATTGGCCAGCCTGACGTCACGCTGCAACATCGCAGACAGATCTTTATCCAATCGCGTACCGTTGAGCCAGGTCGAGTTGGAGTTTTTCACCAGCCCGGTAAACGGCGACAGCGTTCCGGGAATGCCAACGCCCACCGAACCCTGTTCGCCGGTGTGGTCTTCGGCCATTTTGACCAGCCCGGTTATCGCCCGCAACGTTTGCTGATAATCATCTCGCGGCGTGGCGATACGGTGACGAAACAGCTCGCGCCCGTCGTTCGCCAAAGCAATCACTTCAACTTTTGTTCCACCCAAATCGATACCAATCCGCACGATTTTCTCCTCAATGCGCTGCTGACATTTATCGTATTGCGCCGAGTGTGCCGCAATAGCTGCGCGCACGCAAATCAGAGGAATGAGGCGATTTTTCAGCGTCAATTGGGTATCATGCCGCCCTGCTTTTGATGAATCAGCGTGCGGAAAGCACGCCCAGCCAGGGATAACTTTATGCTGTGGTTTAAGAATTTGATGGTTTACCGTTTAAGCCGCGAGGTTGCGCTAAACGCGGATGAAATGGAAAAACAGCTTGGCGCGTTTTCCTTTACGCCGTGCGGCAGCCAGGATATGGCGAAAACCGGCTGGGTCTCCCCAATGGGCTCACACAGTGATGCATTGACGCATGCGATCAACGGCCAGATCGTGATCTGTGCCCGCAAGGAAGAAAAAATTCTGCCTTCGCCGGTTATCAAGCAGGAATTGCAGGCAAAAATCGACAAACTAGAAGGCGAACAGCACCGCAAGCTGAAGAAAACAGAAAAAGACGCGCTGAAGGACGAAGTGCTGCACAGCCTGCTGCCGCGCGCATTCAGCCGCTTCAATCAGACCTATATGTGGATCGATACCGTCAACGGTCTGATCATGGTTGATGCCGCCAGCGCCAAACGTGCCGAAGATACTCTGGCGCTGCTGCGCAAGAGCCTGGGTTCTCTGCCGGTGGTACCGCTGACCATGGAAAGTCCGATTGAGCTGACGCTGACCGAGTGGGTGCGCTCTGGTGAACTGCCAGCCGGGTTTATCATTCAGGATGAAGCCGAGTTAAAAGCCATTCTGGAAGACGGCGGAGTGATCCGTTGCAAGAAGCAGAACCTGATCAGCGATGAAATCGCGGTGCATATCGAAGCCGGTAAACTGGTCACCAAGCTGGCCGTGGACTGGCAAGAGCGTATTCAGTTGGTGATTGCTGACGACGGTTCGCTAAAACGCCTGAAGTTCGCCGACGCGCTGCGTGAGCAGAACGACGATATCGATCGCGATGACTTCGCTCAACGCTTCGACGCCGATTTTATTTTGATGACCAGCGAGCTGGCGGCGTTGATTCAGAACACCATTGAAGCACTGGGCGGTGAAGCGCAGCGTTAATCCGACCTGAAGGAACGGCACTCAGGGGCTCGGCATCGCGAGCCCCTTGCCATTGATTGCGGGTTTATTTGCTCAAGTAACGGCACAGATAGGCCGTCGCGTCGGCAACCTGCACGTTGAACTCACTGTGCCCCGGCACAAAAAACTTCTCGCCAGGCATAAACACCTGCCAGTCCGGCGCCCCCGGCAACAGCACCTTCAGCGCACCGGTAATCACCGTCATTTCTTCCGGCTGGGCGGTGCCAAAGGTATATTCCCCTTCTTCCATCACTCCGACGCTGGTACGACCGATGCTGCTACTGTCGAAACCGATTGATTTTACTTTTCCGGCAAAATACTCATTCACATTCAGCATAGACTTGCACCCGCGTAATTATCTTTGTGGAACAACCATATTGGGGCATCGCGCCTATGCTGTCACTGGTTTTCAACGTGAAATGCGATCGCCGCGCAGAGGAAAATGCTGTGATTGGCAAACCGCTCGACAAAGCCTGCGGTCCGAGATGAAAAAACGGGGCCTGACGGCCCCGAACGGATGATAGAATGCGATTTTATTATTTTTTGAATCAGTCAATTAGCTCTGCCGCCAGCTTGGCGACCAGTACGTTGGACAGCAATACCGGAATATCCAGCCGGGCCTGCAGAAAGTCCCGGTGCCGCTGGTGATAGCCAATACAATCCAGCACCACCACCTCGGCCCCCTGCTGCTGCAAGGCGTTGGCCGCCTGTTCCAGCCGCGCCTCGTCGGCCAGATAGGGGCTGGCAACGCAAAGCACGGCGGCGTCGCCAACTGCTGCCATTTTCCGGCCTGTTCGTTGATTTGCTCCGCCACCGGAACCACAATGCCCACCCGATGTTGGCTGACAATCGCGGCGATCAGCGGGGGGATGATGCGATCCGGCTCCAGCAATAGCGCCTGTTCGGCCTGCAAATGGCCAAACTCGCCGGTGCACAGCAGCAGGATCACCTCACACCCCCGTTGTTCCAGCTCGTGGATCTTCTGCTGCAGCCCCTGCTCCACACGCGCTGCTGCCAGTGTGACCTGTGAACCGTCCAGCAAGCGCGTCACCAGCCGTTTCTCTCCCGGCTGCGGAGCATAACGCGCCGCCACCTGATCCGCAGTCAGGCCATCCAACAGCCCAATGTGCGTCGTCGAGGATTCGGGCAGGTAGGCAGAAAGCAGCGGCATGATGTCACTGCGCGGCGCCTGGCCGATAGTCAGGGTGGCAAACGAAGCGCTCATGATTATTTCCTTGTTTGCAGGTGGCTCAGGCTACCGTACAGCGACAGTAGCCGGGCATATTCATCGACGTCATAAAAACGGCAGGTTCCGCGGCCAAATTCCTTCGCCACCTCCACCGCAAACTTGACGGTCAACGCAATGTCCACTTCATGGCTGGCGCCGGTACCGCAGCCAGGCACCACCGATTCGCTGCAAATCGCCACGCCGACCACCGGTGCGCCAGTGGCGGTCGACGGTTGCAGAATGCTGTTGAGATGGTGTACGCCGTTGCCGTATGGCGTAATGTCCTGCGTGGTGATCGGGAAGGTCACCGCCGGGCGACCGCTGGTCATTTCCATAATACGCAGCAGATCTTCCGCAACCCGCAGGATATAGCCCTCTTTCACCGTTGGCGACAACGCATAGCCCTTGTGATTGATAATACGGTTGCCCTTGGTGGTATCGATCGACAGGATCGCATCGGCTTGCGCCACCACTTCATTGTCGTTCATCGTGACGTCATCGATCGGCGAATCCATAAAATCCACCGGATCGTGCGGCCGGGTCGGTGCATTCGGACAAATATGGGTGGTAACCACCACGTCGCCCGCCAGCACATCGCCCTTGCGCTGCATCTCGGCCAGCTTCAACGCGCTGCTGATGGCGGCAATCGCGCCGTCGCCGTCGGAAACCAGCCCAATGCGCGTCGGCCGGGCGCCAATGCCCCCCAAACGCCCGACAATACCCAGGGTTGGCGCATCGCCTCCCTGGCTCTTGCCGGCGCTGCCGGGGATGTCGATACGTACGAAGTCGGTCGAGCCTTTCGGCCCGCTGGCGCGCCGGGTGGTAGCCGTAACGCCGGGATAGCCGGCAAACAGATCGACCACGTCCTGGCCGCTGACGAAAGCATTATCAATTAATTCAAAAACCTGTAGGGTTTGTTGCAAGCTCATAATGTCAACCTTTCACCTAGTGATGTAACGGGCGAGTTATTTACCCTTGCTGGAAAACAGCGAGTTAAAGAAGCTGTACAGGGCGTCGCCGGCAATAAAACCGGCGGCCATGATTTCCATCGGCGTACGGCCTTTATCTCCCCAGCGCTTGATAATCAGGATGCGCAGCGCGATCCCGACGATCACCGCCCAGCCGGCCAATGCGTTGTTGATCAGCAAGCCGGTGGCCAACAGTACGCCAAGCTGGCGCTTCGGCCCGCCGATCCACTGTACGATGGCGCCCGGAATCGCCCATACCAGCAGGCTCCAGGCGATCCCTGGCTGGGCACCGGCCTCGATGGTTTTGGCATACACCCGCGCCACCGGCGGCACCAGATCCTGCAAGAAATAGCTGCTGTAGGAGAAGTACACCACCGGAATGGCCACCACAAAGGCAATCAACGCCGCGCCCAATTGAATACGCCGCCCCAACAGCTCCTGCTGCAGGTCTTTGCCATGCCCGCGCAGGATAAAACCGGCCTTGAGATCGAAGCCCATATCCGCAAACGCCGGCCCGGTTGCGGCGGTGAAGCCGGTCAGAATACACAGCGCCAACGGCGGGAAACCGATCAAAATGCCGATAATCAGGGTTATCAGCGCCACGGCAAACGCCGGGAACCAGCCGGAATGCATCGCCGCAATGCCGACAATCAATTCATGCACAAAGGCGGCAAAGGCGGCATAAATCACAAACAGCACCAGCAGGGTCAGTGACATTTCGCTGTACAATCCACCCGCCAGCGCCAGCAGCGCGGCGATCGCCACGTAGCCCACCGCGCCGAGGCCCAGCGCCTTGCGCACCTCGCTATCCGGCTGCGTGTGGCTGGAGCCGGCGTCGAGACGCTTGTTGCGAATCACCTGGATCACCTGGATCAACGCCACCAGCCCGGCGCCTACCATCACGCCGTGCGGAATATACAGCGCATTGATATCAACGCCGGCCACCGGTTCGGCATAGGCGCGCAGCAATAGACCCACACCGAACATGCTCAGCGCCCAGATATTGCCGATAAACGCGGTGCCAAACGCCGCCATCGGGATCTTCAGCATCGAGCCGGCAATGCCGATCGCTACGCCGACCACCAGCAACCAAGCCTGTTTGCCGCCTCGGTCACCGGCCTTGATGGCTTCCGCCGCCGCCACGCCCGGCGGCCAGGCATTGGCGGCCGGGAACACTTTGGTATCGAACAGGCGGTATAACAGATAGGCGTCCAGCAGCATCGCGGCCGCCACGCCGCAGAACATTGGCAGAATCAGCTGCGGTTGCCCCATGACATAGGGCACGGCAATCGGCATCAGCAAGCTGTTAGCCGCGCCGAAAGTGGCGGAAGAGATCACCGTCTGTGCCAGATTCTGCGTATGCACCGAACGATAGCGCTGGAAGAATTGCAACGGAAGACGCGCCAGCAGCATGGCCAGCAGCGCGCCGATAATCGAGGTATTCGGCGTCACGCCGAGCGTGGTAATAAGCTGCACGCCGATAATTGCGCCAATCACCGACAGCGCCACCATCACCAACAGCGTGCCGATATCCCGCAACGGATTGATTGTGGTATTTGGCTTCATTACGTCATTTCCCCTGAATAACCCTGCAACAGCGAAAAGAGATATTTATGGCAATAAGGCACCGTCGCAGTTCCAATATATGGAACTGCGAGCAATTTAATTCCGTTATTACCGGCCCAACAAATATACGTATTATTTTAATCATTAAATCGTTGGCAAATTCCCTGGTATTGGCGCCAATGATTTAGGGTAACGGAAAAAGGCCTACTCGACGCGCTATGGGATCTGACGCCAATAATCATCACCGAGCTTTTCTGCCAATTGCCGTGAAACGGTCATTAATTCTAATAATACCTCGGCGGCGAATGGCTGTTCGACGCTCTGGGTCGGGAAAGACAAACACAGCCCGACGGTTTCGCTGCGATGCTTGTTGGTCACCGTGGTCGCCAGCGAGCTAATGCCCTGCAAGGTTTCATTACGCGCCAACGACCAGCCTTGCTGGCGGATCTGCGCTAATTTTTGCAGCAGTGCCGCCAGCGTTTGTGGCGCATTGGGCGACGCCACCCGATAGCCGGCGGCAAAGCGCTCGGCCACCTGAGCGTCGTCTTCACGCGCCAGCAGCGCCCGGCCAACCGAGGTTTCCGCCGCCGGCGAGCGGCTGCCGACCGGCGTCACCACCTGCAAAAAGTGCCGCCCGGGAAATACGCGCATCACGACGATTTCGCTGCCGTCCAGCATCGAAATATAGCCGGTACAGCTGGTCAAGCCACTGAGCTGCACCATACCAGCCGCAGCGTTGTCGACCATCGGCGTCGACAGGTAATGACTGCTTACCGTCAGTAACAGCCGGCCGATTTTATACATGCGGTTTTGCGCATCACGCTCAAGCATCCCCTGGTTTTCCATGGTTTGCAGCAGCCGAGAAACGGTACTTTTTGGTAATGCCAGCTGTTGGACGACGTCGCTGAAAGAAATGCCCGGCTGGCCATGCGTCATGTGCTGTCGAGAAAACAGTTTTAGTACCGCTGCGGCATTTTCTAACGTCGTCATTGCGCTTCCTGTTCCACTATATGGAACCTGGTTCCTGTTCGATAATTAGAAAACTAAAACTCGCACAGTTTATCGTCAAGCAGTTTGTTATTTTCCGCGCAGTTGATTTATAGCGAATGATGCTGCTGAAAATAAAATTCATCAAAGATCGCGCAAATATTGCGACTGGATAGCTGGGGATATGCGCTTATAAGCGATATAAGCAGAGGATCGTACTGATTTATTGCGTTAGCCAAGCAATAAAATGAACCGGCAAATGCCGGTTCTGCAAAACAGCAGGCGACTTATTCGCCTAATGCTTTATCCTCGTAACGCCGTTTGGCATCTTTGGCTTCCTGTTCCGTCTCATGCTCACTGATCAGCGTATCGGGCTTTGGAAAATCCGCACGCAATTCATACCAGCGAACCTGACTGCCCTGCTCGCCCTTGTCGATCGCAACGATACGAGCTTGTCTCGGATAGGGAGGTTTCTGTGGCATATCGCTCTCCTGTGTGATTAACCTGTCGTTAAGTATAGACAATCACCGCGTTGCGTCAGTCAGTGGCGCCCCCCCAAGTCGCGATCGGCGCTATCGCCCGACAGCAAATGTGTCAGCTCGTCGCAGCGCACGATGCGTCCGGCACGGAGCGTAAAATGGGCCAACACCTGCACCTCGCAGCGGCGGCCATCGCATTTCTCCACCACCACCCGGTGGTGGGTCAGCACCGTTTCGCCCTGTTCCGCCAGCGCCAACACGTTTAGCCGCATACTGCGCGTCTGCTGCTTCAGCAACGCCATATGCTGCACGAACTGCGCATAATCCAGGGTATGGCCATCCACCTGCTGCTGGTAGTCCTGGCTGAAAAAGTCGGCAATAACCGCAGGGTGATGTTCCGGGCTGGCAACCACCTGCTGCAAAGCGCGAACCACGATTTCTGAAGGGGTAGAGGTATTCATGGCATACTCCGTTAGACTGGGTTAAGCCACCGATCATACCCCCGACGGCGGCTGGCATAATAACCACAGCAGGACCAAATATAACGTTAAACGGCCAAAAAAATGCAATTACACAGCGAACGTTTACTGCATCCCAAGCAACACCTGACGCCGTGGCATCAGCATCCGCACGGGCAAATTTACCTGCTGACCCAAGGTATGATGGCGATGGAAACCGAACGTCAGCAATGGGCGATGACCAGCGGCAGCATCGGCTGGCTGCCACCACAGTGCCGACATCAGGCGCAAGCCTGCGGCAACGTGGCGGGCTGGAGTCTTTACCTACCGCTGGCGCTGTGCGGCAAATTGCCACCACGGCCACAGCTGATACAGGCCAGTGCGCTGGTACAGGCGCTGGTGGAGCGCATCGCCGGTTTCCCGGTCGCTACGCTGACCGGCGCACAGCGGCGCATGTTGCAGGTACTGTTCGATGAAATGCAGGGGGAGCAGCAGCAAGCGCTGCAACTGCCGTTACCGCAGGATGCCCGGCTGCTGAAAATCGCCCGGGCGCTGCTTGACGATCCGGCCAATGCGCGCCGACAGGATGAATGGGCCAGTTGGGCCGGGCTGAGCGTGCGTAACCTGAGTCGTCTGTTTGTCACGCAGACCGGCATTGGCTTTGCCCGCTGGCGACAGCAGGCGCGGGTGATTCGTTCGCTGGAAGCCCTGTCGCGCGGCGAACCGATCGCTGCGGTGGCCGCCGATGTCGGCTATGACAATGTCAGCGCCTATATCGCGGCGTTTCGCCAACGCTTTGGCGTGACGCCGGGCATGTACTTTCGTTGAGACACCCAGCGCGGTTACTTAACCGTTTCCCGTTGCAGTACGCCGAGAATTTGCGCTACCACCTGTTGCGGATCGCCAGTACCGTCGAGCACGTGATGTGCCGCATCCTGGTAAAGCGCTTCACGCGCCGCCAGCACCTCCAACATTTCTTCGGCAATCGGCCGACCGGTCAAAGTCGGTCGCTGGGTATCGTCGGGGGATCCCTCCAGCCGCTGTGCCAATACCCTGGCCGGGAGCGCAGATAGATCACCGTGCCATGCTGCTGCATAAAGCGGCGGTTCTCCTCCGCCAGGATCGCACCGCCACCGGTGGCAACAATGGTTGACGGCTGAGTAACATCCTGCAGCGCGATGGTTTCACGGCGGCGAAAGCCCAGCCAACCCTCCCTGCTCGACCATTTCCGCCACGCTCATCTGCGCAGCCTGTTGCATAAACAGATCGGTATCGATAAAGCCAAAGCCCAGCGCCTGCGCCAGTGCCCGCCCAACGGTGGTTTTACCGGCTCCACGAGCGCCTACCATGAAAATGGTTTGTGTCATTATGGGTGTCCCTTGTCCGGTGACGTTGATTGTATCTGTTACGCGCGCAGGCTATGGCGCGTCATGTTCACGAAGGCGTTGTTGCTGCATCATACCGCCAACGTCATGTATTTCAATCTTTACGATAGTGTAAATTTCATGGCACAACGGCTGCCCAGCGGCAAACCGTGCTCGGCTTCACCCGCCATCTGACTGCGCAATGCCTCGGATAGCTCATGCGTCGCCAGGATCTCGAAACCTAGCGAACGGTAATACGGCGCGTTCCACGGCACGGTGCGGAACGTGGTCAGCGTCAGCTGGGTCACCCCGGCCAGCCGCGCCTGGTCGATCAGATGGGCCAGCAACTGACGTCCTATCCCGCGCCGCTGATGTGCCGCGGCCACCGACAACTCGGCGATATGCCAGTTGGCGTCATGCGGCTGGACGGCGACAAATCCCACGATCTGCGCACCGTCTTGCGCCAACCATTGATGCTGGCGAGCAATAAACTCGGCGTGTCGCTCCGCCGGCATGCCTTCGGCGTCGGCAATAAATGCCCACTGCGGCAATTGGCGAAAAAGCGTGGCCGCCGAGCGTTCAACGGCGATCAGTTGCGCGATATCTGACGACTGCGCGAGTCGGATGTTCAGGCTCATGGTGGCTCCTTTAACGCTGCGGCCGGCTATTTAACCAGATTTATCCCGCGGCAGAAACCGGCCGCCGCAGCGGCCAGTGGCCGGGGTTAAAAGTCGACGCTGGCGCGCAGTACCACTTCGCGTGGCTCCCCCACGGCGATGCGCAGGTCGCCACCGCTGGAAGGATAATAGGTTTTATCGAACAGGTTCTTGACGTTGAGTTGCCATTTCACCCGATAACCGTTCACCGGCATGGTATAGGCGGCAAACGCATCAGCCACCGTGTAATGATCCAGATAGAAGCTGTTGGCAGCATCGCCTGGCCGACGGCCAACGTAGCGCGCGCCAGCGCCGATACGCATCTGATCGCCGCTGTACAACCCCGGAGAGCCCAGGTTCTGCGTCAGGAACAGTGAGGCGGTATGGCGTGCCACATTGGTCATTTCCTTGCCTTTGTTGTCCGGATCGTCCACCACCCGCGCATCGGTATAGGCATATGAACCGATCACGCTGAGGTTTTCGCTGATATTGCCGGCTACGTCCAGCTCCACGCCCTGCGAGCGCACGCGCCCGGCGGTGCGGGTAACGGTTTCACCGTCCACCAGTTGGCTGACCATCACGTTGCGTTTGGTGATGTCGAACAGCGCCAGCGTTCCGGTAATGCCATTGGGTAACTCGACCTTGCTGCCCACTTCCCAGGCTTTGCCCTGCTCCGGCGGCAAAGAGCCAATCTGCGTAGCGATAGAGGAGTTGGGTTTGAACGACTCGGTGTAGCTGCCGTATAGCGATAGGTACGGCGTCACTTTGTAGACCACGCCGCCGCGCGGTACCAGCTTGCTGTCCGAACTGTCGGTATTGGTAACAAACGGCCGCCCTTTGCCGGCGAAGACGTCGAAGCTGTCGTAACGCAGTCCGCCCATCACCAACCATTTGTCGGTCAGTTGGATGGAATCCTGCATGAACCAGCCGTAACTGGTGATATTCTCGCGTTGATCGCTGTCCTTGGCGCTGACGGCGGTGGACGCCGGCATTTGGCCATAAACCGGATTATAAATATTGAAATCGCTGTTCTTGCTGCCGCGAATCATATCGCCACGGTAGGTGCGACTGTCTTCAAAATCAAAGCCGAACAGCAGTTGATGGTTGACATGGCCCCAGTCAACGTCGCCGTTCAGGGTCAATTGCAGCGCATTGGCATGGCTGACCGCATCGGCGGTAGCGTCGGCCTGACGCGTCAACGCGCCGGTTTCCGGGTTCAGCGCGGTGGCGCGCGCCTGATTATCGCTGTAGCTGTTGCGGTTATAGGCATACGTGAAGGCGCTTTTCCAGCGCTCGTTCAGCACCTGCTCGATTTGCAGGGTGACGCTGTCCTGATCGCCGCGCGTGGCGTTGTAGCTTTCATCAAAGCGACGATCACGCGGGGTGTTTACCGGTTTACCGGTGCGCGAATCGATAATGGTGCCCCGATCGAACGGCGTCAGGTATTCCATATGCTCATACGCCAACCGCACGGTGGTGTTTTCGCCGTACCACATCAACGATGGCGCAATCACCGTCTGGCGATTGCGGCCAAAGTTGCGCCAGTAGTCCGTTTCGTCGTGATCGACAATCATCCGGTAGGCAAAGCCGGAGGTGCCGAGCGGCCCGGTCACGTCCAGTTGCCCGCCGCCGCCATTGAAGCTGCTGCCCCAGCCCTCAACGTGAGTATGTTGCTGCAACTGCGGCTTTTTGCCGATCATGTTGATCATCCCGCCGGGTTCGCCCATGCCGTACAGCATCGACGCCGGCCCCTTGAGCACTTCGACCCGTTCGGTGGTCGGCGTGAAGTTGCGTGCCTGGATCGATCGCACACCGTCGCGCAAGATCGAGCCGTCGCGGTTATCGCCGAAGCCGCGCTTCATCACCGCGTCCTGGGTGCCGCCCAGCGTGTTGGTCTGGGTAATGCCGCTGACGTTGTACAACGCCTCATCCAGACTGCCGACCGCCTGATCGACCAGCACCTGCTTTGGCACCACGTCCACCGCCTGCGGCACGTTGAGCAGGCTGGTTTCGCTGCGGGTGCCAGTCACGCTGGTCAGCGGTTGATAGCTTTCAACGCCGTTAACCGAACGGGTACCGACCACCACGATATTTTCCTGCTTGTCGGCGGTGGTTTCGGCCGCACGGGCAACGCTGACGCCAGCCGCCAGCGGTAGCACGCAGGCGCTCCACATCATTCGCTTCGTATTAATACGGCGAATGTATTTGTTATTATTCACGAGTTAACTGACTCCAATAGGTCCCTGAAAATGGTATTGGCAAGAATTGCTGATACAGCTGTTGGAAGGTCTGTTGCGGGTTGATGTCGGCAAACAGATCCGGATAAAACGCTTTGGCGAGCATTTCAACCGCCACCACATGGTAGGGGCTGAGATAGAAATTGTGCCAGAGGCTCCAGGCATGCAGGTTTTTTACCGCGCCGAGCTGGGCCAGCAGCGGCTGTTGATCGATCAGCCGGCGAAAACTGTCATCGGCCTGCCGCTGAGTCATCTGCGGCCCAAGCAGCAGGTCGGAATAGCGTTTGCCCTGCGCCCCAGCCATACCGGTGGCGATATAGACGTCAGGGTTGGCGGTCAGCGCGGTTTCCGGGTTCAGTTCGCCATAAACCCCCTTGATGCTGGCGTTGGCAATATTGTCGCCACCGGCAAAGGTGACCAAATCCCCCAGGTTGCCATGAGCGGCCGTCGTGCAGCAGGTTTCACGCCGGCCAAGGTGCAGGTGCAACATCACTTTGGGTTTCGTGCCGGAATAAGCCGCCAGCCGGTCGCGCACCACCGCCATATGCTGTTGATAAAAGGCGATGAAATCCGCGGCGCGCCGTTGTCGATTCAGCACTTCACCCAGCAGACGCACGCTTGGCACCGTGTTGTGCAACAGGTCGATACGCAAATCGATATAAATGACCGGGATCCCCGCCTTGCTTAACGCATTGACCAGCGACTGCCGATCGCCGTCTTCACGGGCATAGCGCGCCAGAATCACCAGATCCGGCCGTAGCGGGATCAGGTTTTCGGCATTTATCTGACGGAAATTGCCCGCGCCGATGACCGGTATGGTCTTGATTTGCGGAAAGGCCTGACTGTAAATCTGCCAGCTTTGCGCATCATAGCGCGCCAGATCCTGCGGCCAGCCGACGATGCGCTGCGCCGGATTGCCTGGCTCCAGCAGCGCCAGCGTATATAGCATACGGCTCTCCCCCAGCACGATGCGCTGCGGGTTGTCCGGCACCGTCACCGTGCGGCCAAGCATGTCGGTGACCGTCTTCGCCTGTAGCGAAAACACGACGAAAAACAGAGAAAGTACCAGCAAAGCGGGGAATTTACGCATGGGGGGCAACAAAACGGCAAAAGGTTTGCGCATGATAATCACTCTCATTATCGTATTCAATCACAATAAGGTTCTGCGCAGTGAAACAGCGTAATTTCCCCGTTTTAGCCGCAAAACGGCGATAACGCGGGAAAAATGTGCTTTATAAAGTAAAAAAATCGGTCGCGCGGCGCGCTGAAAAACGGCTAAATGGCGATACGTGACTCCGGAGGAAAGATGAGCCAACAAATCGTATTTCTCAGTGATTATCCACAGTATGCCGATGTTTGCGCCGCCTGGGCTTTTGGTCAATGGGGCAGTCAACGCGGCGGCTCGCTGGAAGGCGCGCGTCAGCGCTACGCCCTGTGCAGCCAGTCCAGCGCAGACCATTTCACGCTAATGATGATAGACGAGCAGCGCCCGCTGGCCATGGCCAGCCTGTGGCCAAGCGACGACCATCACCGCCGCGATCTCACGCCGTGGCTGGCCGGGGTGTTCGTTCATCCCGATCACCGCCGACAGGGTATCGCCCGGCGGCTTGAGCAGGCGGTGCTTGAGTTGGCGCAGCGCGGGGGCCATCCGCTATTGCACCTGCTCACCGATAAATGCGAAGCGCTGTACGCCGCCTGGGGCTGGCGCACCATTGAACGCCGTCAACAGTACGGCGACCAGGTGGTGGTAATGGAAAAGCGCCTCTAACGTGGGGTGCAGACATAGACCAGCGCAGGAGGGAAGTTACGCACCACCCGCTGCTTTTTCCAATGAAAATAACGCGACAGCAATTTTTCCGACAAATGGCTGTACTGGAACAACACCAGCGTCCCATCGCGGGTTCGCAGCCGTTCCTGCGCCTGCTGCAAGATGCGCATGCTGATTTTAAGCGGCATCGACAACAGCGGCAGACATGAAAAAATAACGTCATAATCGCGCTCCAGCCGTTCTGCCGATTGTGCCATCACCCGCAGGCGCGGCGCATCGATCTGCCGCAGCTGGTGCACAAAGTTGGGCTGAATTTCATAGGCATCCACGTCGGCATCGGCGCGTATGCGCCCGAGAATTCGTTTGGTCAGCACGCCATCAGCCGCGCCCAATTCTGCAATGGTCAACGCACGGGTCCATTCAATCTGGTTCAGCATCGCCTGGCAAAGCCAGGGGGAAGACGGTGCCAGCGTGCCAACGGTGCGTGGGGACGCCACAAACTGCTGTAGATAGGCAAAGTGATTTTTCAGTTGTAACCGTGTCGCGTTTATCATTGGAGACTCCTGCGTTAGGGATTCCCAATGTGCGCATAAATGCCAACGAGATCGTTAACATAATTCCGAAAGCGGCAGACACAGTTGTAATAAAATGCAACGGCAAAAAAATGGCCGCCTTCTTGGCGACCATATTTTTATTATCGATGTTGTTAACGGTAAATAACGGCATTACCGCGCCAACTGCTGGAATCACCAGGATTATCCAAACCGATAATACGGTAATACGAGGCGCCCTGTTCGGTGGCTTTTGATTTCAGCGCACTGACGGCATCGTCCGGGGAGCCGGCAATGCCGGAAACCGAGACCACGCCGATGCTCTGCAGGTTGGCGGCCCGATCGTGACCCACCTGCGTGGCGGCCAGAGAAGAAAATGAAGCGGTTGCCATAACGGCGGCTGCGATGTAAGGATAAAGTTTCATGACGGACTCCGAATATTGTTGGTTATTGTTAACATCACGTTGTTAATTATTGGCCAAGCAGTGAAAGCGGACGTCATGCAACGTAAAGAACATCAATCTTTGTGAGTAAAATAAGGAGAAAGTACGTGTGATTATGACCTGGTGATTACCGTCAAAGATTCACATCAGTAGCGAGGGGAATTTTATTTAAATAACAGCACGATGTCTGTCGATACCGTTTATTGTGCCGCAACAGGTTTGTTCTCCGGACAAAAAAATCTGAGCTAGTCTTGTTTTGACGGTTATCATTTAACAGGGATACTTATGACCCCCAACCTGCTGCGCGAACGAAATGGCCAGGGCGCTTCGGTTTCATTTTCCGAACTGCTGTTCGATCTGATCTATGTATTTGCCGTAACGCAACTCTCTCACTACTTGTTGCATCACCTGACGCTGACAGGCGCGCTGCAAACCCTGTTGCTGTGGTTTGCCATCTGGCTGGCATGGCAATACACCGCCTGGGTCACCAACTGGTTCAATCCGGATACTCGCCAGATCCGCCTGCTGTTATTTACCATCATGCTACTGGGGCTTTTTGTCGCCTCCGCATTGCCGCAAGCGTTTGGCGAGCGTGGGCTGATATTTGCCGGTTGCTACATCACGCTGCAGGTGGGCCGTACGCTGGCGGTGCTGGCGCTGCTGAAACAGCACGCGTTACGCAAAAACTTCCAGCGCATACTCGGCTGGCTGATCATTTCGGCGCTTTTCTGGCTGGCCGGGGGATTCAGCGAAGGCAATACCCGTCTGCTACTATGGGCCATCGCCGTATTGTGCGAATACATCTCGCCGATGTTTGGCTTCCGCCTGCCGCTGCTCGGCCGCTCGGACAGCGGCAGTGAATGGACGATTGAAGGCCACCACCTGGCCGAACGCTGTCAGCTGTTTGTGATTGTCGCGTTGGGTGAAACCATTCTGATTACCGGCTCCACGCTGAGCGAAATGGACATCTGGAGTGCGCCAACCCTGATTGCATCGCTGGTAGCGTTTATCGGCAGTCTGGCAATGTGGTGGGTGTATTTCGATACCAGCAGCAAAGCCGGCAGTCATGCCATCAGTCAGTCGGAAAATCCTGGCCAACTAGGCGCCTACTTCCACTATGTGCATGTGGCGTTGGTTGGGGCTATCATCATTTGCGCCGTCGCCAACGAGCTGGTTATCGCCCATCCCGACGGAGGTATTACCTCGGTTACCGCCGCCGTTCTGCTGCTCGGGCCGGCAGTCTATCTGTTCGCTAACGGGCTATACAAACGGCTGGTGTATCGGCGTTTCCCGCTGTCGCACCTGGTAGGCATCCTGGCGTTAGTCGTGCTGACGCCGCTGGCCTACCTGACCGATCTGTTGATGGTCAATGGATTAACCACGCTGATAATGCTCGCAGTCGCCATCTGGGAAAGCATTTCTCGCCGACGCACGCCACATGCTGCTCACGCCTGACCGCCTGCAGCGTCGCAAATGACCACAGGCTCCACTCGGAGCCTGTTGTTACTGCCGAGCGACTAGATCAACGGCTGTGGTAACGTCAGTACCCACAGCTCGCTCAACGATTGCGGTTTTTCCAGCGGCAACAGTTCAATACGCGTCGGCACCACCTTGCCGTCCAGCATCAGACCGCCCTGCGCATTCCGTTGGTAATCGCCTACCTTGTTGGCCTTCGGTTGTGCATCCACCAGCCTGGCCTGCAAGCCGAAATCATTGTCATTGATCACCGCCAGCGTGCGAGGGTCGATCAGCGCCAGACCTTCCACTTTTTCCTGCTGCCAGCCCAGCTTGCGCAGATCGGCCACTTCGCGTTTCTGTGCCAGCTGCACGCCGCGCCTGGCCAACGCTTTGGCATCATCATATTCAAGCGCTTTACCCTGGCCATCGAACGCCGTCAAATCGCTGGCCTGACGTAAATCAACCAGATATATCTTGTTGATCATCTGCTTGTTTTTGTCGCTACCTTGCTCGATAAGCAAAATACGCTGGTTATCTAGCGCCACGATATCGCCAATTTTGGCGTCTTTGGCTTTTTTATAGCTATCGATATCAATCGGATAGCCATATTGCGCGGTCTTGCCACTGGCCGGGTCAACGCTCACCAGACGGGTAAACTGCGCCGTATTTTTGGTTTTGCCGTCGACGTCGAGGGTGCTCTGCACCGCCGCCAGAATTCGGCCGTCCGGCAGACGCGTAATGCCCTCGAAGCCGCGGTTCGGCTGACGCCATTTAAGAATATTCGGCAGTCCAGCGGCTATCGCCTGCTCGCCCTGTTGCGGCTGCGGACCGTACTTGGCCAAAATCTTGCCTTTATTGTCGACGTGGATCAGGAACGGACCGTATTCATCGCATAACCAATAGCCGCCATGACCATCCGGCGTGATGCCTTCGGTATCCAGCCCGCGCTTATCGCTCGGCAGCGTCTGTAGCCGGTCGTTCAACGCCACCTCATTGGTTGAGCCGATAAGGCCCGCCGGCAACGGCAATCCGACGATCGGCCCCTGGCCGTCATGCAACGGCCGCGCATTGCCGGCCACCGCCTGACCGTCGCTGATGCGGATATCCATCAGTAATGGCGTAAACTGCGGCGCGGCAAAGATTTTCGCTTCCTGCTTGCCCACCGTCGGCGCATCGGCATTCGGACCACGATCGGTGACGGTAGTCAATTGCAGCACATTCCCCTGCCTGCCGTTGAATACCAGCCCGGAGCCAACGCCAACCGGCAGCCCCTGTGGAAAGTTGCTGGTAAATGCCCCTGCGTAACTGACGCGCTCGCCAGCGGGAAAACTGACGGCGTAACGCGCAACCTCGATCTCTGTCGCGCCGGCAGCCAGCGGGAACAGCGCAGACAACAACAGGAAAAGCGTTTTTCTTCTCATGATAGTTAAGCTCGGTAATGGGAAAGGATCGGCCGGCTGTCAGGGTAATTATCAGAAATGACGTTTTGATGACAGCGTTGCTTAATCTACTGAAATAACTGAAAACAAACCAATGGCAAATAGAAATAAGCAATTAACCACTAAATATCGAACGGTAAAATCATATGGCATTTTTAATATTCTGCCCTTCGCGTTTTTCACCTGCTCATTTTAAATTCGCCGCGTGCGCAATATTCCGATCCGATTGGCAAAAAATACCGCAATGAGTCGCCAGATTATGAAAATAACGCATTTCACATGGACAAAATAAGGCAACAGGGATTTAATAACCGCCCTAATCACAGGTGCACTAAGAAAGTTCTCAAGATACCTGCAATAAATAAAAAAGGTGTTCTATAGTTTTTAGTGCTAACGCCCGTTAGTTTATCCAGTAGGATGGAGTCTATGTCAAAGCGACTTTTTGCCGAATTTTTTGGCACATTTTGGTTGGTGTTTGGTGGTTGTGGCAGCGCAGTATTAGCCGCGGCTTTTCCTGAGTTGGGCATTGGTTTTGCCGGTGTCGCTCTCGCTTTCGGTCTTACCGTGGTAACCATGGCGTATGCCGTAGGGCATATTTCCGGCGGGCATTTTAACCCGGCCGTTACCGTCGGTTTATTTGCCGGCGGCCGCTTCCCGGCGAAAGACGTTATTCCGTATGTTATTGCTCAGGTCATTGGCGGTATTGCCGCAGCCGCGGTACTTTATCTGGTTGCCAGCGGCAAGGCCGGCTTTGATGTGACCGGCGGCGGTTTTGCTTCCAACGGTTACGGTGAGCATTCACCGGGCGGCTATTCTCTGCAGGCCGCCATCGTGATTGAATTGGTGCTGACCGCCTTCTTCCTGATTGTCATTCATGGTGCCACGGATAATCGCGCCCCTGCCGGCTTTGCGCCTCTGGCGATTGGTCTGGCTCTGACGCTGATCCACCTGATCAGTATTCCGGTGACCAATACCTCGGTCAACCCGGCGCGCAGCACCGGCGTGGCCATCTTCCAGGGCACCTGGGCATTGCAACAGCTGTGGGTGTTCTGGCTGGTGCCGTTGATCGGCGGCGTGGTTGGCGGCCTGATTTACCGTTGCCTGCTGGAAGAGAAAAAGTAACCGGCAGGCGATTGTTATTGCAGGGCAACCCTGGCGGTTGCCCTGCGTTTTGCAGCGATTACGCTTTTCTGGCGACCAGCATCATAATGTCGCAGGTAAAGGTGCCATCCTGCTGAATGGCGAAATGCTGTTTAACCTCGTCAGAAACGCTTTGCTGGTAGGCGCGAATGGCGGTGACAAAATGCTGCGGCGTACGCATACGCGCTACCCAGCTGTCAAATGCCAACGCCAGCCGATCGCTGGTTGCCGCATCAATCACCAGCCCGGCTTCGGTCAATAAACGCAGCCACTCTCCCGGCGCGTAATTGTGTACGTGCGACGTATCACGCAGTGCTTCCACGGTTTGCAGATAGATATCCAGCAGTGGGTGTCCCGGTGAGACCACGTCCATGAAAATCGCCGTGCCGCCCGGTTTCAATACCCGTTTCACTTCACGCAACGCCTGACCAACATCGTGCCAATGGTGTGCCGAATAACGGCTGATCACCAGCTCAAAACTGGCGTCGGCAAACGGCAGCGCCTCCGCCATACCCTGCTGCACCTGCACGTTTTGCAACCCTTTTTCGTCGGCGGCTCGAGTGACCACCTCCAGCATTTGCGCCGACAAATCATAAGCCACCACCTGCGCTACCTGCGCCGCGGCGGTAAAGCTGGCATGGCCGGCACCGCAGCCCAGATCCAGCAGTCGGGCGTGCGGGTGCTCGGCCAGTAACGCACTCAGACGCTGTAAATCCTTGCCCTGCGCGTGTACCGCGCTGGTCAGATAGGCATTGGCCTGTTCACCAAACTGGCGATCGACGGCATTTTGATGACTGTTGTGATTGCTCATGGTTGCTCCTTGATTATTGTGCGGCTCACGCCTATGCCGGATGGCTTTCGGCAACTATAATCAGCACCATATACGGGTACAATATGTGCAGTTATCCTAGTATCAACCGGTACCAGCCTATGCAAACTGATGATTTGTCCGGCCCGAAGGCCCTTGGCGCGTTCTTGCGCGCCCACCGTGAGCGCGTCACGCCAGAGATGATTGGCCTGCCCAGCAGCCCGCGTCGCCGTACCAGCGGCCTGCGGCGGGAAGAATTGGCGCAGGTCAGCGGTATCAGCGCTACCTGGTATACCTGGATTGAGCAGGGGCGAGACGTCTCGATATCACCGTTTACGCTGGCGCGCATCGCCAAGGCGCTGAAGCTCGGCTACGCCGAACGCCATTATCTGTTTACGCTGGCACGGGTGGCCGACCCGGAACAGGAACGCCAGCAAGACAGCGTCAACGACGCCGTCTTGCACAGCGTGCATCAGGTCAATGTCCCCTGCTATCTGCTGGATATCACCTGGAACGTGCTGGCATGGAATCAACCCGCGCAAGCGCTGTTTTCCGGCTGGCTCGGCCAGGCCAAGACCCCCAATCTGCTGCACTTTATGTTTTTCCACCCGTTGGCGAAAACGCTGGTCAGTGATTGGCACCATCGCGCGCGCCGGGTGGTAGCGGAATTCCGTGCCGAAACCAGCCACCATCAGGCAACCGATCCGATGCGCGCCTTCGTGCGCAACATGACGCGTAACAGCGACGACTTCAACCATTGGTGGCAGCAGCATGACGTAATGGCGCGTGAAGGCGGGGAACGGCTGTTTGAGCATCCCCAGCAAGGCCGCCTGTATTATCAGCAAGTTACCTTTAACCCTGCGGAGAACAACGTGCTGAAACTGGTGATGCTGCTACCGTTGCCGTAATTGGTAACAAATTCGCAGACAGGTTTACCTATGGCGTATTTATTGGCTTGGGCAATCGCGCTAGGGTGGTAAGGCAAAACCCTATTGAGAGAATCCTATGCAATCTGAAGAACAACGCCTTATTGATGGTCTGTTCAGCCGCTTAAAGCAAGCCGAGACTCAGACGAGCCAACGGGATAGTCAGGCTGAGCAGCAAATTAACCAGCACATCCGCGAGCAGCCTTCCGCGCCTTACTATATGGCGCAGGCGATGATCATTCAGGAAGCAGCGCTAAAACAGCTGGATCAGCGGGTGAAAGAGTTGGAAAACCAGCTCGCGCAACGCCAGCAAAACGCCCCGAGCCAGCAGAGCAGCGGCGGTTTTCTAGCCGGTCTGTTTGGCGGCGGTAACCGACAGGCCGCCACCACGCGCGAAGCGTACCAGACTCAACAGCCCGCCAATAACGGCTGGAACAGCCCGACTCAGGGTAGCTATGCGCCGCAGCAGCCATATGCCCAACCGCAGGCGCCGTCACGCGCTGGCAGTTTCCTCGGTGGCGCGCTGCAAACCGCGGCCGGCGTGGCCGGTGGCGTGGTGCTGGCCGATATGCTGACCGGTATGTTCCGCCACTCTCAGCCGGAAGAGATAGTGAACATAATCAATGAACCCCCGCAAGATAACGCGATGGATAATATTGATACTGCCAACAATCTTGATACATTCAATAACGGTGACGGCAGTTTTCTTAATCAGGGCAACAGCGGCCTGCAGGATGCCGATTATCAGAACGACGATTTCGCTGATTTCGCCGACGATGACGGCTTTAACGACGACGATTCCTTCATTTAATCCCCCGCTGTCAGCACGATATCGTGGTACTTACCTGAAATCCCCTACCGCCGCAGCGCATCAACTGCGGCGCTATTGCATCACCAGCGCGACACCAACGGCGAGGTTTGCGCATGCAGGGATAACTCGACCAGGCGTCATCTGACGCGTTGAGCACATCGACGATGGAAAAGATGAAAGTTTGGCGGTTCACCCCAGACCGCATGCTGACCAGCAGCAGACGTTGACCAGGATGACTGAAGGTTACTGCGGTGTGTCGTCAGACGCGATCTTTGCCAGCGTCCGGCGGTAAGTTTTTACCTTGCGACGTTTTTTCAGCCAGGTGGTGGTCGCCACCAGACAGATAGCGCCGGACATGGTCAATACGCCGACGGGATGGCCATAAAACACCATCAAGACAAAATAGCAGGCAGAAACAATCGCTACCCATTTTGCCATATTGCCAATGGCGTTCTTCTCTTGGCTGAGTCGGCGGATATTTTCTTCTTCGCTGATTCCCATGGGCTCTCCTTATTATCGAACAGACCATTATATGAGGGCGCACCGGTGCTATTTCAAGCAGTTAGCCGGTAAAAAAAAGTAAAGTTCAGCGCGGCCTGTCTCGTCCCCCCGGCAGATAACGCCAGGGTTGTTCACTGCCCGGCAAGTCCTGACCATCGTTGCGACCAAACCACTGATAACGGTTACGCGCAACGCCGTCATAGAGGGCGTCACCTAGCCGACGCGGCAGAAAGCGGGCGACAGATAACCAGCAAAAAGGCCAATCGAGCCAGCGCAGTGCCTGAAAAAAACGCCGCCGAACGCAGCCAGTGCCGGCCCGACGCCAGCAACACCACGCTGTCAAAACGGTCGGTTGGCATCGCCAGGCTACGCAACATCTCCTGCCCGGTACTTGACTGTACGGTGGCAAAACGGAGGCGTCCATGGCGGTCTGCCCACATCAAAAAACGCACCAGCCGGTGGCATAAATTGCATTCGCCGTCGAATAACAGCACCGGTTCGACAGGCAGCGGCGGGGAAGAAATTACGCTAGGGTTCATCGCGCCTCCTGGTTTGTCTCCAGACTAGCGCGCTCCCCCGGCGAAAGGCCAGCCGACCAACGTCGGCTGGGGTTATCGTCAGCGCAGCGGCGGGTTATCCGGCAACGCAACCACCGAAACGCGCACTTCATAGTGCTTGGCCTGGCTGGTCGGGATCACCGCCGTCAGTTTGTTAATGGTGTCCGTGGGGTTATCGCTGGCAGAGGTGGCGCAAAACAGTTCGCCGCCGTGGCAAAAACCGGGTTTAGGCATTGGGTGGCCGTCGGGGCCAGGGAAAGGTGGCCGTACGTTACCCTGCTGCCACTGCGGCGGTAATGGCTTGTCGGCTGGCGCAGGCGCGGAAAGCGCGCCAGTGCTGAATAATACCGCAGCGGTCAGAAAGGGCAGAGTCAGGGCTTTCAGGGTTTGCTTCATCGTTAGGATCTCATTGAACAGGAACCGCCCTAACCTACCCCCGTCGCCGATGGGCATGAAAGCGGCTTTTCGCCGCCTTTTCACCCGCTTGATATTTGCTTACATCCCGGCATAAACGTGATGAATTACGCAGGATCGGGTAAAGCAGCGCGGCCAGCTGGCGCAAACGCCCATGCAAACCAGAAAGGCCGGCCCGCGATAACGGGCCAGCCGAAGGGAGGTGCTCGCTCAGTCTCTGCCGCTAACGGTTTCAACCGCCGGCATGGTGCCAAAATTGCCGCTGTTGAAATCCTCAAACGCCTGCTGTATCTCGGCGTCCGCTGTTCATCACAAACGGACCATAGCCGACGATAGGCTCATCGATCGGTTCACCGCTCAGCACCAACAGACTGACGTCGCTGTTGGCTTCAATGGTGAGGGTATCACCCACGCGGTCCAGCATCACCATCTGGGTTTCACGAACAATCTGCTCGCCGTTGACAGTATCGCGCCATGCAGCATCACCAGCGCCAGCGTATGACCTTCCTGCACCGTTAGCGTGGTGGTGTGACCGGCATTGATCTTCATATCCCACACATTCAGCGGGCTGAAGGTGCGTGCCGGGCCAGCATGGCCAGCGAAGTCGCCGGCAATCACCCGAACCTGTCCCGCACCGTCCGCCAGCGCTACCTGCGGAATATCCTGATTGCGCAGCGTCTGATAACCCGGCGCAGCCATTTTATCCTTGGCCGGCAGGTTAACCCACAGCTGTACCATTTCGATGGTGCCACCTTTGCGAGAGAAGTCCGTTGAATGGAACTCTTCATGCAGAATACCGGAGGCGGCAGTCATCCATTGCACATCACCTGGGCCAATCACACCGCCGCTGCCGGTGGAATCACGGTGCTCCACTTCGCCCTGATAAACGATGGTTACGGTTTCGAAACCCCGATGCGGGTGCTGGCCAACGCCGCGTCGCCCGGGTAGTTTCGCGGAATTTGGTGGGCGCGGCATGATCCAGTAACAGGAACGGGCTCATTTCCGCCCCCAGATCGTTATAGGAAAATAGCGAATTGACCAAAAAACCGTTGCCGACCCAATGTGCTTCAGGGCTGTTATAGACGCCTAGGATCTTTTTCATAAGGATCTCCCATTACCGGCCTCTCGGCCTTTATTTGTTGCCAACAGTGTAAACCCGCCGTGATTGCCGCAGTAGTCGGCAAGATATACACTCAGTGTTCTACTGGTAGGACAATGGAGTGGCAATGTTGATCGATTTGAACGACCTGTTTTTCTTCGCCAGCGTGGTGGAACATCAGGGATTTGCCGCTGCAGGCCGAGCGCTCGGCATACCAAAATCCAAACTCAGCCGCCGGGTGGCGCTGCTGGAGGAACGGCTCGGCGTGCGCTTGATCCAGCGCTCAACGCGCCGGTTTTCCATTACCGACGTCGGGCAGAATTATTATCAGCACTGCAAGGCAATGTTGGTGGAGGCCGAGGCCGCGCAGCAGGCAATCGAACAGACCCCGCGCGGAGCCTTGCGGCACCGTGCGCCTGTCCTTGCCCGATCGCGCTGTTGCATACCCGCGTCGGGGATATGCTGGCACGCTTTATGGCCGATTACCCCAAAGTGTCTCTGCACCTGGAAGCGACCAATCGCCGGGTCGACGTGGTGGGAGAAGGACTGGATCTGGCGTTACGCGTGCGGCCACCGCCGCTGGAAGACAGCGATCTGGTGTTGAAAGTGCTGGCGCAGCGCAGCTGGTGCGTGGCGGCCAGCCCGGCGCTGGTGCGGGCACTCGGCGACGTCAGGCAGCCGGAAGATCTGCTACGCTACCCGACGCTCGATCTTGGTCCGGCGCGCCCCCAGCACCAGTGGACACTGACCGGCCCGGATACGCGCCGCTTTGACTGGGAACACCTGCCAAGGTTGGTCACCGACGATATGCTAATGTTGCGTACCGCGGCAATTGCCGGCGCCGGGGTAGTACAACTGCCGAGCATGATGATGCGCGATCAAATCCTGCGGGGCGATATGATGGCCTTGCTGCCTGACTGGCGACCACAGGGTGGCGTGGTACACGCGGTGTACCCGTCACGCCGTGGTTTATTGCCGGCGGTGCGCCTGCTGCTGGACTTCCTCGGCCAGCAGTTCGCCGCTCTGGAGGAAAGCTGATCAGGTGGTGATTTCGATGGCGTTACCGTCGGGCAGCAGATGTGGCAACCACATCACCTCCAGCGTTGGCCCTTCGTCCAGTTGAATAAAACGTGATACAAACCCTGGACGATGTTGACTGACATATTGCTCTCCCGCCACGCCGTTAAAGTAGCGCTAATCGGTTACCAACGTACGATAATAAATAAGAAAATTAGGGTTAGACGATTTTGGCCGACGGTTGTTGGCTATACTGTGGGAGGCAACGTTACCGCAGACGTAACGGCTTGGGCGCTAAGGGAAAACATATGCTATTGAGAATCGCAAGCTGGCTGTTTCAATTACCAGGCAGGCTGTTTGGCCGCATTTTTAACAGCCGTCTGACGCTATTTATTTTCTTTATGTTGATCGCCGTCGGGATATTTGGCACCAAACGCTATCTGCACGCTCAGCACCAGCAGGAGGAGCTGACCAGCACAGCGCCGGCCCATTACGACATCAACCGCGGCTTGCCGCTGCGTGAAGCTCGCGAACAGTGCGGTGGTCCGTTGCATGACAACGACGGCCAGCCATGGCCCGCCGCGGCGGGCTACCTCCACCAACCCGAACGGCCGGCCGGCAGCCGTTTACAGCGCATCACGCTGGAAAATCAACGCAATGACTTTGCCGTGGTGGTGAAGCTGGAAACCCCGGAACATCCGCAACAGTTGGCAGAAGTGTTCATTCCCGCTGCGGCCAGTTTTGCCGTCAACGTCTCGGCGGCTGGCAAGTACGTTTTAAAGATCCGCGACATAAAAAGCGGCTGCAGCTTTCGCTCGCAGCCGTTTCCGCTGGCGGTAGAACATAACTGGCGTCTGCCGCTGAGCCTGCATGGCCACGGCGAGGTGGAGTATCAGGCCATCAGCACCAGCGAGTTTTAATGCCGGCGCTGGGTTATTTCTTCACCGGATGATCGCGGCGGAACAGCGCCCAACTCTCCAGTTCCTCACCGCTTGGCAAGGTACAGGTCGAATACTGCCCCTGCGCATTCTGTTTGGCGTTTAGGGTACCGCCAATTTTGCTGCAGTAGACATCCGCCGGATTCGCCATACCGATCGAAGTAGTCTGCGGCGGAGGCGGTGCGTCGTGGGTTTTCACTTGTTGACATCCTTGCAGCATTGCCACACCGGCAAGCAGAGAAAACAGTACGCTCTTTTTCATATTCAACTTTTACTCACGCCGTTCAGGAAAGGAAGGATTTACCCTGTTCCAGTACCAGATCGCAGGCCTTTTGCTTCACTTTTTCGGTGATCTGCGAGGTGCCAAGGCTGTTCAGATCCAGGCTTTTACCTTCGCCGGTCTGCAACAAGCCACCCAACCCTTGTTGATACTCCTGGCTGTTGGCGTCGGCACTGCTGCTAATGCCCAGTTTATCCATCAGTTTGGTCTGCACGCCGGCAACGCCGTTTTGCGACAGCACGTTGTTTTTCACGCAATACTGCAGAATGCCGGCCGCGTTGGTCATGCTGCTGGAACTCAATGCCTTGTCGCCGCCGTTCAGCAGTCCGGTCAGGCTGGACAGTGACATACCGCCGCTTTCGCCGCCAGATTGGCTTAGACCGCCGGCTGCATCGCTAATAGAATCCATTAGGCCAGCCGCGTTTGCCGTACCGGCCATAGATGTGGTCAATGCTAACGCCAGCAGTAAACGATGCTTGCTGTTCATATGATTAAGCTCCTGTTTTATCTTCGGTAGGCGGCAAGCCGCCGGACACAGATTCGAACGTCATGCCCGCCAACAAGTTCCATCCGGCGGGCAGAAAACGCAATTTTAGGAATAGTCAGGACGAGGGAAAGAGTCAGAACTGCCAGCGCAGCCAGGCAAAGAATACGTTGCCATTGTTATAGGTGCCGGGGATATAGGTAGCCTGGAACGTCAGGCTTTTATAACCAATGGAGGCCAACGGCAATGGCGCCGGGATCGGGATATAGTTCCAGTTGTCACGCGCGGTGACGCTGGCTGTAAAGCCCAGGCCAAGGCGGGAAATCCTTATCGTCCAGCGGCGCCCAGATCTTTTCATAGGCGTAGCCGCCAATAGGTTCCCATTTGTTAAAGGAATCCTTGAACGCCATCAGGTAGATGCCGTGCCAATCACCGTCCTGATCGAAGCGCGAAATACCATAACCTGCTCCCCATGGACGTTCGTTGTACTTGTCGATGTGTTCGTCGTCGTACGTCCAGCGGTTGTGCCAGGTGATCGCCGGCAGATAGATATCCTTGTTCGGCGAGTTGTTCCAGGTTTCAGCCACATTATGGGTAAAGCGCTGCCATAAGCCGGGCTGTTCAGCCTGCACGGCAGTGGCGTTTTGTGCCTCCGCCTGCGTCTGCGCGGCAGCGCCGTTTTCTGCTGCACCTGCGTCTGCACGGCAGTGGCGTTTTCTGCACCAACCTCGGCCTGCGAAGGTAGTGCAGAAAACATCAACGCCATACCGCATGCCAACGGTGTCCATTTATAAAACATCATAAAACTCCTGTATAAATTACGGCCGGGGATTCTTACCGATCGTACTTGCAAGATTCAACCCAGACTTTTGCCAATCCCAGCGCTAAGCGATATTTGTTGTCGATTCATTAAGTTTAGCCGTTGGCATTGTTATGTCCGATGGACTTGCAAGAGCGCTCCACGCACCGTGGCATCCTTAAACGCCATGCTAACGCCATCCCCCGCTGACGATCTGTCAGAAAACTCCGTTTCGACGTCAAACAATGAATCGCCACGCCGGCCGTTAACATAGCTTTACCCCCGCCGCCAAAGCGGATGTGATCGCCAGCGCATTATCTGGCCTGACCTGCTGGCATCAGTGTTATCCCCATCACAGCGCTTGCTGGTTGCCACCTTGTTATTATGGTGTAAATTAAAAGTAACACCGCCTAATATTATTACTATTACATAAGTTAATTATTGATTTCCGCAGAGGTTTCTCCAGCACATATTGCCGATTGCGGCTGAGCCGGGTCTGACTCCGCCGCGTTATGGCAGGTGATACGCCTAGGATTATTAGTAATCGTAAAAGTACCGAAAATATCTAATTGGGATTACTCCCCCGCTGTCTATCGCCAGAAATGGCATTAAGCACGGTTTTTTTGCTGGCGAGAGAAATACCCGCTCAGGCTGCCAAAGCCGACCATTACCCTGTGCCATGGCATTTTTAAACGTAAAGCCCGGCGTACATAAATACCGTTCGGCCACTGGCCTGCCGATCTTGAAGCAATCAGCGCTTTCCATAACTGTTAATACCAGCAGGCGTAATACGCTTTTCGCGCCATTCGCTAACGCAATAACACCGGCAAAGCTGATTGCTGATTTCTGCCTGATAAAACCAACACAATAAATTCGGAGCAAGAGATGAAAGTCACCATCGGACAATTTATTCTGCAACAACTGCGCGCACTGAATATCGACCATATTTACGGCGTGCCCGGCGATTATAATCTGTCGTTGCTGGAGTTGATTGAGCATGACAACCAGCTACAGTTTATTGGCAACTGCAATGAATTGAATGCCTCTTACGCCGCTGACGGCTATGCGCGCATGAAAGGCGCCGGTGCGTTGATTACCACTTATGGCGTTGGCGATCTGGCGGCATTGTCCGGCATTGCCGGCGCTTATGCTGAATCCTCACCGGTAATATGCCTGGCCGGCACCCCGCCGCTGCATGCCATGAAAAGCCATGCGTTAATGCACCATTCACTGGCCGACGGCAATTTTGACAATGTAATGAATTGCTTTAAACAGTTTACCGTCGCACAGGCGCTGATTACGCCGGAAAATGCCGCGGTGGAAATTCCACGGGTTCTGGCGGTGGCCTGGACCGAAAAGAAACCGGTCTATTTACAGCTACCGTCAGACATTTGCGAAGTAGAGATCGAAGTAACAAGCGCCGTGGTGGCGCCGCGCCTGCCGGCCAGCGATCGCTACAACCTGCAGCTGGCTGCCAGCGCCTTGCTACGACGCTTGCAACAGGCACAGCGGCCGGTGATGCTGATCGATCAGATGGTCGATCGTTATCAGTTGCAGCAACTGGTGGTTGAAGTTGCCCATAAATTCGCCATTCCGCTGACCAATATGCCAACCGCAAAATGCATTATCGCCGAAACCACCGCCGGCTGGATGGGCGGCTACAGCGGTAATCTGTCAAGACCGGAACTGTTTGCACTGATGGCGAACTCTGACTGCGTGCTGAACTTTGGCGCACGGCTGGTGGATTCGACCACCGGTTACTTTTCGCATCAGATCCCAACCGCAGGACAGATAGACATTCAGCCATACACGGTGAAACTGGACAACGTCGCCTATCCGGCAGTGGCCGCCGCCGATCTGTTGCAGGCACTGCTGGACGGTGCCGCCGGCGACGCGGCGACGCCAATGGCCACGCTGCCCAACCCACGCCACAAACTGGCCGCCCCCAGCGACGCACCGCTCGATCAGGCCTATTTTTGGCAGCGTATGAGCCGATTTATTGCCGAAGACGACGTGCTGGTGGTCGAAAACGGTACCTCGGGAGCGGCCATCGGTGGTATGCGCATGCCAGACGGGGTGAAAGTGGTGAATCAGCCGATTTGGGGCTCCATCGGTTATACCTTACCGGCGCTGCTCGGCACGCTGATGGCCGCGCCGGAACGCCGGCAAATACTGTTCATTGGTGATGGTTCGTTCCAGTTGACTGCCCAGGAAGTGTCAACGCTGCTGCGTTACGAGCAAAAACCCATTATCTTCCTGATAAACAATGACGGTTACACCATCGAACGTTATATCCTCGGCGAAGCATCATCGTACAACGATATCGGCCGCTGGGATTATGCCGCACTGCCAGCGGTGCTCAACACCGAGGCTCGCCCATTCTGCGCCGCCGTGGAAACCGGCCAACAGCTGGAACTGGCGCTGGAACACGCATCTCGCCAGGACCGGCTGGCGTTTATTGAAGTGAAATTGCCGATGATGGATACACCGCCGGTGATGAAAGAGTTCTGCAACCGCTGTAATAACTTCAACTTCGGCTTGCGCAACCCGCGCCGCTGCGCCTAATCAGTCGGGTGAGGGACAAACGGCCCTTCCGCCTCCCTCACCCATGAGGTTTTTTATTTGGCGCGAGCCAGGCAACGTTGACCGGCGATCGTCAACCCGTTTGGCAAACCAGGCCGTGGTCAACTTGCGGGTAATTTTCGGGCTTTCAAGCGTAATGCCCGGCAACACTTCACGCGGCAACTTTTTGCCTTCGGTTTTTTCTGCCAGCGCAAACACCTGTTGGTAAACGTCGGTATGCTCGAAATCGAGGCTGTTGCCCTTCTCCAGCGCCCGCCGAATGGCGGAATTGCTGATAGCCAGTCGTTTGCCCAACGCGCGCACCGCCAGTTCAGTGGAGCCAGGCTTGTCGGTGCCGTAGTTGATCAAGTCACCGTCCAGCGCCAGCGGAATGCCGCTCGCACGGCTGACCGCGCTCTGGAATGCCGCATTACGGCTGGCGTACCAACCGGCGTTGAAATCGGCGAAACGGTACAGTGAACGGCTGTAATTGGCCGGATAGCCGAGCAGATGCATGATGCCGAAATACATGCCGCCACGCCGGCTGAACACTTCACGACGAATCGAACCTTCAATCGGATACGGATACCCTTTGGCATTGGCCTCGGCAAAGGCGATGCTCACCTGCATGGGTCCACCGGTATGCACCGGGTTCAGATTGCCAAACAGCCGTTGGCCCATCGGCACCATATCGATAAAGTCATCAAAGATGGCGCTCAGCTCCTTTTCACTGCGCACCTTGTCCAGTCGTGCGCTGTAACTCTTGCCGTTTGGCGAGGTGATCATCAGCGCGGTGCGCACCAGGAAATGCGGAATATGCAGTTGATCGGCGCGACGATCGATCTCTTTCCAGGCGATCTTCGGCAGCCCGGGCACCTGCGGATCGGCCTGGAAGGTCGATTCCTGCTCGGTAACCGCCAGTACGGAACAGATGTTCTCGTCGCTCGCGTCAAGGCCTTGCGCGGCAAACGCTGCGGTGATATCCGTTGCCCAACCCTGGCGATCCTTGGCGCTGGGCGGCATCAGTTTGATGACTTGCGCCTTGACATCTGCCGGTCGGCGCTCAGGCGCTTCGGGGGTGGTTTTGCTGGCACACCCGGCCAACACCAGCAACGCGGTCAGCATTAGCGGTCGAAAGGCGGGGAGTCGTTCAGAATGGCGGTTATAAAACATCTTTTCCCTGATTATCATGGCATCGGCGTAAAAGACGTTATCTCAGCTGCCGTTTATGATCCAGTACCCGCCGTCGAAAACTGCCCTGCGTTATGCTGCGGATGGTAAAACACACCAATAACATGCATTATATATGCAATTTAAATCAGACTTGATGCTGGAGAATGACATGTCGATCACCACGCAACCGGAAGACTACTTTCACCAAAAATACGGCCTGAGCCGTACCCACTCGGAAGTGATCGCCGCAGTCCGCCAGATAGCGGCAGGCAAGGCGCTGGATCTGGGCTGTGGCGGCGGGCGAAACTCGCTGTATCTCAACCTGAAGGGCTTCGAGGTAACCGCCTGGGACAAGAATGCGCTCAGCGTCGCCGAACTGAACCGGATCATTGATGCCGAACGCCTGAACCATATCAGCGCCAGCGAACAGGACTTGAATAGCCATCGCTTTAGCGGTGCCTATGACTTTATTCTTTCCACCGTGGTGATGATGTTTCTGCAACCCGCAACCATCCCCACCATGATACAGGATATGCAGGCCAGCACCGTCAGCGGCGGTCACAATCTGATTGTCGCCGCGATGGACACGCCGGACTTCCCTTGCCCGCTGCCGTTTCCGTTCACCTTCAAACCCGATGAACTGAAAAATTATTATCGCCACTGGGAAATTGTGAAATATAACGAGGATGTCGGTCAACTGCATAAAACCGATGCCAATGGCCAGCGTATCCAACTGCGTTTCGCCACCTTGCTGGCGCGGAAATGATGGTTCGGACAATGCAGATTGCCAAGCCCAACGCGCAGCGTTAGGATCGGGCACGGCCCAACCGGGGCCAGGGATAACGCCTGAGCGTTGCACGTATTAAAAGGCTTGTGAGGTTAATGTGTTAGAGAGTTTTGGCATCCTGAATTTATGGACTTATCTCGCAGGGGTGATTTTTATCATTGTCCTGCCGGGTCCAAATAGCCTGTTTGTGTTGAAAATGGGTATTTCGCGCGGCGTTCGCGCCGGCTATACCGCCGCCCTGGGCGTATTTATCGGTGATGCCATTTTGATTTTTTGCGCCTATATCGGCGTCGCCACGCTGATCCGCACCACGCCGTTCCTGTTTACCCTGGTGCGTTATTTGGGTGCCCTGTATTTGCTGTTCCTCGGCGCCAAGCTCCTGTACGCCACTTTTATTCAAAAGAATCAAACGGCACAGCAGCCGCTGGAAAGTAGCAACAGCATTCTGCGCAAATCGTTGACGCTGAGCCTGACCAATCCCAAAGCCATTCTGTTTTACGTGTCGTTCTTCGTGCAGTTTATTGATTTTAATTACGCACACCCTGGGCTGTCCTACACCATTCTGGCGCTGATTCTGGAGTCGGTAAGCTTTGTTTACATGACCACGCTGATCTTTGCCGGCAGTATGCTGGCGCATTTCTTCAGCCATAAAAAACGCCTGGCCAAATTGGGCAATGGCCTGATTGCCCTGCTATTCCTCGGCTTCGCCACCCGGCTGGCCACCCTCAGTTCATAATTCGCTCCAGCGGCCAGCTCAGGTCGCGTTAGCGGGCGCGAGTGGCGGCTGTCACGCAGAGCAAATCGATTGTCAGGCAAACAAAAGCCGGCAGTGCAAAAACGCCTAGACTGGTGCCGTTAAGTGACCTTTTTGCCTGACAGGAGGGCGTATGCCTGACAATACCGTAACCATTCTGGACAGCGTGTCGCAGTTTCTCGATCGTCAACATGGTCTGTATATTGACGGGCAATCGCAGCCCTCGCAGGCCGAACAGCGGCTGCCGGTGCATAACCCTGCCGACGGACAGCAGATTTCCACTACCGCCGACGCCAGCGCCGAAGACGTTGCGCGCGCCGTGACCTCCGCCCATCGGGCCTTCACCGCCGGCGTCTGGGCACAGCGGTTGCCGGCCGAGCGTGAACGTATCCTGTTGCGCTATGCCGATCTGGTCGAACAGCACGCCGAACAGCTGGCACAGTTGGAAACGTTGGAACAGGGCAAATCCATCATGATTTCCCGTGATTTTGAGGTTGGCTGCACGCTGAACTGGATGCGTTACACCGCCGGCCTGGCGACAAAAATCACCGGCCAAACGCTGGACGTCTCTATCCCGATGCCGCCGGGGGCCCGCTATCAGGTCTATACCCGCAAAGAACCGATTGGCGTGGTGGCCGGCATCGTGCCGTGGAACTTCCCGCTGATGATTGGTATTTGGAAGGTGATGCCTGCGTTGGCTGCCGGTTGCTCGATCGTTATCAAACCGTCGGAAACTACGCCGCTGACGCTATTGCGCATGGCCGAACTGGCCAGCGAAGCCGGCATCCCGCCGGGCGTATTCAATGTGGTGACCGGCCGTGGCGCGGTATGCGGCAAGGCCTTGACCGAGCACCCGCTGGTGGCCAAAGTCAGTTTCACCGGCTCAACGCCGGTAGGTAAAGGCATCGCCCGTGCGGCAGCCGACCGCTTAACGCGCGTCACCTTGGAGCTGGGCGGTAAAAACCCGGCAATCGTATTACAAGATGCTGATATCACGCAGGTGGTTGAAGGCCTGATGATGGGCAGCTTCCTCAATCAGGGACAGGTGTGTGCCGCCAGTTCGCGTATTTATATCGAAGCGCCGATTTACGATAACGTGGTCGCCGGCTTTGAACAGGCGGTGAAATCGCTCAGCGTCGGCCCCGGAATGGATACCCGCGCGCAGATCACCCCCGCTGGTATCGCGCAGTCACCGCGACAGGGTGGCCGCCTTTCTCGACGATGCCAAAGCCAAACATGCCGAACTGATCGCCGGCGCCAATGGCCCGGTGGGTGACGGCTTCTATATTCCCCCCACTCTGGTTATTAACCCGGCGGCAAATCTCAATCTGACACGAGAAGAGGTGTTTGGCCCGGTGGTGAACCTGATCCGCGTTGCGGATGGCGAGGAAGCGTTGCGGCTGGCCAACGACAGCGAATACGGACTGACCGCCAGCCTGTGGACCCGCAGTTTGCAAGCTGCAATGGCCTATACCCCACGCATTCAGGCCGGCACGGTGTGGGTCAACACCCATACATTGATTGACGCCAATATGCCGTTTGGCGGTTTCAAACAATCCGGCAGCGGCCGCGATTTTGGCCCGGACTGGCTGGACGCCTATACCGAGTCAAAATCCGTATGTATTCGTTACTGAGCGCCATGCCCTCAGCCCGCGGGGGCATGCTCCAACCACCGTTTATTGGTATTGCTTGCGATAGTCGCTAGGCGAAACGCCAAAACGCTGCTTGAAGGCGGTGGAAAAATGGCTATGGTCGCTGAATCCCCAGTCATAGCCAAGACCGGCCAGTTTTTGCCGCTCAGGCGCGTTACGTAGCGCCTGAGCACACAGATCCAGACGCCGATGCTTGATGTACTGCGCCACCACCAGCCCCCGGCGGGCAAATAGCCGGTACAGGCTACGCAGCGAGACGCCAACCTCCGCCGCCAGCCATTCCGGGCGCAGCCGTTCGGATTGAATATGCCTATCGATCAGCGCCAGCGCCTTGTCAAAAAGCGGCTGATGCAGCTCGGCGCCACGATCGTGGCTGGTCAGCGTCGGTCGTAACAGGGTGGCGATGGCATTCAACACCGCTTCGCTTTCTGCCGCACTCATCGCCGGATGCTTGATACATTCGGCGACCAACTGATAACTGAGCTGCACGACCGCGCGATCGGCACCGATACGTTTGGCGCATTGCACATCGGCAACGCGAAATGGTTGCTCCAGATAGCAGCGAGGCAATAGCAGAGAGATTTGCCGCGAATCCTGCGGAAAACTGAAATGGCTGGGCCGAGAGGCATCGATCAGCGTAACGTCGCCGGCGGTCAATAAACTCTGCTGTCCGCCCTGCGTCATCAGCGCGCTACCGCGCAGTTGGAAAACGGTAAAGAAGTGGCCGCCGTCACTTTGCGCGACTTCGCGCCGGGTACGGTACAGAGATGCCTGAGCCACATCCACGATACTCAGGCGTAAGGCATGCGAACGGAACTCCTGCAGTGCACCGCTGAACTCGGCACCGAGCGATTTGGCCGCAAAGCGACCGCAGGCGGCGTTGATACTGCACAGCCACTGCTCGAAACCGACCTCCCTCTCCTGTCTGGAAAGCGCCATGTTATCCCCTTTGCAATGTCGGTAATAAACGCACCACGGCAATATTGACCCCAAAGTCAACATAGTCATTCGCCCAGTGACAAGCAAAATGGGTGCGAGGATTTGGCACAACGATCACAGATTGCGTTCAAGCAAGGTTGCCGGCGGCGATTACCCACCGCTGCCACCGCTGGCATACCCGCCAGCGGCCGGGCAACCCTCCTCGCCTCGGTTGGCTTAACGCGCCATCCTGATCCACGCTTAAACATAGCGATTTCTTGCCATTCTGGGAGGAGGATGTATGCCCGAACAATTCAACAGCTGTATCGAAGCTTGCTATGCCTGCGCAGCAGCCTGCGATCGTTGCGCGGCCTGTTGCTTGCAAGAAGAGGATCTGGCGATGATGCGCCAGTGCATCCGGTTAGACATTCAATGCGCAAATATATGCCGGCTGTCTGCGCAGTTTATCTCGCTGGACAGCGAATTTGCCCGCCAATTATGCAATCTATGCGCCGAACTGTGTGAAAAATGCGGCAATGAATGCGCCAAGCATCAAGCCGAACATTGCCAACTGTGCGCCAAAGCCTGTCACCGTTGCGCACAGGAATGCCGCAGTATGGCGTCTGCCGCCGGGGTTTAAGCGGAAACGCCGTTGCGACAATCTGTTACAGCCCTCTGAACCGGCAAAGCGCCAGGCATACGCTGGCGCATTTGAGCCAAAGCCGTGGCGATACGCCTCCAGACGGATAATGAGCAGACAGTTAGGATGTTGAATCAGAAGTAAAATGCTCGCATCGCCGTCCAACCCTGGATTCGGAAAGTTCGGAAAGCTTGGCATATTGCAGCAAGCACCTAGACGAGACCCTAAAGCATGACTACGGTATTAAGGTGTCCCATAATAGAAATGAGAGCATATGGTATCTCAAGCAAGAAAGCGCAATGCTTATATTAAACGCTTGATGTTGTACGTTATCGGCACCGTAGCAATACTCGTCGCCATGGCAGCAGTGATCTTTAACCCTCTACCGAACTGACCCCCTGCCTGGGGGTAGTTCAGAGAATTTCCCGCCCTACATCACGTACATTCACATCAGGAATCATAAGGCAAGGATCTTTGTGGTTCTCCTTCAGTTTTGCGCATTTTTCGGAAAAAACCTAAAAACTTTATGTTATGCTACGCCCACACACAGACAACAGCAGTAGCAACAGGTGAAGGGAAACTGACCTGTCAACCAAACAACAATTTGGAAGTACGCTATGAAGTTTATTTTTGACAATACTTTGCGCTGGATGATAGCGCTGTTCTTCGTTGCCGTCCCATTTAACCCTTATATCTCTGGAATAACACTCTACTTATGGATCTTTCTGGTATTTGCCGATACGACTTTCCTTAGCCGGCTACGAATATTAAGCGTCAGGATATTAGCCTTCATCTTTCTCTGGATGGCGGTTTGCTTTGCCGCATTCAATCCTTTCATCGCGATAAAATCAGCCATGATCGCCCTAGGTGTTTCCTATTTCGTATTGATGAAAGATGAAGTGGCAAAGAAAGTTTATTTCTGTTTTATACTGTCAATAATATGGTGCTTATTACAATTCACGGCGTTCTTTATCGATAAAAGCATCGCCATGGAAATGGGCCCTAAAAACATGTCTCAATTGATCTGGGGCTCTTTGGCAGTAAGCGCCCCGTGAAGGACGTAGCGTAAGGATTATTTTACAGGTGAGAGGTTCCAAGGCAGCAGTTCGTGTACCCGGTTCGAGGGCCAGTCGTTGATCTTGCCAAGCACGTCACGCAACCAGCTCTCCGGCTCCACCCCGTTCAGTTTGCAGGTGCCCAGCAGGCTGTAGATGATCGCCGCGGCGCCCCCGCCGTTGTCAGAACCGAAGAACAGGTAGTTTCGCCGCCCCACCGCCACACAACGCAGCGCGTTTTCGCAGATGTTGTTGTCGATTTCCACCCAACCGTCACTGCAGAACACGTTCAGCGCATCCCACTGTTTCAGCATATAGCCGAACGCCTTCGACATCTCCGCATGCACCGACAGCGTCTTCATCTGCACCTGTATCCAGTCGTACAGCGACTGCATCAGAGGGCAACTTTTCTCTTTTCTGACCGCCAGCCGAACCTCCGCCGGGCTGCCCCGGATATCAGCCTCGATGGCATACAGCGCCGCTATCCGCCTGAGGGCTTCGCGCGTCAGGTCCGTCGGCCGGCGAACATGCTCGTCGTGGATTTTTCGGCGCGCATGCGCCAGGCACGCGGCTTCCGTCACCCGGCCGTTTTCGTACAGCGCGTCATAGCCGCCATACGCATCCGCCTGCAGCACTCCCCGGTACTCTGCCAGATGACGCTGCGGGTGTTCCCCCTTGCGATCGGGCGAGTACGCGAACCACACCGCCGCCGGCATCGATGACCCCGCGTTGCGGTCATCCCGCACGTAGACCCATAACCTGCCGGTGCGCGTCTTGCCGGCTCCTGGCGACTGTACCTTCACCGGCGGTCGAGTAGACCGGAGGGAACCGCCCCCTCCAGCCGCTCACAGAACCGTACGTGAAGCTCTCACCTCATACGGCTCCTGTTATTCAACCCTTTCTGATCATGAACTTCCAGTGCGCAAACAGCGACTTATTCCGCTGTCTGATACGCTCCAGTACTTCACTGGCGCGACTTTGATGCCACCGGTATTGCTTATAGCGGCACCGGACCCACTTTACCAACCGCCAGTCCAGTATTCGCCATAACCTGTTCATTTCACTTGGATAAAACTTCCCATAATAATTGATCCATCCACGTAGTTGCGGGTTAATTCTGTCCGCGATTTCTTCTGCCGACAGGCTTGTCAGCCGCTGAATATTCCATGCCCGGAATGTCCGGACAATAGCTTTCTGGGCCTTATTGCTTATCGCCGGTAGAAATCCGGTGAACAGACCGCCTGCAATCTTCCTTGCTGCACGGCGGCGGAAGGTAAAACCCAGAAAATCGAAGGAATAGTGACCATCGTTTTTACGTCTGGTCAACGGATGGCAATTCACTATTCGGGTTTTCTCCGGATGCAGTTCCAGCCCGCATGCCTTCATTCGTTCTCTGAGTTGACTGAGAAGCAGACCTGCTTCTCTTCGGCTTCGACAATGAATAATGCTGTCGTCAGCATACCTTTCCCATGAATTATTGGGGTAGTGTTTCTCCAGCCATTTATCCTGGGTGTAGTGCAGAAAAAGATTTGCCAGCAGAGGACTGATGACGCCGCCCTGCGGGGTACCCTTTTCTGGTGAATGACGATGCCCGTCCGGGAAAATGATCTCAGCTTTCAGCCATCGCACAATGCATAGCCTGACCCATGGAGCCGGATGCAGATGATCCACTGCCTTTAGCAACAGAGCATGATCAAGATTATCAAAGAAGCCTCTGATATCCAGATCAATCACCCATTCGTATTTCCAGCAGTTCGCTTTTGCCTGTGCAACGGCATCATGCGCCGATTTTCCCGGTCGGTAACCAAATGAAGAATCGCTGAACAACGGGTCCCACTGCGGTTCCAGTATCATCTTGACGGCCATCTGTGCTACCCGATCGCTGACAGTGGGGATCCCCAATGGACGAGTTTTCCCGTCTGACTTAGGAATTTCCACCCGCTTCACCGGCGGCGGCATATAACAGCCAGAACTTAACCGATTCCAGATCTTGTAAAGATTTCGGGCCAGATTATGCTCAAACGCTTCAATTGTCATTCCATCCACACCTGCTGATCCCTTGTTGGCTTTGACCGCCAGCCAGGCTCTCCAGATAATGGTTTTATCGATCAGATAAGGTTTTACTTTGTTCAAAATAATCATCCTGTTAACAGTTGTTGCTTTAAACAAAGCTGAATAACGTTCCCCCTTCGCTCCACCGCCATTACAGCGCCTTCGTCACTACTACGGGGAACTCCGTCCCTGTACGCCGCATCGGTACTCTTTCTGCGCGGTGTTCTGCCACAGTTTCTCCCTTAGCATCGGCGTGTCAGGTTCACACGTTCCGTATCTGAGCCTGAGCAGAGATCATGCCACCTCAATGCCGGTTGCCAGATGGTCAGTAAACAGGTTTCCACCATCCTTATCCCGGGGTAACGACAAGAACCCGGTTTTGACAACGCTTACACATAACGACACTTGTCCAGTGGTTCACTCGCGTTCATCTTCTCTGCTCCTACCTGACGACTTCTTGTCGCCTTTTCCTCAGCGCTTCCTGCTGTGGCTCTTTACCACAACAGTCTGAGGTGGTTTGTATCCTCCTCCTGTAAGGCGAATACGGAAGGCCATCTTCCATCTCAGACACAGCATGGGCGGAACCATCCCGGATCCGTCCTTCGTGTCACACTGTCGTCAGCATGGACCTTGCCCGCCTCCAGTACGTAACCATTCAGTGCCACGGCAAGCGGACTCAGCTTTTCGGCCAGGCTCTGCACCCAACGCACCATCGTATTGCGGCTCAGCCCCAGCCCATGCCGGGCATAGATTTCGGACTGGCGGTACAGCGGGGTGTGCTCAGCGTATTTGCTCACCAGGATACGCGCCAGCAGGCCCGGACTGGCGTAACTGCGGTCGAGCGGCTTCGCCGGCAGCGGGGCCTGCACGATAGCATCGCACTTCCGGCAGGCCAGCTTCGGGCGTACCGTTTCGATGACCCTGAAGGCATTATTTATGATGTCCAGTTGTTCACTGAGGGTTTCGCCCAGCGTCGCCAACTCCCCGCTGCAGACCGGGCACACCGTTTCCACCGGCTCTATACGCACCGTCTCGCGGGGCAACCCGGCTGGCAGCCGCTTGCGCGATGAAGGGCGCGGTGCGACCGGTTTCTCCTTCGCCGCTTCCGGTTCTTCGTCGATGGCAGGCTCCGCGACAGCCGCAGCGTCCAGGCAACCTTTGGCGGTATTCAGCCGAGTTTCCATCTCATCCAGCCGCTTCTCGGCCTCGCGGATTTTCTTCGCCAGCTTGTTGCGCAACTTTTCCGAACTCTGGCCGAACAGCTGCCGTCGCAGCTTGTCGAGCTGCGCCTTCAGTCGTTCGATCTCCCGCTCATAGCCTGCAACCTGCCCCGCATAAAGACGGAGCTGAGCCTGTTGCTGCTTTAGCATCGCTTGTTGCTGATGCAACATGGCCTTCAGCAGATTGATGTCGTCAGGGAGTTCGGTTTTCATCCCTCAACATTACAACAGGTTATACCCGCAAGCCAGGCTGATATACGCGCTGAGGGTGTTTCCAGTTGAGGCCTTCAAGCAGCATCGCCAGCTGCGCCGGCGTCAGGTGGATTTTGCCGTCGCTGACGCCGGGCCAGACGAAGCGGCCGCGTTCGAGGCGTTTGACGAACAGGCAAAGACCATCCTCATCGGCCCACAGTATTTTTATCATGTCACCGCGGCGTCCGCGGAAGATGAACAGATGGCCGCCGAACGGGTCGTCGTTGAGCACGTTCTGTACGCGCGCCGCCAGACCGTTGAAGCCGTTGCGCATGTCTGTAATACCGGCGACGAGCCAGATCCGGGAGCCTGAAGGCAAAGTGATCATCGTTTCCCTGCCTCATCCAGTTCGCGTACCAGCGTCTGCAACATTGCCGCCGTGATAGTGCCACTCAGACGTAAAGTGCCGGCGGGCAGAAGCAGTTCACAGGTCAATGTTGAAGCCGTCGTGTTTTGTAAATCTGTTTGGCGACGGTTGCCGCCCGTCGCCGGGGCAGGGGCCTCGGGAGCTTTTTCGGGGGAAAGTACGACGGGCAAAAACGCGGCGCCCTGCCGATTATCAGAGGTCAGCTTTCCCAATTTGTATTGATGTCGCCAGTTGAACAGCAGGTTGGCATTAATGTCGTTGGCACGGGCAACCTGAGCCACGCTGACGCCAGGTTTCATTGTTAGCTCAACGAGGTGGAGCTTGAAGCTGTTGGAGTAATTGGGCCTGCGTTGCTGAAGATCGCTGTCTGGCCTGGGGCGGGTTGAAGGAAAGAGTGCCAACTCAAGTTTATCGGCCGTCCAGCTTTCATCAAGTGGCCACATGAGGTTGGCCCGCAGGAAGCGCTGGACCAACTTATGGACAGCGGACATACCAACATCAAGCTGTTCGCCGATTTGGCGGTAAGAAAGTCCGGCCTCGAACCTTAAGCGGAGCGCCTCAGTGATGAAAGGGCGCGAGGGTTTGTATTCGTACACGGGATAATGTCCATTTTCGCGAAAGTGGACATTATCGTGAACAGGGAAACACAGGTGAAGACGGTGCTAATGGAGCGCTTACCTTTGGCAACGAAAACCTCCAGCAATCAGTTTGCCCTGTTCTTATTCCCCCGTATGTCAGGGCTTTCGCGCGAAGCCGGGTTCTTTGCATCACTACTGGCAATTATCTTCTTGATAAGGATCAGAGAAGGGAAACTTAATAAGAAAGAAAAATTCCTTTTTACCGCCGGTTATCTGGCCAGCCTATCCAAGGCCTCGTTAGCACTCATCATCGTGCTGTTACTGAGGCCTTTCAAACGCTTCATCAATAAGATCCCCAATCAATTTACCTTTGGCCTGGTATTTATTTTCTTTATGGTGGTGGCATCCTATCTCAACGTTGGCAGCCCTTCCTTCTATACCGCCAATGAGTCCCTAGCCCATCGCCTGTCTGCTTCATATATGATTCAGCATATGAGCATCGGCAACCTTATCTTTGGTTGCGACGTCGATTATACCTGTTTTGATTACCGTAATAGAGGCCTGGTTGATTTCTTAATGTCACGCGGTGGCGGATTTACGCCCAACGTCGGCATAAACGGCGTGTTCATCAATCTTGGGGTGTTAGGTTTCCTTGGCGTCGCGTTTGGCTTCCAACTGCTGAACTTCAAAAGTTTCGACGTGCTCATTTTGGTGATCTTCACTTCAACCGTTTCCCTGTTCACCATCGATGGGTTCGTGATCGCCATGTATTACTATATTTTTACCGGGCAATCCATTACCACGCGCTTACAGGCATCTGCGTCTACGGCAAACGCCCCCTGATAAGCCTAACGGTTATAAAGCGGTTAATATGCGTTACCAAAATACGGCGCAGAGTTTTCACTGGCCGTTCCAGGTAAGAGAACACGAGATCGAAATCGTGCCAGCATCTCCCGCCATCGTCGATGCCAGCGACGATGGCGGAGTGGTAGCCGGTACTGGAATAGGCATGGTGACACGTTTTATGGCAACCTCTCTGGTAAAAAACCGGCGTTAATTCCCGTTCTGACGGATTTCATGGTAAAGGGGCATATATTCCTGCAGTCTGGCTTGAAAGCCGTCGCTTCCTCGCAGTACGGGCATTTTCGGCATTTATGCTGGAACACTTTTAACACTCCTCGCCACGCATACTGCGTGACACACCATGAGATATCTCGTTCCCGCACTGGCGCAAACCTTCCGCAAACGGTGTCTATTACAGCATGAGTAAAGCGGAGATCTCTTACATCCTCGAAATGAATAACTCAAAACCCACGCCGTTGCGAACCATCAAGGCCTTCTATCTCTAGTAGTCTTCAGCCTGTTCAACCGCCGACCTGCTGGATGCGCGCGGCGGGCGATCTGACTCAGCGGCGATCATACCGGCGCTACCTTACGCCAGACCATCATGAAGATGACTCATGTGGTAATGAAATTAAGTCGCTTTCACTCGTCCAATGGCTCTGGCATAAATTATGCAATGTTAGCTTTTTGAGAACATGAAGACTGCTCAACGAGAACGCCAACGTTTTTGGCAACTCATGGAATAAATTCAGTTTTCATATCAGAACTTAGGATGCAAGATCACCATGAACACAGATTTTACATTTACCATTAAGAGCAGCCTGTTCGATGAGAATTATAACCCCTCGGAGAATACGCGTATTACCACCAATTTTGCCAATTTGGCCAGAGGGGCCCACCGCCAGCAAAACCTGCGCAATACTCTTGTCATGATTGATAATCGTTTCAATACATTAGCGCATTGGGATAATCCAAAAGGCGATCGTTATTCTGTCGAACTGGAAATCATTTCTGCCGAGATGCGCATTGAAGATCATGGTGATACCTTCCCGGTAATTGAAATATTAAAAACCAATATTATCGACAAGAAAAAAAACCAACGTATCGAAGGCATCGTTGGGAATAACTTTTCCTCTTACGTGCGCGATTATGACTTCAGTGTTTTGCTGTTGGAACACAACAAAAACAAATCTGAATTCAACATCCCGGATGACTTTGGCAATCTGCATGGCAATATATTCAAGCATTTCATCAACTCGACAGCGTATAAAAACAACTTTAAGAAGTCGCCTGTTATATGTTTAAGCATCTCAAGCAAAGATATCTATCACCGGACAGGCAACCAACACCCGGTGTTGGGCATCGAGTATCAGCAGGAAGGTTCTTCTTTGACTGAGAGTTATTTCAAAAAAATGGGTCTACAGGTTCGTTATTTCATGCCGCCAAATAGCGTTGCGCCGTTAGCCTTTTATTTCACTGGTGATTTACTGGAAGATTACACCAATCTTGAGCTGATCGGCACCATCAGCACGATGGAGACATTCCAAAAGATTTATCGCCCTGAAATTTACAATGCCAACTCTGCGGCAGGACAATGCTATCAACCAAACCTGAATCATCAGGATCATTCATTAACGAAAGTTTTTTATGATCGGGAAGAACGCAGCCAGTTGGCAATCGAGCAGGGAAAGTTTACTGAAGAACACTTTATCAAACCATACAAGAATATTCTTGAGCAATGGTCTACCCATTACGCGCTGTGATTAACCGAAAATAAAAGGCTAGCTAATTATGAAAACATTGCTCCCCACCTCAACTGCCGGCAGCTTACCCAAACCGTCCTGGTTGGCACAACCAGAGACACTTTGGTCTCCCTGGAAATTGCACAATGAGGAATTGATTGAGGGGAAACAGGATGCCCTGCGTTTGTCCCTGGAAGACCAGATTCGGGCGGGGATTGATATTGTCAGCGATGGCGAACAAACGCGTCAACACTTTGTCACCACCTTTATTGAACACCTCAACGGCGTTGATTTTGAGAAGCGTCAGGTTGTTAAAATTCGTAATCGTTATGATGCTAGCGTGCCAACGGTGGTGGGGGCGGTGGAACGTCAAAAACCGGTTTTTGTGGAAGATGCCAAATATTTACGCCAACTCACCGACCGGCCGATTAAATGGGCACTGCCTGGCCCGATGACAATGATCGATACGCTGTATGATAGCCATTATAAAAGCCGCGAAAAACTGGCCTGGGAGTTCGCCAAAATTCTCAATCAGGAAGCCAAGGAATTAGAGGCGGCTGGCGTCGATATAATCCAGTTTGATGAGCCCGCCTTTAACGTTTTCTTTGATGAGGTAAACGATTGGGGGATCGCCACGCTAGAAAAAGCCATTGAAGGGCTGAAATGCGAAACCGCAGTACATATCTGCTATGGGTACGGTATCAAAGCCAATACTGATTGGAAAAAGACGCTGGGCTCCGAGTGGCGACAATATGAAGAAGCGTTTCCCAAACTGCAAAAATCGATGATCGACATCATCTCACTGGAATGCCATAACTCGCGTGTTCCTATGGATCTGCTGGAACTGATCCGCGGTAAAAAAGTGATGGTCGGGGCCATTGACGTGGCAACCAATACCATTGAGACACCCGAGGAAGTCGCCAATACGTTGCGCCAGGCGCTGCGCTTTGTCGATGCCGACAAACTCTACCCTTCAACCAACTGCGGCATGGCTCCCCTATCCCGTCGGGTAGCCAACGGTAAGCTGCAGGCGTTAAGTGCCGGCGCAGCCATCATCCGGGGTGAGCTCTAAACCATTAGGTTGCCAAAGACTGGTTCATCCAAAGGCAACCCGTTCCAGCGCCAGGTTCCCACAAGGATGTGGGTGAGAAAGGCCTCTGGTTCGCTACGCCTGTCCCTTGGCGCATGAGTCACCATCAGCGCGCAGCTGGCGTCTAATACGCGGTAACAAGGTGACTGCTCCGTGTTGTAGGTAATAGCCGTCTCTCAGATGTTTCCCACGGAATAAGATCGCATAAAAATATCAAGCGCGTGTGCCACCCGATGGTTAATTTCCTCATCGGTTAATGCGTTGCGTGCCCCGAGCTTGATCTCAAGACTCGTCATACCGAGCCATAAGCCAGCCAGATCGTCTGCGGCTTCACCAGGATCGCACTCCCTCAGCGTCCCCTTGGTAATGGCTTCCGCAATGATAGCTTCCAGCATCTGCTGTGCCCTGCCGGGGCCTGCGGCATAAAACCGCTTGGGTAAATCCGGATGACGAATAGAGGCTGATGCAATCAGCCTGTCCCATCCAGTTAACTCCCGCTGGTTGATGAAACGGACAAACCGATTTCCAAAGGCAGTCAGAACATTCGCTAGCGGTAGGTGATGCCGTTGTTCAAAATCATCATCACTGATTGTTAAATCTGATTCCTGGCGTAACACCGCCTCAATTAGCATCTCTTTATCAGCGAAATTTGAGTAAAGGGTCGCTTTTGCAACGCCGGCAACACGGGCAATTTCTTCCGTAGTAACCTCCAGTCCCTTCTCCAGAAACAACGTGCGCGCGGCCTGAAGTATCGCATGCGCTTTTAACGGATCTTTAGGCCGACCTTTCCTGCGGATTGTGTCATTCATCGTTTATGGCCCGAAAGAATGGCGCTCATCATTAACCCTCCAACAACGGTAATGTGTTCAAGAACGATATGGAACTCCTTGGTGCGTTCCGGCTCGCTAAAGGCCCAGAATGGATGACCCAGTGGGATGGTAAGCAATGTAAACACAATCAGCATCACCGATCCAACCCAGCCCAACCCGGCAACATTAAAAATAATCAGGGCCGAGCCGACAAGCTGGCACAGGATGGTTCCTACCGCGAACAATACTGGCCAGGGCAGGCCTACCGCCACCATTTCCTCAACGATAACGTCAAAATTGAATACGCCGAAAATGCCAGCCATCCAGAAGAAAAAAGTGACTACGACGCGTGATAAACACAGGGTTAAGAAGTAATTCTTTGAGTTCAGCATCTATTTTCCGCAAGCTCATTAAACAGACTGGCAAGTCTACATATAATTAATAGACTATCAAGTCTACTAATTGTACGGATATTGATTTTCAAGCAGATAGAGAGTACGTAAAGGCATCGGGCATCTGCCTCTGGCAGCAGGCAGGCCGGCCCACGGAGCATGACCTCGACCATGCGATGGGCAGACGTCGATGCATTGAATTTTTTTTTGGCTTGGCGCACTTTTCATTTATTGGTGGTTGTGGGAGTATTTAGGAATTGTTTGTTTCCTAAATGCTGAGAATGATGTCTGAGAAACTACGGGGAGTACGCGAGCGCGGTCGCCCCCGGCAATTTGATCCTGATGCAGCGCTCGATCTCGCCATGTTGGTATTCCGTGAAAAGGGTTACCACAGTGCTTCGATCAGCGATCTTAGCGAAGCGATGCAACTCACCGCAGGCAGTATCTACAAAGCATTTCGCGACAAACGTAGCCTGTTCCTACAGGTCTTTGCGCGTTATACCTCGCTGCGCAACAGGATACTGCGCCAGCGTTTGGCGCAACAACCTGATGGCCGGACCAGAATTGCAGAACTGCTGCGCTTCTATCTTGAGTCTACCCAGGATCTGGAAGGGCGACGTGGTTGCCTGGTGGTCGGCAGCGTCATCGAATTACAACAACTGGATGCCGAGCTGTCCGAATTGGTGCATGCCGCGCTTAAGCGTAATCAGCAAACTATCCTGCAACTGATTGAACAGGGCCAGCACGATGGTTCGGTGAATCCACAACAGGATCCTGAAGCGTTAGGCGGCGTGCTGTTGTGTCTGATTCTGGGCATGCGAGTAGCAGGCAAGGCGGGTGATTTACCGGCTCGCGACCGGCTGATCGCCACGGCAATGAGGTTGCTGGAATAAAATTTTATCAAATAAGGAAATGATCATTTCCTTAATAATTGGAGGTTTGAATGTCGGAACATGTCATCACACACCCTTGGTCACAACCGATCGCCAATATGCCCGGCTTTGCCCATTATTACACCACGGTAGAGGGAACTCGGCTGCACTACGTCAGAGGCGGCAATCCACAAGGTGAAGTATTGCTGCTGTTGGCAGGCTTCCCGCAAAGCTGGTACGCATGGCACCAGGTAATGACGCGGTTGGCTGCGCGTTACCATATCATCGCCCCCGATCTGCCCGGACAAGGCGACTCCGATAAGCCGCAATCCGGCTACGACACACAGGCTCTGGCCGAGAAAATAGCGGGATTGATGCAACAGCTTGGCATTGAACGCCATTATCTCGCAGCCCATGACGTGGGTGCCTGGGTAGCCTGGCCGTATGCCGTGCGTTATAGCCAGCAGGTGCTCAAACTGGCTCTGCTCGATGCGGGCATTCCGGGCATTACACTGCCGGAGAGCTTAGCTGTCACACAGGATAAAGCATGGAAAACCTGGCACTTCGCTTTCCACTTATTACCCGATCTGCCAGAAGCATTGATTAGCGGGCGTGAAGAGATTTATCTGCAGTGGTTCCTGCGACGCAAAACCGCCAGCCCAATGGCATTCAGCGACGACGATATGTTGGAATATGTACGGTTGTTAAAACAGAACGGCGCACTGCGCGCAGGATTGGCACCCTACCGCGAGGTGGAGCTGTCGGCGGCGCAAAACCGGGCTCAGTGCAAACAGGGAAAATTGACGCTGCCAGTACTGGCCATTAGCGCCGATCAGGGGTCCATTCCTGATATGGCCACGCCGCTGCGCCAGTTTGCTGATAACGTCATTGGCATCACTATCGCGCATAGCGGCCACTTTATCCCGGATGAACAACCGCAAGCGTTGAGTGAGGCGATGGCGGAGTTTTTCCGTTAGGCATTAAGCACGTTAGCTCCGTGCCAAGAGACCGATAAGATTTTATTTCATGGTTACGTAACGATAACCAACCTCTTATTGAATAGAGATTGGTTATATTGTTGCGCCCTCGTCGACTGGCCTCCCCCAGCGGTGTTTGCCTGTGCTGGCAAACGGCAGGAACCCAGAACCGTCGGATCTGCTTTGAGTGAAGAGCGGACATCATATACACAATACACCTAGCTCAAGAGGCTCGAAAATGGTATTTTTCACGATGTAATATCCTTTTACTTTTGCCGTTTATGGAGCCGCTCTAATGGGAATAGATATAAGACAAGCCTTGATCACAGATGTCGATAGTATCTTCGATGTTAGAACTTCGGTAATTGAAAATCATCTGAGTCGTGAAGAAATGCGGCAAATGGGTATCACTGAAAGCGTAGTTGCCGATATGATCCAGAATGGCCCCTGTGCCTGGGTCGCTATTGATAACATGAAGGTTGTCGGCTTTTCAATGGTTTTGCAGGATGAAGGTTGTCTCTTTGCCGCATTTGTTCTTCCGGATCATGAAAATAAAGGAATAGGTCGTAGGCTTGTTATGGCGGCTGAAAAAGAATTATTCAAACATCACGAAGTAATCTGGTTGGAAACTGCAAAAAATAGCCGTGCAGCGAAATTTTACAAACATCTCGGTTGGGGTAATAAAACGGATGTTGGAGATGCTGATATCAGATTAGAGAAAAAAGAATAATTAAACTCAGAGACATTAAATAAAGTTAAATTTCTGTATTGTCCGCTGCCGGCACATCACAGACGCTTCAATTTTTTCCTCCCCCGCTATCTGAACTTAACGTTCAGATATAATGCAACTGCAGTGTAAGGGGGCCGTATCCGGCGCCCCCATTTTACCCGCGTGGTTAATTCTCATACGCTGCAGTATGGAAATCTATTTCCCACTGAAGCACATCGCCATACAGCGCCGACAGCGCCTGCTTTTCGCGTTCACCAAGTGCCATGGCGCAGCGATCCAGTTCGTCCTTCAACCAGCGAGCCTGCTGGTAAAACTCCTCTTCCGCATGCATTTCTACCCAGAGCCGGACGTCTGCATCACTCTGGCTTTGCTCACTCGCCCGTCGGCACCAGACGTAATACATCCATTCTGCCCCGAACATCATGGTAATGATATGTTCATAACGCCCCTGCCGTGCCGTCTGCAACATACCATCGCGAAAGTGCCGTACACCGGGCAGATCGTCGGGGTAATCAGCGGAATTAATCCGGCGTTCAGACAACACCCTTTCAAACCAGGTAATCTGCGTTTCAACCAGCGCATTCAGTACACCGATCAACCAACGCTGCTGAGTAATATTCGGAGCCTTGCTGATGCCCAGAGCAAAAATCGCGATAGCCGTGGCGACAAAGTTACCCTCAAAGACCAGATAGCGGTTAAATACCCTGGTTGGTAACCGATCCTGCTCAATATCAACGACAAAACGGTGCTGCTGCATCGCCTGCCACACCTGCTGATGTTCGCGTAGCAGGCGATCGCTAAACGTTTCCATTACGCTTCCTCCAGAGCTGCCTGAGCGACCGACATAAAATGTTTGACCCTCGCCAGATCAACGTCGTTCCACCATACGCCATCAACCTTCATGGTGCTGGCGACGATCACCCCCTGGGTGCGTCCGAGGATCTGACAGACGTTCGCCGGTGTCACGCCGGACCCCACCAACAAGGGTAATTCTGTCGCAGCGCGAATCTCGTCAATTTCTTCTATGGTGGCGCTATCGCCCGTGCGCTGACCGGTGGCAATCACCGCGTCGGCCTCGAAGAAGTCCACATCGCGAGTCAGCTCCTGAATCGAGCGATCGGCAACGATGGCATGACTGCCGTGCTTAACGTGGCTATCGGCAAAGACGCGAATATGTTCAGCACGCAGCTTGCTGCGGTAGCGTAATGCCTTGGCCGCAGCCCCTTCAATAAACCCTTCATTGGCGATATAGGCATTGGCCCACTGGTTTACACGGATGAAATCGGCCCCGCCCGCCAATGCGGTAGCCATCGCAGGAATCGCGGCGTTAGCCAATACGTTAATTCCAAGCGGCACACCGAAGCGCTGGCGAATTTTCTCGGTAATGACCGCCATCAGCGCTGACGTTTCAGGGCCAATATCTTCAGGTTTGGAAAAAGGAATATCGCCGTGGTTTTCTACAATCAGTCCGTGAACCCCACCTGAAAGATAATTTTCCGCATCACGAAGCGCGCGATCTATAATATCACCAACTGATTTTCCTCGATATTTAGGCGTGCCTGGGAAAGGTGCACAGTGAACAACGCCAATAACGACTTTACTACGTGAAAAAATAGCTTGTATTGCATTCGATTTTTCTGCTGAGATAGAAATCATCTTATCCATCCTTTTAAGGGAGCACTATGCGAGCTTACGTTACCGGTAATATTACCGTAGATGAAGCATGGTCCATTTCTGATATACCAAAGAAAGGATCATCGATACATGGAATTAAAACCTCTCAGGATATAGGCGGTAAAGGAGCGAACCAGGCAATTATCCTGTCCCGTTGCGGCATCGAAACGCGTTTAATTGCCGCAACAGGGAGTGACAGCAATGGCATCTGGATCCGTCAGAAGATTAAAAATGAACCCCTGACGCTGCTACCCGACTGCAATTTCAATCAACATAGCGACACCTCGATTATTTTAAATATCGCCGATGGTGACAATGCCATTATTACAACCACCGCCGCCGCCGATACATTTGGCCTGGATGATATTATTCCACACCTGGCTGACGCTGCCGTGGGCGATATTCTGTTACAACAGGGGAATTTCTCCCTGGACAAAACTCGCAGCCTGTTTCAGTTCGCCAAAGCGCAGGGTATGACCACGGTATTTAACCCTTCACCGGTTAATCCTGATTTTTGCCACCTGTGGCCACTTATCGACATCGCGGTGGTCAATGAATCCGAGGCAGAGCTACTACAACCTTACGGCGTGAAAACCTTGGTCATTACCCAAGGGGCTGCCGGAGCCTGGCTGATCCGTGATGGCCTGCGCCACTTCTGCCCTGCCACCTCTGTCGAAGCGCTTGATACCACCGGCGCAGGCGATACTTTCCTTGCCGTGATGCTGGCATCTGCGCTGCTGCGCGGGGTGGAGCCGGATGACCTGGCGCTGGCTCATGCCAGCCGCGCTGCCGCCATTACCGTTAGCCGCCGGGGTACGCTCAGCGCGTTTCCTGACGGCAACGAACTCGCCGCCCTGTTAGCCAAGGACGGCGCGCACTAACTTACTTGAACAGCGAACGGTAGCTATCAACGTTTGCTTTAGTCACCACCGTGGCCGGAACCAGAATGGTTTTCGGCACGGTTTTACCTGAAGTGATGCTGTTCAGCGCTTTCAGGGCCTCTGCCCCCATCTGTTCCGGATCCTGCTGCAGCACTGCGGTAACGTAGCCGCTGTCAATACCCGAAATCGCCTTCGCCGTCAGATCCCAGCCAAAAACTTTAATATCTTTTTGACGTCCCTGGTTTTCCACCGCGGCAATCGCCCCCAACAGCGCGGGTTCGCCGGTGGCATATATCGCCGTCAGATCAGGGTTGCCGGTAATCAGGTTTTCCGCTGCGGTCATCGCTTTATCCTGCACGTTTTGCCCATCGACGACGTTAGCGATGGTAATTTTCGGATTACTTTTCAGCGTCTCTTCGAATCCCTTCTGCCGTTGGTTCTGAATCGCCGAGTTCAAGGCACCGACGATACCCAACCGCGCCTGGCCACCCATCTCTTTCTGCACATAGTCAACGAAGTATTTACCAATAATTCTACCGCCTTCGATATTATCAACACCGACCTGCGCCGCCTGAGGTCCGGCCGGCAATACAGCATCAATAGCAATTACCGGAATGTTTGCCGCGGCGGCCTCTCTTACCGCCGGCATAATCCCGTTAACATCGATAGCAGCAACCAGAATGCCTTTAACGCCTTGCTGAATATAATTTTCAATCGCGTCATTTTGCGCAACCGGATTATCATTGGAGTTAAAAATAACTAAATCCTTGCCGCTGGACTTCGCTGCATCCTGCGCGCCTTTATTCATCAAATTAAAAAACAGAGCCTGCTGATTGATTTGTACCAAGGCATAAGTCGGACTCGCAGCACGGGCAGCAGAAATAAAAACAACTGATGCCAGCATCGCCGTTGCTATAGCAATAAAACGCAGTTTTCCGGTGTTAAATAACATCATCATTATCCTCGTCGGGAAGAGTGGATAGCCAGCAGAATTCCGCGCCGCATGCGAACGCAGAAGAGTTACTTTTTGGCGGGCAAATATCGTGTATATACCAGAACAATCAAGGACCGTTCGGCTAGCACCGGCCTAAATTCATTCCGGCAACCGGTCCGTTTCGGTGCGCTACTGGAATGGCTTAAGCGGGTTTGGGAATGACTTCCCGGATGATGCGGTAAACTGCCTATACAATTCTCCGCTGATTGAAATTTGTCAAGCAATTATTTCAAGTAATTGTTGCCAGAGAAATTGCTGTATCCACGGCGCTTAACTATGTTACAGATAGCCGATTCTGGCAGAGATGGCGCAGGAAATGAGTATAAAACGCGTATTGTTATCCGATGTGGCAAAGCTGGCGGGACTGTCGAAGGCCACCCTGTCGCGCTATATGAACAACAGTATTGTGCTGCCGCAGGAAACCATCAATCGCATCGAAACAGCTATCCACGAACTGGACTATCGTGGCAATAGCCTTGCACGCCGCCTCAGCAAGGGGGGTAGCGAAACTCTTGGCCTGGTGCTACCTGATATTACCAACCCTTTCTTTGCTGAACTGGCCGATGCCGCTGAAGAAGCCGCCTCTGCCAGCGGCTACAGCCTGGTGCTGTGCATCACCCGCAATAACCCGGAAAAAGAGTGTCAATTCATTCGCTGGCTGGATACCTGCCAGGTCGATGGCCTGTTGTTCACCACTAACCGCCCCGATAACGGCCTGCTGCGTAAAGAAATCCAACGTCACGAACGCATTGTGCTGCTGGATGAGGACATACCCGGTAGTAAGGTACCGAAAGTTTTTGCTGATAACGTGCAAGGCGGGCGGATTGCCACAGAAAAGCTGCTCGCCGCCGGGCATCGCCATATTGCCTTCGTCGGCGGGCCTGACAAGCTGATGAGCGTCCGCGAACGTTATCAGGGGTTCTGCACCGCTATGGAGCAGGCCGGTCTGAGCTGTCCACCTGAATGGGTCATGTACGGCGAATACCAGCGTGAGTTCGGCCAACAGGCGCTGGAATATCTGTTTAGCCAAGCGGTTCGCCCTACTGCCGTCTTTGCCGCCAGCGACTATCTGGTGCTGGGACTGCTCGACGGGCTGCGCGCCAACGGACTACAGGCACCAGCGGCATTGTCGCTAGTCGGCTTCGATGACGCCAACTATGCCGATTTTACCCAGCCGCGTATCTCAACCATCCGTCAGCCCGCACGTGAACTGGGCCGCACCGCAGTGAATATCATCCTGCGCCTGCTGAACAACGAGAAAGACATCCCCGCAGAAACCCGCCTGCCGGTCGAATGGATTAGCCGCGATTCAATCAAGATTTGTTAAGCATGTCCCAAAATGGCGCAAAAGCGCCCAATTTTGGCGCAAAAAACGATCAACTCAAAATCCCTTCACTATAATCAGTAAACCGGTTTACCGGGGTGTGTTTAAAAAAAACCGATTTATTACATGGCGTTAAATGATAGGGCTGCTGTGTTGTTACTGCCCTGGCACGGATGCTGCAATGTTCTTACTGGCGAACAAATATCTCAAATAGCGTTGGCCTGACTGTGTTTGCGAGTACTTCACCCACCAGGTAAACCGGTTTACTAGATTGTAAACCGTGTTGGATGGAGTCTTTCGCACAGGACGGCGAACATTTTCCCTGCAATAGCGATGGGAGTTAACAGATGCAGCAGCCACAAACTATCCCGCCAAGGGTAGAGATGATCAATATCACCAAGACCTATGGGTCGATACGTTCACTGCGCGGTGTCAACCTGGAGCTGGCTCCGGGCGAAGTACTGGGCTTAGTGGGCGATAACGGCGCGGGGAAATCAACCCTGACCAAGGTGCTGTCTGGTGCGGTGATCCCCACCAGCGGCACGATCCGTATCGACGGCGAACAGCACCAGTTTACCAATCCTGCGGATTCTCGGCGCTGCCATATCGAGATGGTGTATCAGGATCTGTCGCTATGTGACACGGTCGATGTCGCGGGCAATCTGTTTATGGGCCGCGAACCGATGAAATCAGTGCTCGGCATCCCCTTTCTCGACGAAGCCAAAATGCACGCCGATGCCCGTGAGATGTTAAAAGGGCTGGGAATTTCCATTCCCGATACCCGCCTACTGGTCCGTAATCTCTCCGGCGGCCAGCGCCAGGCTATAGCCATCGCCCGCGCGGCGGCTTTTGCCCCTAAAGTGCTGATTATGGATGAACCAACCGCCGCGCTCGCCGTCGCGGAAGTAGAAGCGGTTCTGGAGCTCATCCGTCGCGTTTCTGCTCGCGGTGTGAGCGTGATTCTGATTACCCACCGCCTGCAGGACCTGTTCCTGGTCTGTGACCGGATCATGGTGATGTATGAAGGTACCAACGTCGCCGATCGGCGGGTGGCCGACACCAGCCTGAGCGATATCGTCAACCTGATAGTGGGCGAAAAATTCACCGCTCACTCTGCGGCTGCACACTGAGGTAACAGGATGAGTATCATGAACTTAAGCAGCTCCCGCATGATCCAGCATTCGCTGCCGCGACGCCTGCTGCATAACCACTCGGGCGTAGTCAGCATCGCTCTGTTTTTCGTCTTCTGTTGCGTGGTGTTTTCACTGATCACCAGTAACTTCCTCACCGGCACCAACTGGCTGAATATCATCCGTCAGAGCGCCCCGCTGCTGATCGTCGCGACCGCAATGACCCTGGTGATTACGACAGGTGGTATAGACCTGTCGGTTGGCTCCACCCTTGCGCTGGTCGGCGCGCTCTCCGCTATCGCCCTGAACAACTGGGGACTGCCGTGGCCGGTGGTTCTGCTCGGTGGTCTGTTGCTCGGCGGGCTGGTTGGCGCAATCAACGGTTTCTTCATTGCTTATGAAGGGATACCGGCGTTTATCGTCACCCTCGCCACCCTGGCTGTAGTACGGGGTATCGCGCTGCTGGTGACTCAGGGCTACTCGATTCCTGTTCCCGCTGACAGCCTGTTTACCTTTATCGGCCGCGCCTGGGTGATGAGTATCCCGATGCCGGCGCTGATTGGCATTATGATTCTGGTTATCGGGCATATCGTACTGAACCATATGCGCTTTGGCCGCTACGTTACGGCTATCGGCGCCAACGCCGAAGGCGCACGCCGCAGCGGGATTAACACCAAGGCAGTGACGATGAAGGTATACATCATCAGCGGAATGGCCGCTGCACTGGCAGGAATGATTATTACCGCCCGTCTCGGCAGCGGCTCCTCCAACCAAGGCGAAGGCTTCGAACTGCAGGTGATCGCCGCCGTTGTTCTTGGCAGCACCAGTCTGTTTGGCGGCTTCGGCACCATTATCGGCACACTGTTGGGCGCGCTGTCGATTGCGGTGATTCAGAACGGGCTGATCCTGTCGCATATCTCGCCGTTCTACACTCAGATAGCCACCGGCACCATTATCCTGCTGGCTATCTGGCTGAACACCCGCATTCTCAACCCCACGCGCTCTGCGGCAAAAGGATAGCTGATGAAAGGATCAATTTTTCGCCACCCTATTCCGTTGCCGGTAGGCGTCAGCAGCGGTTACGTAATGACGGTGCTGGGCCCGCTGCCTATTAACGAGATGGGCGTCACGCTGATGCATGAGCATATCCTGCTGGATGCCTCCGGCAAATGGGTGCCACCTTGCTGCTGTAGCGATCGCCATCTTGCCGAAATGCCCGTGAAAATAGAGAACCTCGGCGAACTGTCGCTCAATCCACTGATGAGCCGTGATAACTGTCAGCTGTTTGATGTCGACGTGGCAATTGAAGAACTGACCAAATATCGCGCCCTTGGCGGGGAAACGGTGGTCGATCCGACCAATATCGGTATTGGCCGCGATCCGCAAGCGCTGGCGCGCATCGCTCGCCTGACCGGACTGAACATTATTATGGGTACCGGACTCTATCTGGAACCGTCGCATCCCGAGTGGGTAAAAAACAGCAGCGTCGAGCAGTTGACCGAACGGCTGATCTACGACCTCGGCGGTGCGGAGGAGAAGCCGGCAGTGCTCGCCGGGCTGATCGGTGAAATCGGTATCTCCAGCCGCTTTACGTCAGATGAAGAGAAGTCGCTGCGCGCCGCAGGCCGGGCAAGTGCCGCGACCGGTGTGCCGATCGAAGTTCATCTGCCAGGCTGGGAACGGCTCGGCCATCGAGTGCTGGATATTCTCGAACAGGAAGGCGCCGATCTACGCCATACGGTGCTGTGCCATATGAATCCCAGCTTTGCCGATAAGCGCTACCAGCGCGAACTGGCGCAACGCGGAGCGTTTCTCGAATACGACATGATCGGCATGAGCTACTACTACGCCGACGAGTCGGCGCAATCCCCCTCTGACGAGGAGAACGCTCGTGCCATTCGCGAGCTGATTGACGACGGCTATATCCAGCAGATTTTGCTATCGCAGGATGTGTTCCTGAAAACCATGCTCACCCGCTATGGCGGTCACGGCTACGGCTACATACTCAAGCATTTTGTTCCTCGCTTGCGGCGCCATGGCGTCAGCGGCGAACAACTCGAAACCTTGATGATTGGAAATCCCCAACGGGTCTTTGGCGGATAAAAGGAAAAAGTAATGCAGAAGAAAATTTTACTGGTGGGTGAATCCTGGACCAGCACTTCAACACACGTTAAAGGCTTCGATCAGTTTGCTACCGCCACCTGGCATACCGGCGCAACGGATTTCCTGGCCGCGCTGGCAGATAGCGACTATGCCATTACCTATATGCCTGCCCACGCGGCAGCGACCGAGTTTCCGCTAACGCAGGAAGCATTACGGCAATGGGATGCCATTATCCTGTCGGATATCGGTGCCAATACGTTGCTGCTGCATCCGGATACCTGGCTGAAAAGCTGCCGTACCGCCAATCGTCTGACGCTACTGCATGATTATGTTGCGGCTGGTGGTGCGCTGATGATGATTGGCGGCTATTACAGCTTCCAGGGAATTAACGGCGGCGCGCGCTATCGCAATACCGCAGTGGAGAAGGTGCTGCCAGTACGCTGCCTGGCATGGGATGATCGTGTTGAAACTCCGGAAGGTTGCTATGCCGAAGTGACGGGATCTCACGCGCTGTTTAACGATATGCCGGGCGAATGGCCGTGGCTGCTGGGTTATAACGAAGTGGAAATGCATCCGCAGGGCAAACTGTTGGCTACGATCGCCGGTACCGATCATCCGCTGCTGGCCGTTCGCGAATATCAACAGGGGCGCTCGCTGGTATGGACTAGCGATATGTCCGCACATTGGCTGCCAGCAGAGTTCGCCAAATGGCCCGGCTACCGCCAACTGTGGATTAACTGCCTCGACTGGCTGACGGAACGCGACTGATGACCACCACCCTAGAACTGGCCCGGCAACTGCTGGGCTTTAACACCATTAACCCGCCAGGCAACGAAGTCGATTGCATGCAGTTCTTTGCCGATTGGCTTCGCGAGAGCGGCTTTGAGGTTTCTCTGTCGTCGTTCGGTGAGGGACGCTGCAATCTGATCGCCAGGTTGCCAGGGGCGACGACAGGTAAACCGCTGGCTTTTACCGGCCATCTGGATACCGTTCCGCTCGGCAATGCGCAGTGGCAGTACGATCCTTTCGGTTCACAGATGGATGATGGGCGCCTTTACGGACGCGGAGCCAGCGATATGAAAGCGGCGATAGCGGCGTTTGCCATCGCCTGCCTTCGGCAGCGAAAAGACATTATCGCCGGGCATGGTGTGGTATTGCTGATCACCGGCGGGGAGGAAACCGGCTGTGACGGCGCACGGGCGTTGATCGAGTCAGAGACGATGCCGGCGATTGGCGCGCTGATCGTTGGTGAACCCACCGCCAATTATCCGGTTATCGGACATAAAGGCGCGCTCTGGCTACGCTGCGAAACGCGGGGGAAAACGGCGCACGGCGCGATGCCCGAACTGGGGATTAATGCTATCTATCTGGCGGCGGATGCCTTGGGTAAGATACAACACTTTTCACCAGGTGCACCGCATCCACTGATGAAGCAGCCCACGCTTAACGTCGGACGCATCGAAGGTGGGCTAAATATCAACTCCGTTCCGGATCACACGCGTTTTGATGTGGACATTCGCAGCACACCCAATTTACAGCACGCCACCATTCGACAGCAGTTGACCACGCTGCTTGGCAAGAGCGTCACGGTTTCCACGCTGATCGATCTGCCGGCGGTACTGAGCGAAGAAGATAGCGTATGGATAAAGCAGGTTTATCAGCGCTGTCAGCCACTGCACGAAAAGCCGCTGCAACCTCGCGTGGTCCCCTACTTTACCGACGCATCCCTGCTGCTGCCGGCGTTGGGAAATCCACCCTGTATTATTCTCGGTCCCGGGGAGCCGTCAATGGCCCACCAAACCGACGAATACTGCCTGCTCAGCCGAATAGACGAGGCTGAGCAGCTATACGGAGAGATTATTCGCGACTGGATGTGTAGCACCTGAGCTTCTTAGACAGTAGGCGGCGCAGTGGCTTGCGCGGTACGGGGGCTGGCCGTCATGTCCGCGCCTTCGTGCGGGAGGCGCATAGCCACATGGCAAGAGCGCTGGCTGCTTCTTTTGTGCTTCTACGGCCCCCAATTGCCCACCGAAATACCATCGGTCGGCGCGCAGATGTCATCTTGATGATTTATAAATTGCTGCAGAACCGGTAGCGGTTCCTATAATGATTTAGCCAATATGAAAATCTGATTAAGGACTTGTTATGCCAGGTATAACCCTGACGCTGTCTGGCTTAAAGAATCAAAAACTCACCAAACAGTGTGTACTGCTAGCCACTCAAATCACCTGTGATGTTTTAAACAAAAATAGCTTCGAAACAATGGTCATAGTGAGACATGTCGATGACGATGACTGGTTTATTGATGGCAAAAGTCTGGCTGAGTGGGGGAAAAACTCGTTCAGGCTGGAGGTAACCGTCGTGGATGAAACCTGTAGCAAAGACCAGAAAGCGGCATACCAAAAAGCGATTTATCAGGCGATGGAACAAGCGATTGGTAACTTACATCCTCAGTCGAACGTTCATATCATCGACTGTAAAGCGGCCTCATACGGTTACACGGGGATCACTCAAGAATATCGCTACCAGCATAAAGAGCAGTTTTACACCCCATAACGCTATTTATCAACACATCTCCTGCCGCGCATCGCTCCAACATGCGCGGCGCATGTTAATTCTGATACCCCCCCACTTTGTGCCAGCATCAGGCTAATGGAGCCAGTATAAAAGCTTCGCTACGCCCTCAAGAGTTGATGAGACAACAAGAGATGAACACGGTAACCGAGCGTGATTTTACCGGCCACTCATGTGCCCGCTGGTGGCACAGAATCGGCCATAGCGCCCCTGGCGGCGATGGGCGCAAAGCAGGCCTTTCCGCTCTCCACAGGTAGCACAAATTTAGCCGCCTCGGTGATATTCATCCATTTGACCAGTCACGGGGTGAAAGGTATGCAATACTCCCGTCCCCCCTCAGAACACCGGAACACCCAACCCGCGTTTCACTTCCTGCAAAGTGCTCTGCGTGACTTCATGTGCCCGTTCGCTGCCTTTCTTTAACAGTGCCATCAGCATGCCTTTGTCCTGAATATAAGTTGCACGAAGCTCGCGCATAGGCGCAATCAGCTCTTGTAAACACATTTCAAGCTCATTTTTGCATGTCCGGTCACCCAGACCACCCCGTTGATAATGTGCCTTCATCTCCGCGACCTTGGCTTTATCGCTATGAAACGCATCCAGATAGGTGAAGACCATATTGCCGGTTACCTGCCCCGGGTCGGTCACTTTCAGATGATTGGCGTCGGTGTACATTGCGCCAACCGCGCGGTGGATGGTCTCCTCGCTGGCGGAAAGGAGCAGAGTATTGCCCAATGATTTAGACATTTTGGCGTTACCGTCGATACCCGGAAGGCGGCTGGTTTCGCTCAACATCGCCTTGCAATGGCGCAAAACAGGTTCGGGGAACAGGCTATTCATCTTATGGACGATTTCGTTAGTCTGTTCGATCATCGGTAATTGATCGTCGCCGACCGGGACTCTATCAGCTTTGAAGGCGGTAATGTCTGCCGCCTGGCTGATGGGATAGACAAGAAAACCGACCGGTAATGACCGTGCAAACCCTTTTTGTATTATTTCATTTTTTACCGTTGGATTACGCTCCACCCGCGCCACGGTAACGATGTTCATATACAGCGCGGTCAGTTCGGCAAGGGCCGGGAGTGCGGATTGCAGACAGAGGGTGGTGAGCGAGGGATCGATACCCGCGGCGAGATAATCTGCCAGAACTTCGGGAATATTGTCTCGAATTTTTTGCGGATTGCTGCCGTTATCCGTCAGCCCCTGCAGGTCTGCGATCAACACAAACTGTTGATAATCTCGTTGCAGGGCGACGCGCTGGCGCAGTGAGCCAACAAAGTGACCCAGATGCAGCGGACCAGTAGGGCGATCGCCGGTAAGAATAATGGATTTGCTGTTCATATAAGACTCCTTAGGCATCCGGCCGAAAGGGGTCTTATCAATGAAATTAACCGCCTTTCGGCGGTTAATTGAAAATGGGAAATACAGATTCAGACCGCCTTTAAGAAGGCAGCCACCACAGGTTATGATTGAAAACGCTAATTTTGTATTCTGTATTCATCACTTGAACTTATCATAGCGAGGTATAGGCGTAAAGTAGCCGGGGCTTATCCCGTTTTTATAGCGGTTGTCGGTTGCGCCAGGACACATGGCCGGTGATGCCTACGCCGGCGCAAGGCATAGCGATGGGTTGCCAGCAAACGAATCGGAAGATCGATACTGGAAAACTCTAAAGCCGTGGCCAGTTTTTGTTGACCACTACAGATTTAGTAAAATGATCTAGTAGTGACTGGTTATAACCGGTCTACCCCTCTCATGCCTTCCGCATGATGCGTTTGGCAATGGTCATCAGAACAATGGCGATAACTGCGGATACTCCCAGCTTGATGAGCAGAACAACGGACTCGTAGTTATCCATCGCCACTTCACCGTCACCACCGATCGCGATATTGTTGGATACATAGCCATAGATGAAGCCGTCGGGCAGGATAAACACGAATAGGATTGTCAGCACGATAAAGATAATCACAGACAGGCTCTTTTTAATCGTGATACCACGCATTTACTATAGTCCGGCACACCCTGAACATCGATACGCCCATAAGCCATAAGACCACGCCCACCGGGAACCCTGACCTTCTTACGGTTCAATAGTGAACGTCGCAAGATTTGGAACTCCGCAGCTTTATAGAGGGTGATGCATCCCCATGATACGCCGCTGCCGTCAGTATTCAGAGGATGGAGGCGGAAACTACCGCGCCTCATGCCATTAACGAATACATGATCGCTCATGGTGTCATTGCTGAACAGGCCAAACCATTCAGAATGGTGGTTTCTGTAAAGATGAACCGCGTCGATCACCTCCGCCCTTACTTGGTTGACGATGCTACCAGTTGGGCGATCGACGATCCAATAAGTACCGGGTGGAATCGCCGCCTTCTCACGGTCTGAACAGTTTGGATTGTTGATATAACGCTCAATGCCGGATAGAACATCGAATGTTCCTACACCGTAACAGTGCAATTAAACCGTCTTCCCGTCTGGGGATAGGTTGTTGTAATCCATTCTATATATCTGCACCTGCGAACCTCCCTATTCATTAATCCGGCTAACGATTATGCCGGAATGCCAAGCTGTTGTGAATGGTGGTATTCTGAGAGTTTGTTGGTGAGCGTTGGCGGGAATTATTGGAATGAGGTACGCACCGCGTAAGCGACACGCAGGCAGAGCCGGATCTATTGCTATCGGTGCAAAACCACCATAACCCTGTTTATCCCCTCTACCGTGGAAGCATCGAGGGGGCATCGGCTATCATGCTGTTTGTGTAGAGCGCTTTAGAGAAGGTTTAGAGCCTATGGCAGGGCATCAGTTTTCGGTGGGTTAGTTCCTGTCCGAACGATTAAAACAACAGGCCAATTGTGCTATGGTCTCAAATGCCATCCACACCACAAAAGGCTGTCGGATAAGCTGACTAAATCACTAACACAAACCTAAAGAAAATAACTTAAGTTGTTGTTTTTAATGTATTTTGTTGAGATGGTGCCGATAATAGGAGTCGAACCTACGACCTTCGCATTACGAATGCGCTGCTCTACCAACTGAGCTATATCGGCTTTGGGAGCCTGACCAGCGAGTGCCGGCCGGAGTGCGTCGAACAACTTATGCAAAAGCGCCCGGTGAGTCAATAGTCTGCTAACCGGACGTCGATTTTCTCATCAACCGTATACTTTGCAGGGTCACATATTGATGGCTCAAGGGCACAAAACTGCGCCCCTGAGGTGTGCCTTATGGTAACTGTCAGGCGTTAGCTACGCACCAGATCGTCGCCATAACCAATCCATTTATAGGTGGTCAGCGCATCCAGGCCCATCGGGCCGCGTGCGTGCAGTTTCTGCGTACTCACCGCCACTTCTGCGCCCAGGCCAAACTGGCCACCGTCGGTGAAGCGCGTGCTGGCGTTGACGTACACCGCCGAGGAATCCACCGCACGAACGAAGTACTCGGCGTTGCTCAATGAACGCGTCAGGATAGCGTCAGAGTGGCTGGTGCCGTGGGTACGAATATGATCGATGGCCTGATCGACATCGTCCACCAGCGTCACGTTCAGATCCAGCGACAGCCATTCATCGTCGTAATTCTCCGCCGCGACGGCCACCACCTTGGCTGGCCCGGCCTGCAACAACGGCATGGCGTTATCACTGGCATGCAGGGTCACGCCGCACTCGGCCATCCGCGCGCTCAGCGCCGGCAGGAAACTGTCGGCAATGGCGCGATTAACCAGCAACGTCTCCACCGAGTTACAGGCGCTCGGCCGCTGGATTTTGGCGTTTTCGATCACCGTCAACGCCTTGTCATAATCCACGTTGTCGTCAACATAGATATGGCATACGCCGATACCACCGGTAATGACCGGGATGGTGGACTGTTCACGGCACAGTTTGTGCAGGCCGGCGCCGCCACGCGGGATCAGCATATCGACGTAGCGGTCAAGCCGCAGCAGTTCGTTCACCAGCGCCCGGTCAGGGCTATCAATCGCCTGTACCGCAGCTGCCGGCAGGCCGCACTGTTCCAACGCCTGCTGAATCACCTTCACCGTCGCCTGATTGGTGTGGTGCGTCTCTTTGCCGCCGCGCAGGATCGCTGCATTACCGGTTTTCAGGCACAGGCTGGCGACGTCGATGGTGACGTTCGGCCGCGCTTCATAAATCACGCCAATCACGCCCAACGGCACACGGCGGCGTTCCAGCTTCAGGCCACTGTCCAGCAAGCTACCGTCCAGCACGTGGCCGACCGGGTCACTCAGGCGACAGACCTGACGCACGTCGTTGGCAATCGCCGTCAGGCGCGCCGGGGTCAACAGCAGGCGGTCAAGCAGCGCTTCGCTCATGCCGCTGGCGCGTGCTTGCGCCATATCCTGTTGATTGGCCTTTAAAATCGCTTCGCCGTTGGCTTCCAGCATGTCGGCCATCACCGCCAACACCTGATTCTTTTTCGCCGTGCTCAACACCGCCAGCTGCCAGGAAGCCCGCTTGGCGGCCTTCCCCATCTGCTCTAGCATGCTCACTCCTTAACTTACGATCATGTCGTCGCGGTGTACGGCCACCGGGCCGTATTCGTAACCGAGAATCTGGCTGATTTCCTGCGAATGGTGGCCGGCAATCATGCGCATCGCATCGCTGTTATAACGGCTGACGCCGTGTGCCAGATCGCGCCCAGCCAGATTGCGGATGCGGATCACTTCGCCACGGGAGAAGTCGCCCTTCACGTCGAGAATGCCCTTGGGCAACAGCGAGCTGCCGCGGGCCATAATGGCGTCGACCGCGCCGTCGTCTACGGTGATTTCACCTGCTGGCGGCGCGCCGAAGATCCAGCGCTTGCGATTTTCCAGCGGCGTTTCCAACGCGTGGAAACGGGTGCCGACCGGTTTGCCGTCAATCACGTCGCTAACCACGCCGGGCTTGCTGCCGGCGGCGATGATCACGTCAATACCGGCACGGCACGCTACGTCGGCAGCCTGTAATTTGGTACCCATACCGCCGGTGCCAAGGCCGGAAACGCTGTCGCCGGCAATGGCGCGCAGCGCATCGTCAATGCCGTGTACTTCACGGATCAGCTCGGCCTGGGGGTTATTACGCGGGTCGGCGGTATACAGCCCTTGCTGGTCGGTCAGCAACAGCAGTTTATCCGCGCCGGCCAGAATAGCCGCCAGCGCCGACAGGTTATCGTTGTCGCCAACCTTGATTTCAGCGGTGGCAACCGCGTCGTTTTCATTGATAATCGGCACGATGCGGTTATCCAGCAACGCCCCCATGGTGTCGCGCGCATTGAGAAAGCGCTCGCGATCTTCCAGATCGGCACGCGTCAGCAACATTTGCCCAACGTGAATGCCATAAATGGAAAACAGCTGTTCCCACAGTTGAATCAGGCGACTCTGCCCTACCGCCGCCAATAACTGCTTGGAGGCAATGGTGGCGGGCAGTTCGGGGTAACCGAGATGTTCACGGCCGGCGGCAATCGCGCCGGAGGTCACGATGACAATGCGGTGTCCCGCCGCATGTTGCTGTGCGCACTGGCGCACCAGCTCGACAATGTGGGCACGATTCAGACGCAGCGATCCGCCGGTCAACACGCTGGTGCCCAATTTCACAACCAATGTCTGGCTGCCGTTCATAATTATTCGCCGTTGAAAGAAGAAGAAATGCAAAGGACGTTGTAACAGGAGAGACGCGTTATGCCAACAGGCACAACGCGAATTCAACTCAAATGTCCGCAGAAATTGACTCAAGCAGAGAGTTTGATGGGGTGCTCTTTGAAATCATCCGCCGGTTCCAGCGTCAGATTCATGGTGGCCAACAGTTCGCCGAGACGCTGATGGAAATCACGCAGCGTGGTTTCCAGCTTGTCATTTACTTCAGCGTCTTTAATCTTTTCGGCTTTCCATACGCCTTCTTTGTCGAACAGTCCGAACTGATAAGCGTAGGTAAAACGCGACGCTTCTGCCCGCAGCTCCATCCACCAGCCCCAGAACTCACGCTTCTCTGGCGCAGGCTTCACGTTGACGCAGACCGCAAGACAATCAAAGAAAAACCGGTCGTTCTCACATTGCCCTTCACGCAGGTACGGCCCTAAGCTGGCAAACTTTTTCATTAGTCGGCTTTTAGGGTGACCACTCGGTAATGTCATGCTTCAACCTCCTCAATGTAGACCACTCTTTTTAACAAACTGTTAAAATTTAGCAACTAATTAACGCATTTTATCGCTCAGCCACCCGCTAATCTGCAATAGCGCCTGGTGGAAACTCCGGTACACCGGGCTGCGCGGAATAGCCAAAAGTTTGCCATCCAGTGAGGAGGAGACGATCAGCTGCGACTCTTCCTTCGGACTGAGCGCATCCTGTTGCCAATATCCGGCCAGCATCGGCGTTGGGCAGCGGCGGCCAAGCAAGCCTTGCATTTTCAGCGAATAACGGTTCAGTTCCATTTTCAGCGCCTGATCGGAGGCCGCAGCCATCCCCATACGGCTGGCCAACACATCCATATACATATCCGGCACCCGCTGCTGGTTACGCGCTTCATACAAAATACTGTGCACCACCGGGCCGAGGCAGGCAACGCCGCGCAGCCGATGCGGCTCCAGATACGCCAACCGCACCGCGACATTGGCACCAAACCGGAAGCCAAAGGCGCTAACGCGTTGATGATCGATCCACGCCACCGAAGGCAGTTGCCTGAGCACCTGTTGATGCAAAAAACTGGAATCCTGCGTCAACTTCCACTTGGACGAGGCACCTATCGACGGCATATCAATCGTTAACATGGCAATGCCGCGCGGCGCCAGATAATCGCTGAACAGGCGGTGATAATCGGTTTGCAAGGTGTCGAGGCTGCCGCACATCAGTACCGTTGGGAACGGCGCCTTGCCGTTGTCCGGCATATGCAGAAAGCCGGTAATCGGGCTGCCACCTTCAATATTGAACGACAGCTCCTTCAGTTGATACGGCAGCAGCAGCGCGGCTTCTTCGTAGGCGCGATTGGACAGCACCTCCGCCTGCTCGGCCAGTTCATCTCCCTTCAGGTGCGGATAGCCGGCGATGCTGTAAAAATTGGCGGCGTTCAGCCAATACTGGCCGCCCAACAGCGGGTCCTGCTGTTCAACGGCCCGTTGCTGCCACTGCATCCCCTGGTGCACCCATTCATAAATCCAGTTGCCGTTACGGTAACCGACCACGGTATCCAGCAGCTGTGAGTCGCTATGCTCGGCGTCGGACGCCGCAATGCGCGACAGCACTTCAACGATCTCCAGCGCATCAACTCCGCGCCAGGTCCATAACAGTTGGTTGAGCATCCGATACCAGTTGTTGGCAGTGTCACCCTCCAGCGGGGTATGCAGGCTGGCCGCTTTGGCGTGATGCGCGCGCTGGATCAGCGTCGATGTCTCGCGGTGCTTGAATGAAGGTTTGAATAGAATTTCAGAAAGGTTGGCTTGTGCCATGGTAACAACAGCCTCCGTAAAGCTGGTCGTAGGCTGCAAAAAGCCTACTTAACGGAAGGTAGTGTACCTAACTCTGCGGCGAGAAACCAAAATATCCCGGACGATAGCGGGGAATTTACAGAAGATGACCGATAGTGAATATAACAACGCCCGGCATAACCGGGCGTTGTAACAGGCGAAATACGCCTCTGCGCTATCGTTGCCGTCAATCGCTACAGGCGGGTCAACGCGGCGCGTCTTGTCGAGGGGATTAACGGCCGCCGATCGGTGGCACGAAGCTCACCGCCATGTCCCACGGCTGCTCGATCCAGGTATCCTGCGGGATATCGACCACATAGTCGTCCACCAGCGGGCGACCGGCAGGTTTGGCGAAGATGGTGACAAAGTGGGCTTTCGGGTACATTTCGCGGATGGCTTTGGCCGTGCCGCCGGTATCCACCAGATCGTCTACCACGATAAAGCCTTCACCGTCGCCTTCGGCACGTTTGAGCACCTTCATTTCGCGCTGGTTGTCATGGTCATAGCTGGAAATGCAGACGGTATCGACGTGGCGAATACCCAATTCGCGCGCCAACAGTGCCGCTGGCACCAGGCCGCCGCGGCTTACCGCGATGATGCCGGTCCATTTATCGGCAGGCAGCAGGCGATGCGCCAGTTTGCGCGCTTGCATTTGCAACATATCCCAGGTAACAACGTATTTTTCGCTCATAGAATGGTGTCCCAGCCAACATTGAAGTGGCTTACTCAGTGATCAGGGGAAAAAAGGTTGCGCGAGATTATAGAGACTGGTTGCGATGAATACCAGTTGAACCGAGGAATTGATGCGGATTTCCTTGCGGACAAACGCAGGTGAATGATGCTGCCAAGCGCCTGCCTCACCGGCCAAACACCAGCGTTACCGCAAATAAACAGCGCAATGCGGTACGCGCACCCGGTAAAAGAAAGTGATATTCTCTGCCTATCGTGCCGAAGACGCACAGATACCCATTAACCTAACCGCACGGCATTGCCGCCACCTGACGTATGCCGTAACAGGAGACTTAACGTGTCTGAACTGTCTCAACTTTCACCACAGCCGCTGTGGGATATTTTTGCCAAAATCTGCTCTATTCCTCACCCGTCCTACCATGAAGAACAGCTGGCACAGCACATCCTCTCATGGGCAAAAGAAAAAAACCTGCACGCCGAACGCGATGCCGTTGGCAACATTCTGCTACGCAAGCCGGCCACCAAAGGCATGGAAAATCGCAAGCCGGTCGCCTTGCAGGCGCACCTGGACATGGTGCCGCAGAAAAACAACGATACGCAGCACGACTTCACCAAAGATCCGATTCAACCGTACATTGACGGCGAATGGATCAAGGCTCGCGGCACCACGCTGGGCGCCGACAACGGCATCGGCATGGCCTCGGCACTGGCGGTGCTGGCAGATGACAGCGTTGAGCACGGCCCGCTGGAAGTGTTGCTGACCATGACCGAAGAAGCCGGCATGGACGGCGCCTTTGGTCTGCAACCCAACTGGCTGCAGGCGGAGATCCTGATCAACACCGACTCCGAGGAAGAAGGCGAAATCTATATGGGTTGCGCCGGTGGTATTGACTTCATCACTACCCTGCCCCTGCAACGCGAAGCGCTGCCAGCCGGTTACCAAACGCTGAAGCTGACCCTCAAAGGGTTGAAAGGCGGCCATTCCGGTGCCGATATCCATCTGGGGCTGGGTAACGCCAACAAACTGCTGGCACGCTTCCTGTTTGATCATGCACCGCAGCTGAACCTGCGCCTGCTGGAACTGAACGGCGGCACGCTGCGCAACGCCATTCCACGTGAAGCCTTTGCCTGCGTGGCAGTACCGGCCGATCGGGTTGACCAACTGAAAGCGCTGAGCCAGGCGTTCCTGGCAACGCTGCAAAACGAGCTGTCCGCCAAGGAAAAGAACATTACCGTGTTGCTGGAGCCAACCACCAGCGCATTGCAAGCGTTGAACGCTGACAGCCAGCACCGTTTCCTGGCGCTGCTCAACGGTACGCCAAACGGCGTGATCCGCATGAGCGACGCGGTGAAAGGCGTGGTTGAAACCTCACTCAACCTCGGCGTAGTCACCACCGGAGAACAGGAAGCGGAAATCATCTGCCTGATTCGTTCACTGATCGACAGCGGCAAGGATTATGTGGTCGGTATGCTGACCGCGCTGGGCCAACTGGCAGGTGCCAACGTGGCACCAAAGGGCGGTTACCCGGGCTGGCAGCCGGATGCGGACTCACCGGTAATGCATCTGGTGCGCGAACTGTATCAGCAGCTGTTCAACAAGACGCCGAACATTATGGTGATCCACGCCGGTCTGGAATGCGGTCTGTTCAAGAAGCCTTATCCGCAGATGGATATGGTTTCCATCGGACCAACCATCACCGGGCCGCACTCGCCGGATGAGCAAGTGCACATCGGCAGCGTCGGCCTGTACTGGCAGTTGCTGACCCAGTTGCTGAAAGCGATCCCCGAACGCGGTTAATGCCAACGACGGCCATGGTCGACGCAGACAGCAGGCGTCGGCCATGGGCTTTGGCGGCAACCATCGCCGGGTTCGCCCGGCCGCTACGCGTCCCACGGCAGCAGCAGCTGCCGCTCCAGCTGCGGATCGAGCAGCGTCACATGCAGCCCCACCAGGCGCACGCCACGCCCCTCGCGCCGCTCACACCATACCTGCTTTGCCACCGCCAGCAAATCTGCCTGATTTAATACCGGCCACAGGTGTTCCTGGGTAGTGAGCTGGAAATCCTGAAACTTCAGCTTTACCCCTTGACGCGCGATATGCAAATCGGGTTTCACCTTGCGTAGGCGCATTTCCAGTTCTGGATACAGCTTATCGACAATCAGCTGCTCACAATCTTGCCAATCATGAATATCTGCCGCCAAGGTTCGTTCTACGCCAACCGATTTACGCAGGCGCTCCGGTGAAACGCTGCGTTCGTCGATCCCCTGGCAGCGTTCCCATAATACGCGGCCAAATTTGCCGAAACGCTTTAACAGCGCCGCAAGGTCGTAGCGCTGCACGTCGGCGCAGGTGAGTAACCCGACTTCCTCCAGGCGCTTAGCCGTTACTTTCCCGACGCCGGGGATCTTGCTCAGCGGCAGCTGTTGCAAAAAAGCCGGCACCTGCGCTGGCGTAATCACGTATTGGCCATTGGGTTTGTTCAGTTCCGACGCGATCTTGGCAAGGAATTTGATTGGCGCAATGCCGGCGGAAGCGGTGAGCTGCAATTCGTCAAAAATGGCCTGACGAATATGCTCGGCTATCAAGGTTGCCGAGCCGTTGCAGCGTGGGCTATCCGTCACGTCGAGGTAGGCCTCATCCAGCGACAGCGGTTCGATTAATGACGTATAACGCGCAAAAATTTCGCGAATATGCTGTGAGGCTTCTTTATAAGCCGCCATGCGGCCGGGCAACAAGGTTAAATGCGGGCAGAGTTTCAAGGCCATGGCGCTGGACATGGCGCTGTGCACGCCAAAACGGCGTGCCGGGTAGTTGGCGGTGCTGATCACCCCGCGCCGATCGGCACTGCCGCCGATCGCCAGCGGTATATCGCGCAGACTGGGATTGTCGCGCATTTCTACCGCGGCAAAGAAGCAGTCCATATCGACATGAATGATTTTACGCATGCGCCCTCCAATAACACTGTATAAGTATACAGTCGCAATGGGAAAGCTCAAGTCTGGTTTTAACGTATGTTTTATCGAAAAAGCATCGTTATTTTCTATTTGTTAAAAAAGCTTAATTTTTCAAGCGTATCATTTCAGGAAATAATCGTTACGCCTCATAAATGACGCTTACCCTACGCACAAGAAGGTGCTCAATGACTACTTTTTCCCGTTATGTATTGGTTTCGGCATTATCCCTGATCTCCACCCTCGCCAGCGCAGCCAGTGGTCATGCGCCAGCCATCGTTGCCCATCGCGGCGGCACCGCCGATGCGCCGGAAAATACCCTGGTCGCCATTCGCAGCGCGCTGAAAAACGGCGTCGACGCGGTGTGGATCACGCTGCAACAATCCAAAGACGGCGCGATCGTGCTGTACCGCCCTTCCGACCTGAGTTCGCTCACGGATAAAACCGGCGCGGTTTCCGCCTATAGCGCAGATGAACTGGCCAAGGTCGATGCCGGCTGGTCGTTTGGCAAAGACGGTCACCACCCGTTCCGTGGCCAGGGGATCGGCATCCCGCGACTGGACACGGTGCTACAGGAATTCCCGAAAGTGACCTTCTACCTGGACATCAAATCTCCCGATGCCGATCCGGCGCAATTTGCCAAAGCACTGCTGGCAACGCTGGAAAAGGCCGAGGCGCTTGACCGTACGCGGGTCTATTCTACCGATGCCCGTTACCTGGCGGCCCTGCCGGCGGCGATTAAACGTTTTGAAACCCGCGATGAAACCCGCACATTATTGGCCAACATCACCATGGCGCATCAGTGCGACATAAAACCGGACGGCAATCAGCCCCGTTGGTATGGGCTGGAATTGAAGCGTGAAGTCGAAGTGGTAGAAAAGTACACTCTGGGCGAGGGCCGCTCCAAAGCGCTGCTGACCTGGGACAAGGAATCGATCGATTGCTTCCGCTCCAAAGGGCCGGCGCACATCATTCTGTTTGGCATCAATTCCGCGCAGGATTATCAGCAGGCGCTGGCATTGGGCGTTGATGGCGTGATGGTCAATTCGCCAAAGGATGCCCTGCGTTTTCGCAAGGCGAAATAAAGCGCGGTTGTCGTGCGCTGCGTGCAGCGCACGGTTTACAGGATGCGGTGTTTTTCCAGTTGCTCGCGGCGCAGCGCTTCTTTCGCCAGGCGTTTTTTACGCGCATCGCACGGCTCCGGGCAATCGCACACTTTGTCCATGCCCAACGCGGTAATACCGCCGCAACTGCCTTGCAGGCTCTTGCGTTTGAACACGTAACCGAGCGACATGCCGCCGATAATCAGCAAAAACAAAATAAAGCTTGCGACAAATACCGTCAGCATGGCGGCCTCACTGATTTTTCTTTAGATAAGGTTTAAACGCATTGGAATAGCGCTCTTCAAAAACGTCACCGTTCTTCACTATCATAAACACCGGAATGCCCAGCAGATTCGCCAGAGCCAGGGCACGATCCGGTCCCATAACATCCAGCCCGGTAGACAGGCCGTCGGCGGTCATGCAGTTAGGCCCAATGACCGTGATCGACACCAGATGGTGCGCGATCGGCCTGCCGGTAGTCGGATCGATGGTATGTGAATAACGTACGCCGTTCTGTTCGAAATAGTTACGATAATCCCCCGAGGTGGCGATCGCCATATTCCCCGGTTGGATCACCAGTTGCGCGCGTTGCTCCACTCCGGCGTTCGGCCGCTCGATAGCAATGCGCCATGGCAGCTCCTTACCGTTATGGCCACGGGTGCGTACTTCGCCGCCGATATCTACCATATAGTTGTTAATCTGCTGTGATTGCAGGTATTCCGCCACCACGTCCACGCCATAACCCTTGGCGATAGACGACAGATCAACGTACAGCTCGGGGATATGCTTCACCAGCGCGTTGCCCCGCACCGCCAGTTTATCGATACCGGTCCAGGCACGGCGCTGCGCCAGTTCGGCATCGCTCGGCACCTTGTCCGGCCGCCCTTCCGGCCCAAAACCCCAGAGATTGACCAGCGGCCCAACGGTCACGTCCAACGCACCGTCGGTCACGCGGTTAATCCTCAGCGCTTCGGCCACCACCTTCGCCGTCGCGGCCGATACCGGGAACGGCGTATCGACCTCGCGGCTGGCGTTAAAGCGGCTCAGCTCCGAGTCGGGCCGGTAGGTCGACATCTGGTCATTCACCTGCTCCAGACGCCGATCGATTTCCTTTTGCAACGTCTCGGCGGAAGGCGTGTTGTCACCGGTGAGATAACGGATCGAATAGTACGTCCCCATGGTTTTGCCATCGAGATTGACCTGTTCCGGTCCGCAACCGGTCAGCAACAGGGTGGCGCCAAGCGCCACCATCGTCATCCAGCCTTTCAGTGCTAGCGCGCGCATTTAGCCACCAAAGTCGTCGAGCATGATGTTTTCGTCTTCCACGCCCAGATCTTTCAGCATCTTGATCACCGCGGCGTTCATCATCGGCGGCCCACACATGTAGAACTCGCAATCTTCCGGCGCCGGATGGTTTTTCAGGTAGTTTTCCAGCAGTACATTGTGGATAAAGCCGGTATAGCCGGTCCAGTTATCTTCGGGTTGCGGATCGGACAATGCCACGTGCCAGGTGAAGTTCTCGTTCTCATCCTGCAGATGGTTGAAGTCATCTTCATAGAACATTTCACGCAGCGAGCGCGCGCCATACCAGAAGGTGATTTTGCGTTTTGACTTCAGGCGCTTCAACTGGTCAAAGATATGCGAACGCATCGGCGCCATACCGGCACCGCCGCCGATAAAGATCATTTCGGCATCGGTATCCTTGGCAAAGAACTCGCCAAACGGCCCGGAAATCGTCACCTTGTCGCCCGGTTTCAACGACCAGATATACGAGGACATAATGCCTGGCGGTACGTCCGGATTGTTCGGCGGCGGCGTAGCGATACGCACGTTCAGCATGATGATGCCTTTCTCGTCCGGGTAGTTGGCCATTGAATAGGCACGTACCGTGGTGTCATCAACCACCGAGCGGTAGCGGAACAGGTTGAAGCGGTCCCAATCGCCGCGGTACTCCTGCGGCACGTCGAAATCGGCATAACTGATGTCGTGCGCCGGGGCTTCGATCTGGATAAACCCGCCGGCGCGGAACGGGACGTCTTCGCCGTCAGGAATTTTCAGCTTCAGCTCTTTGATAAAGGTGGCCTTGTTATCATTGGAGATAACTTCGCAGTCCCATTTTTTCACGCCGAAGATTTCTTCTGGCAGCTCAATCTTCAGGTTCTGCTTCACATTGACCTGGCACGCCAGGCGGCACCCCTCTTTCGCCTCGCGTTTGGTGATGTGAGAAAGTTCGGTGGGCAGGATATCGCCGCCGCCCTCTTTGATCACCACGCGGCACTGGCCGCACGAACCGCCGCCGCCACAGGCCGAGGACACGAAAATGCCCTGGCCCGACAGCATGTTCAGCAGTTTGTCCCCCGCCGGAGCGTGGAAGCTTTTCTCTTGATCGCCGTTCACTTCCACGGCAACGTCGCCGGTGTTCACCAGTTTGGATTTGGCGAACAGAATCAGTAGCGCCAGCACCATCACGATGCAGGTGAACATCGCTACGCCTAAAATAATTTCCATAAATTTCCCGCCTTTATATCTGGGTTCTTATAACTGAACCCCGGAGAAAGACATAAAGCCCAACGCCATCAGCCCGGTGGTAATAAAGGTAATGCCCAGACCGCGCAAACCCGACGGCACATTGGCATACTTCAGTTTTTCGCGGATCCCCGCCATCGCAACAATCGCCAGCATCCAGCCGGTGCCTGAGCCGAAGCCATACACCACCGATTCAGCAAAGTTGTAGTCGCGCTGTACCATGAAGGAAACGCCGCCGAAGATGGCGCAGTTCACGGTAATCAACGGCAGGAAGATGCCGAGCGCGTTATACAGCGACGGGAAGAAGCGATCGAGGATCATCTCCAGAATCTGCACCAGCGCGGCAATCACGCCAATAAAGGTAATGAAGTTGAGGAAGCTCAGATCGATGCCTTCCACCAACGCGCCGTCACGCAGGATCAGGTTGTAAAACCAGGTTGTTCACCGGCACCGCGATGCCGAGCACGATGGTAACGGCAATGCCGAGGCCAAAGGCAGTGGAGACTTTCTTGGACACCGCCAGGAAAGTACACATCCCGAGGAAGAACGCCAACGCCATGTTTTCAACGAAAACGGCGCGGACAAACAGGCTGATATAATGTTCCATCGGCGATTACTCCTTTTCGATCTGTGCCGGTTTCAAGGTGCGCAGCACCCAAATCAGCAGGCCGATGATAAAGAACGCGCTTGGCGCCAGCAAAAACAGGCCGTTTGGCTGGTACCAGCCGCCGTTTTGCAGGGTTTCCAACACCGGCATGCCGAACAGTTTGCCGGAGCCGATCAGTTCACGCAGGAAGCCGACCAGAATCAGGATCACGCCATAGCCCAACCCGTTGCCGATACCGTCCATAAAGCTTTCGATCGGCGGCGATTTCATGGCATAGGCTTCAGCGCGCCCCATCACGATGCAGTTGGTGATGATCAGACCAACGAACACCGACAGCTGTTTGGAAATTTCAAACGCATAGGCACGCAGCACCTGATCGACCACGATAACCAGCGACGCGATAATCGCCATCTGTACGATAATGCGCACGCTGTTCGGAATGTGGTGGCGGATCAGGGAAATGAAGAAGCTGGAAAACGCCGTCACCAGCGTCACGGCAATGGTCATCCACCACCGCCGTTTCCAATTTGGTGGTTACCGCCAGCGCGGAACACACGCCCAACACCTGCAGGGCAATCGGGTTGTTATCAAATAACGGCCCCAGCAGAACCCGTTTAATCTCTTTGGAATCAGCCATTTTTCAGCGCTCCTTCACGAACTTTTTTCAGGAACGGGCCGAACCCCTGTTCGCCCAGCCAGAAATCAAAAGTGTGCTGCACGCCGTTGGAGGTCAGCGTCGCGCCGGATAACCCGTCCACGCCGTGCACATCGCCGGCACGCGCTCCGCCTTTCACCACGCGGATAGCCGGCTCGCCGTTATCGTCAAACAGCTTCTTGCCGATCCATTGCTGGCGCCAACTCGGATTTTCCACTTCACCACCCCAAGACCCGGCGTTTCCCCCTGGTCGTAGTAAGTGATGCCCTTCACCGTATTACCGTCGCTGTCCAGCGCCACAAACGCGTACATCATCGACCATAGACCGGTGCCGTATACCGGCAGCACGATCTTGTTGACCGCGCCAGCATCATCACGCACCAGGTAGATTTCGGCGTGGTTGCTGCGGCGCTTGATACCGGCATAGTCTTGACTGGCCGGCAGGGGCGACGCTCTTGCTGTCGTCACGCAGCGCGGCAGGCAGATCGAACGCCGTGGCGTTGCCCGCCACGAACTCGCCGCTGTTCAGATCCAGCAGGCGTGGTTCAATACGTTTGCCAAAGGTCTGCTTCACCTGCTCTTGCGGCATGCCAGGCGTCAACAGGCCCGCCACGTCAAGGATGTTACGCTGCTTGTCCAGCAGCTTTTGTTCCTGCTGTTTGGACTTCAGACCGACGGCGGCTCCCGCCACCACCACTGAACACACCAGACACAGCAACAGCACTACCAGCAGCGTTTTACCGATGCTGTCATTTTTTGCTTCATTCGCCACGGGCTTTTCTCCGCTTGATGTTAGCCTGCACCACCAGATAATCGAACAGCGGTGCGAACAGGTTGGCGAACAGAATCGCCAGCATCATGCCTTCCGGATAGGCCGGGTTGACCACGCGGATCAACACGCACATCACGCCAATCAGGATGCCGTACCACCATTTTCCCTTGTTGGTAAAGGCAGCGGAAACCGGATCGGTAGCCATGAAAATCATACCGAAGGCAAAACCGCCCAACACCAGATGCCAATACCATGGCATGGCGAACATCGGGTTGGTGGTCGAACCGATAGCGTTGAACAGATAGGCCGAAGCAATCATGCCGACCATCACGCCGGCAACGATGCGCCATGAGGCCACGCGACCGAACAGGATGATGGCACCGCCGATCAGAATCATCAGCGTCGACACTTCCCCGATCGAACCGGGAATGTTGCCAAGAAACGCATCCATCCAACTAATGGATTGGCCAGTAGCGACGTTGGTCAGGCTGTGCGCCCCACCCGCGCTCCACTGAGCCAGGGGCGTTGCGCCCGAGAAACCGTCTGCCGAGGTCCACACCAGATCGCCGGAAATCTGCGCCGGGTAGGCAAAGAACAGGAAGGCGCGACCGGCCAGCGCCGGGTTGAGGAAGTTGCGCCCGGTACCGCCGAAGATTTCCTTGGCGATCACCACACCAAAGGTAATGCCCAGCGCCGCCTGCCACAGTGGCAGAGTGGGTGGCACAATCAACGCAAACAGTATCGAGGTGACAAAGAAACCTTCGTTGACCTCATGCTTGCGGATAATGGCAAACAGCACTTCCCAGAAGCCGCCGACGATAAACACCACGGCGTAGATTGGCACAAAGTAGGTCGCCCCCCAGCACCATCTTGCTGACCCAGCCGGCATCCGGCGTCAGCGATGCCCCCAGCCATTGCGCCAGCTGATAATGCCAGTCGCCGGTCAATACCTGTTGCAGTTGGTCACCGCTGTACAAATGGTGCAGCGCCGGTATCGCCTGCTGGCCGACGTTGTACATCCCCCAGAACATCGCCGGGAATACCGCCATCCATACCAGGATCATCATGCGTTTCAAATCGATGGCATCGCGTACGTGCGACGCGCCATGCGTCACCGTGCCCGGCGTGTAGAACACCGTGTGGTGGTGGCTTCAAATAGCGGATACCACTTTTCCAGCTTGCCGCCCGGCGTGAAGTGATGCTCGATCTTGTCAAAAAAGTTCTTCAGGCCCATGGATTATCCTTCCAGCTCAATCTTGGTCAGCACGTCGCGCAGCACCGGACCGTTATTCATACTTGCCGGGCAAACGAAGGTGCACAACGCCAGATCTTCTTCATCCAGCTCCAGACAGCCCAGCGCCTGCGCGCTGTCGGTGTCGCCCGCCAGCAGGTCACGCAGCAGCAGCGTCGGCAAAATGTCCAGCGGCATTACCCGTTCGTAGTTGCCAATCGGCACCATCGAGCGCTCGCCACCGTTGGTGGTGGTCGAAAAGGCAAACAGCTTGCTCTTCAGGAAGTGGCCCAGGGTGGTGCGAGTAATAGTGAATTTGTTCGGCGACGGCAGTACCCAACCGAGCAGCTCTTTCTCGCGCCCTTCCAGCAGTACCGAAACCTGGGTGTGAAAGCGACCGAGATAGGCACGTGGCCCAACGGCATGCACGCCACTCAGCACCGAACCGGAAATGACGCGGTTTTCGCCGGCTTTTAGCCGGTCAGCCGTCAGTTGGTCAAGGCTGGCGCCCAGACGGGTACGCAGCAGCATTGGCTGTTCAACCTGCGGCCCGGCCAGCGCGACAACGCGCTGGGTGTCGAGGCGGCCGGTAGTAAACAGGGTGCCAATGGCAATCACGTCCTGGTAACCGATATGCCAGACGGTTTTCTTCAGGCTGACCGGCTCCAGGAAGTGGATATGCGTCCCTACCAGTCCGGCAGGATGCGGACCGGCGAATTCGTTATAGTTGATTTGCGGGTTGCCGTTGCCGCTCAGCGTTCCGCCTGTGGCCTGGCTGACGTGGACTTTGCCGTCGGTCAGGCGGCTCAACACCGTCAGACCCGCGTTAAAGGCCGCCAGCTGTTCGGCGATGATCACCTGCGGATCGGCCGCCAGCGGCTGGGTGTCCATGGCGGAAACAAAGATCGCCCGCGGTGAGCTGCCTGGAGGCGGGGTTTTGCTGAATGGCCGGGTGCGCAGCGCGGTCCACAGACCGCTGGCGATCAGTTCGCCTTCCACCGCAGCGCGGTCCAGCAGCGGCAAATCGGCCGGCTGATAGCTGGCAAACTCGACCTGCTCGTCGCCGCCGTTGGCGATTTCAATCACCACCGACTGCAACACGCGACGCTCGCCGCGATTGATCGCCACCACCTTGCCACTGGCTGGCGCGGTGAACATGACGCCGGGGTTCTTTTTGTCTTCAAACAGCGCCTGGCCTTTCTTGACGCTGTCGCCTTCCTGCACCAGCATGGGAGGGGCGCATGCCAACATACTCTTCCCCCAGCAGTGCCACATGCTTGAGTTGCGGGCCGTCCTGAATCGCCTGAGCCGGCAAGCCGGCTATCGGCAGATCTAACCCTTGTCTGATTTTAATCATAGGATTTATACGATGTTTTATGGTTACACATGCCGTCGTGGCCAGGGCCAGTACCGACAATGCCAGGATTATGAGACGCTAAATATCGCCTCCGGGTTGGGTTCAACGGCATTGCGCCCAACGTGAATTCTCGGGTGAGATAACGTTTATTTTCATGTGTTAACTCTTGTGTTCGCCATACCGCGCTACGACCAACGTATTGCTGCACATTAACGTCCATTGCTTGCGCACCATTCGCGCGCCAAAACCGCAGCCCTGGCCATAGCAATACCGGGTGCGGCAGCCAGGGATGTTAACATTTTTCGCAACATTTTTCTTCATTCAGCAGTGACCTGAGTCAAGCAAACACAATTAAATTTCGCTGTAATCCCCTCATTAATCGTAAAAAACTGGGGCTTAATTCACTTTTATCGAGCTTTGTAGTTTTTTTATACATCTACCGTATTGATAAAAATAAACACGCTGGTAATCTGGCGAGGCATTAATGCAACAAAACACGTCAGTGGCATGCGGGCGAACTTGATTTCGTCGGCAGATAAATAATAAGCAGGAATAATTAATGAGCAGAATCGCGCTGTTGTTTGCGATGCTTTTTTCTATGCCGATGATCACGGCCTGCAGCGCGAGCGAGCAGGTGCCGGAAACGCCGGTGGTAAAACAGCAATTGTTGGGTTCGCCAGTCTATATACAGATATTCAAAGAAGAACGTAAGCTGGAGCTGTACGCCAAGATGGGTAATGAATTCCGGCTGGTGAACACCTTCCCGATCTGTAACTACTCCGGCGGCCTCGGCCCCAAACGTCGAGAAGGCGACTTTAAAAGCCCCGAAGGCTTTTATAGCGTTGACGCTCGCCATCTGAAGCCGGACAGCAAATATTATCGCGCCATCAATATTGGTTTCCCGAACGATTACGATCGGTCGCAAGGCTATTCCGGTGCCTATTTAATGATCCATGGCGAATGCAAATCGATTGGTTGCTACGCAATGACCAACGATTATATGGATGAGATTTATCGTTACGTCGAAGCGGCGTTTGCCTACGGTCAGAGCCGGGTGAACATCAGCATCTATCCGTTCCGCATGACCGAGCAAAACCTGCAGCGTCACCGTTCGTCGACCTACGCCAGCTTCTGGCGCCAGTTGAAACCAGGTTATGACTATTTTGTCAAAAACCACCAGCCGCCGATGATGGGCGTCGCCAACGGCCAGTACGTGCTGGGTAAACCGCTGATGGCCAGCGGGCAGGCTACCACGCTGTTTGCCTCGACCACCGAGCCGGCAGCGGTAAAAACCAATCCGTTCTCAGCCTCCCAGCCGCTCACCGTAGTGAAATAACGCATACTCGCCTGGCGCAATCTTGTGCCAGGTTTCGTTGCCGGTCAGCGGTTGGGTGGCAATCACCGTCACCACGTCGTTCGGCGTGGTCTGCCGCTGAAAATCAATCTCCACGTCCTGATCGAGCAGCGTTGCCTTGCCAAACGGTGCGCGACGGGTGATCCAGTACAGATTGGTCGAGCAAAATGCCATCACGTACTTGCCGTCCGACAACAACATATTGAATACCCCCTTCCGCCGCAGCTGATCGGCCAGCAAGGCGATATAGCGAAACACCGCCGGCCAACTGCTCGGCGTGCGCGGATATTTCAGCGACAGCTGATGCAACAGCCAGCAGAAGGCGTATTCACTGTCGGTCTGCCCTACCGGACGGAAGTTGCCGGTTTCCAGACGACGATAACCTTTCAGTTGCCCATTGTGCGCGTAGGTCCAGTTGCGCCCCCACAGTTCGCGGGTAAACGGATGGGTATTTTCCAACGCCACTTCACCGCGATTAGCCTGACGAATGTGCGACACCACCGCGCAGGATTTGATCGGGTACTCCTGCACCAGGCGCGCAATCGGCGAGTTGAAGCTGGGCTGCGGATCCTTGAATGTGCGACAGCCGTTGCCTTCATAAAAGGTAATGCCCCAACCATCCTTATGTGGCCCGGTGCGGCCACCGCGCTGAACCAGCCCGGTAAAACTGAAGCAAATATCGGTAGGTACGTTAGCGCTCATCCCGAGCAGTTCACACATCGAAAGCCACTCCTCAACCACACGGGTCACTGAAACATGCGGGCCGGCGTAGCGCGCCCGACATCATCGACACGGGGGCCTTGCGCCCCCCGGCCGGTATTACGCCTTAACCATCTCTTTTTCGATCAGCTGAATCAAGATGTGAATCGCCTTGATATGAATTTCCTGAATGCGGTCAGCGTAACCAAAATGCGGCACGCGGATTTCCACATCGGCGGAACCGGCCATTTTACCGCCGTCTTTGCCGGTCAGCGTAATCACCTTCATGCCTTTGGCGCGCGCCGCCTCAATCGCCTTGATGATATTGCCGGAGTTACCGGAAGTCGAAATGCCCAACAGCACGTCGCCTTCACGCCCGACCGCTTCCACGTAACGGGAAAACACAAAGTCATAGCCAAAATCGTTGCTGACGCAAGACAGATGGCTGACGTCGGAAATGGCAATCGCCGGGTAGCCGGGGCGGTTTTTCGCGATAGCGGCCGGTCAGCTCTTCGGCGAAGTGCATCGCGTCACAGTGGGAACCGCCGTTGCCGCAGGAAATCACTTTACCGCCCGCTTTGAAAGCATCAGCCAGTAATACCGCAGCGCGTTGAATCGCATCGATATTGGCATCGTCATTGATAAATTTAGCCAGCGTATCCGCCGCTTCGTTCAGTTCATTACGAATCAGATCGTGGTACATGAGGGAGCCTCTTTTTATCGTCAATCTTCCGCTGGGCAGTGTAACGGATCGTGGAAACACCGAGAAGCGCTGTGAAGCAAACTCCGCGTTGGTTGAAAAAGCAGAGAGGTTTTTGACCGTCAGTGCTGTCAGTTTGTGACCCAAGTTGTAATTAAAGTGTAAATGCATTGATAAAAATAGTGGCATGAACTAAAACCAATAGATACAACAACAGGTCAGACCTCTTACTACTTCGGAGCTTCAACTATGATGGTTCTCAGTATTGTTATCCTGCTGGCACTCATCAGCGTGCTGTTTTATCACCGGGTGAGTCTCACCCTCAGCAGTCTGATATTGCTGGCCTACACCGCCGCCATGGGTGCTATCGGCCTGTGGAGCTTCTGGATGCTGTTGCCGTTGGCGATTATCCTGCTGCCGCTGAACGTCACGTCGCTGCGCCGCTCGATGCTGTCTGCACCGGCGCTGCGCGCATTCCGCAAGGTGATGCCACCGATGTCGACCACCGAGAAAGAAGCCATCGAAGCCGGCACCACCTGGTGGGAAGGCGATCTGTTCCGTGGCACGCCGGACTGGAACAAGCTGCATAACTACCCGCAACCAACGTTGAGCGAAGAAGAGCAGGCGTTTATCGATGGGCCGGTAGAAGAAGCCTGTCGCATGGCAAACGACTTCCAGATCACCCATGAACTGGCCGATCTGCCGCCAGAACTGTGGGCCTATCTGAAGGAGCATCGCTTCTTTGCGATGATCATCAAAAAAGAATACGGCGGCCTGGAGTTCTCGCCTTATGCGCAGGCACGCGTGCTGCAAAAGCTGGCAGGCGTATCCGGTATTCTGGCCATCACCGTCGGCGTGCCCAACTCGCTCGGTCCAGGCGAACTGCTGCAACATTACGGCACCGATGAACAAAAAGACCATTATCTGCCGGGTCTGGCGCGCGGCGAAGAAATCCCCTGCTTTGCCCTGACCAGCCCGGAAGCCGGTTCCGATGCCGGCGCAATCCCGGATGTCGGCACCGTCTGCATGGGCGAATGGCAAGGCAAACAGGTGCTGGGTATGCGCCTGACCTGGAACAAGCGTTACATTACGCTGGCGCCGGTGGCCACCGTGCTGGGCCTGGCCTTCAAGCTGTACGATCCGAACCGCCTGTTGAGCGACAACGAATCGCCGGGCATCACCTGTGCGCTGATCCCGACCAGCACGCCCGGCGTGGAAATCGGCAACCGCCACTTCCCGCTGAACGTACCGTTCCAGAACGGCCCAACCCGCGGCAGCGACGTGTTCGTGCCTATCGACTACATCATCGGCGGGCCAAAAATGGCCGGCCAGGGCTGGCGTATGCTGGTTGAATGTCTCTCCGTCGGCCGTGGCATCACCCTGCCCTCCAACTCGACCGGCAGCGTCAAGTCGCTGGCGTTGGGGATTGGCGCCTACGCGCACATTCGCCGTCAGTTCAAGATGTCGATCGGCAAAATGGAAGGGATCGAAGAGCCGTTGGCGCGTATCGCAGGCAATACCTATGTGATGGACGCCGCTGCGTCACTGATTACCTATGGCCTGATGCAAGGTGAGAAGCCGGCGGTGCTGTCGGCAATAGTTAAATACCACTGTACCCACCGTGGCCAGCAGGCAATTATTGACGCGATGGATATCGCCGGCGGTAAAGGCATTATGCTGGGCGAATCCAACTTCCTGGCGCGCGCCTATCAGGGCGCACCGATCGCCATCACGGTTGAAGGCGCCAATATCCTGACCCGTACCATGATGATCTTTGGTCAGGGTGCCATTCGCTGCCATCCTTACGTTCTGGATGAAATGGCGGCGGCGCAGAGCAACGATCTGGCGGCCTTCGACAAGGCGCTGTTCGGCCATCTGGGTCACGTCGGTAGCAGCAAGGTGCGCAGTTTCTGGCTTGGCCTGACCAACGGCCGCACCAGTAGCACACCGACCAAAGACGCTACCCGCCGCTATTACCAGCAGTTGAACCGCCTGAGCGCCAACCTGGCGCTGCTGTCCGACGTGTCGATGGGGGTGCTGGGTGGCAGTCTGAAGCGCCGCGAGCGGATTTCGGCCCGCCTCGGCGATATCCTCAGCCAGATGTACCTGGCCTCCGCCACGCTGAAACGCTATCAGGACGAAGGCCGTCAGAAAGAGGATCTGCCGCTGGTTCATTGGGGTGTGCAGGACAGTCTGCATCAGGCCGAGCAGGCGCTGGACGATCTGCTGCGCAACTTCCCGAACCGCTTGATCGCCGGTGCGATGCGTCTGGTTATCTTCCCGTTTGGCCGCGTGCATACCGCGCCGTCCGATCGTCTGGATCATCAGTTGGCAAAAATCCTGCAGGTGCCTTCTGCCACCCGTAGCCGTTTGGGCCGTGGCCAGTACCTGACGGCCAGCGAGCACAATCCGATCGGCCTGCTGGAAGCCGCATTGCTTGACGTGATTGCCGCCGAGCCGATCCACGCTCGCCTGAGCAAGGAAGCCGGCAAAAACCTGCCGTTCACCCGCCTCGATCGTTTAGCGCAGCGTGCGCTGGAAGAAGGCAAGATCAATGCCGACGAGGCCAAGATCCTGACCAAAGCGGAAGAAAGCCGTCTGCGTTCAATCAATGTCGATGACTTTGCCCCTGACGCGCTGGCGGCGCAACGGCCGGAAAAGCCGCAGCCGCAGGAGAAACGCCAGCACCACACTGAAGCCGCCTGAATTCTCACGGCGTAAATCAATGGGGCGATAGCTATCGCCCCTTTTTTATCGCTCGATTTTAGTTAACCATGCTGGCGAATACGCGCCAGCAATGCGTCGATGTGCTCGATTTGCGGTGCATTGACCATCAGCGCACGACCAAGACTCAGCGCGTTGCGCTGACACTCAAGGCGCATCTCGGCATCTTCGATGCTATCCAGATCGGCCACGTGCGCCAGCCCGATGGTGCGGCGGACCAGCTCGCTACCGCAATACCCCACCGCGTCACGCCAGACCTGACGCAGAAACTGCTCGGCATAGCCCGGCGTCGCCAGCGTGATATCGCGGGTTTTCTGCTGGCACAGTGCCAGGAAACGATCGGCGAAAATCAGCCACAGTTCGCGAATATCCTGCAGGCGCTGTTCGCGCCCGGCGGCGGCGTCTCGTGGGCCAAACAGCCCCGGCAGACCGCAGTAATTCAGCAGCAGATTACCCAGCGCGGTGCCCACGTCAAACCCGATCGGACCATAAAAACCGAACTCGGCGTCGATCGCCTTCAGCTTGCCTTCGGCAACGAACACCGAGCCGCTGTGAATGTCGCCGTGCAACAGCGCTTCGGCCTTGCTGAGAAAACGCTGCTTGAGGCCGGCGACAGCCAGTTTCAACGCCGCGTCTTGTCGCAGTTCGCCTACCTGTGGCAACAACGCCTCGTCGAAACTATTTCGCTCATGCTCAATGTAAGGATCGGTGAAGAACAGATCTTCGGTGATCTGGCACAGCTCCGGGTTGGTGAAGCGGCTCACCTGCGCCTTCTTCTGTTGGGCGTTCTGATAGAAATCAGAAGTATGGAATAGCGTTTGCGCCAAATACTCCGCCAACTGTCCGGCGGCCAACGGATAATAGTGGCCGTTAATCAGTTCATGACGCCAGATGCGGTGGTCGGACAGGTCTTCCTGCACCATCACCGCCAGTTCGGCATCGTGATGCAGCACATTAACCGTATGTCGCGGGCAGAAGCCACCGTGCACCAGCAGCGTTTCCGCTTCGATACGTGCGCGATCGAGCGTCAGCGGCCAGGATTCTCCTACACAGCGTACATACGGCAACGCCTGTTTGACGATCACCCGGCTGACGCCTGCGTCATCAAGGATCTTGAACACCAGATTCAAATTGCCGTCGCCAATTTCTTCGGCGCTGACCAACGCCTGTGGATCGGCTACCTGCCCGTACTGACGGGCATATTCAACGGCATCGGCAGCGGTAAAGGTACGATAAAGCGACATCACAACCCCTCTGGCAGATACCCACCCTGTGTCACGCCGCATCGTTGCCGCCAGCCCAGCACCAGCAAGTGGCCAGGCCGCCGCCAGCACGGTGCCATTGCCTTGGCACTGGCCACCTGCCACCGCGATGCAACGCGAATCAGGGAGGGTGTAGATGTGTTAACTTCATTATTTAGACATTTAAGCATTCGGACGTCTATACATCCGGATGTCATGTTGGCAGAATAGCGCCATAGATGCAATATGATCGCAACAAGGATTTAACTGATTATGCGCACGCTTAACACCACCAGTTTGACTCTGCGAGACAACCAACTCTGGATCCTCGATCAACAGGCATTGCCGCAAGAAAAGCGCTGGTGCTCCAGCAATAGCGTGGAGGAGCTGGTTGGTCATATTCACGCCCTGCGGGTACGCGGCGCGCCGCTGATCGGTCTGTCCGCCAGCCTGCTGTTGGCCCTGCTGGCCGAACGTGGCCTGCCGCGCGACGCGCTGGCGGAGGCATTGGCCACGCTACGCGCGGCGCGACCGACCGCGGTCAATCTGATGAATAATCTCGATCGCATCAAGCTGGCGCTGGCGCAACCCGACTGGGTGGCGGCCATGGCGACAGAGGCCTTGCGGCTGGTGGATGAAGACCGTGCGCTGTGCGACAGCATTGCCGATCGCGGGGCGGCGCTGGTTACCCCCGGCAGCCGTCTGCTGACCCACTGCAATACCGGTGGGCTGGCAACCGCCGGCATCGGCACCGCCATCGGCGTGCTGTTGCGTGCCCATCAACAGGGTAATGTCGCGCAGGTGTGGGTCGATGAAACACGCCCGCTGTTACAGGGTGGCCGTCTAACCGCCTGGGAACTGGGCGAACTGGGCATCCCCTATCGGCTGATCTGCGACTCGATGGCGGCCGGCCTGATGGCGCAGGGTAAAGTGGATGCGGTGTGGGTCGGCGCCGATCGCATCGCAGCCAACGGTGACGTTGCCAACAAAATAGGCACTTACAGCCTGGCGGTGCTGGCGCATTATCATGGCATTCCGTTTTATGTTGCCGCCCCCCACACCACTCACGATGCGCATTGCCCCAACGGTGCGGCGATTCCGATAGAACAGCGCAGCGCCGCAGAAGTGACCGGCGTCGCCGGCAGTTTTGGCAGTTGCCAATGGGCGCCTGCCGATGCGCAGGTCGACAATCCGGCCTTCGACGTCACGCCGGCGGCGTTAATCAGCGCTTGGGTACTGGACTGCGGCGTGATCCGCCCCGAACAGGTTAGCGACGGGATTTTCCAGCGGGCGCTGGTCTAGGCAGGTTGCTATCGCTACACCCGGCAGGCGGGTTGGCGGCAGGTCATCTCCGGCCAGCGAGCTGCGGTTGGCCGGAGTGCGGCATGACGTCAGTCCAGGCGCGGGTAGGCGTCGGCGATGCTGTCGCCGGTGAAATGCGCGATCCAGCCTTCCGGATTATCAAACAGACGAATGGCGGTGAAGTTCGGCGCGGATCCCATGTCAAACCAGTGGCGGGTATGAGCCGGTACCGAAATCAGATCGTTCTTTTCGCACAGGATCTGATAAATCCTGCCGTTCAGGTGCAAACAAAACAGCCCTGCCCCTTCGACGAAGAATCGCACTTCGTCTTCGCCATGCGTATGTTCCGACAGGAATTTCTGCCGCAGCGTCTCTCGCTGGAGATTATCCGGCCGCATGCTGATCACGTCCCAACTTTGATAGCCTTTTTCCGCCACCAGTCGATCGATCTCATGCTGATAGGCGGCAATCACCGCCTCCGGCTGCGGGTTGGCGCCCAAATCGCGATCCGCCTGCCAGCGTTCAAAACGCACTTCAATCTCTGCCAGTTGCCGCTGGATCGCCTCGGCGTCACGGCTATGCCATAGCGGCTGTTGCGGCTCACTGTCGCTGAAAATGGTTAATCCACTCATCCGGCAAACTCCTCTATCACGATCTGATCGAAACGGTTAACTTGCGGATGCCGGCTCTGTTCGTCAGCGTCATCGCGGATCAGTTGGCAAGTGTGCCAACCGGCAGCGCGTGCAGCGTCCAGCTCCTGGCGTAGGTCAGATAAAAACAGCAGTTCCGCCGGCGCCATGCCAATCTGTTGGGCAATATTGCGGTATGAAACCTCTTCGCGCTTGGCGCCAACCCGGGTATCAAAGTAACCGCAAAACAGCGGCTGCAAATCGCCCGCCTCACTGTAGCCAAACAGCAGTTGCTGCGCTTGCACCGAACCGGAGGAATAGACGTACAGCTGAATGCCCTGTTGCTGCCAGGTTGCCAACTGCGCGGCGACCTCGGGGTACAGATGACCGCGAAAATCGCCGTCGTGATAGCCACTGCGCCAGATGATGCCCTGCAACGCCTTGAGCGCGGTGGATTTGCGATCTTCATCCATAAAACGATACAGCGCGGCAATCAACAGCGCGCTATCGGCATCCGGCTGCTCGAGCTCGCTACGCAATGCCGCCAGCGCGGCGGCCACTTCGGCCTCATCGGCATGTTGGCGAACATAGTCCGCCATACGCTCGCGGGCATACGGGAACAGCACCTGATGGACAAAGCGGATATCACTGGTGGTGCCTTCAATATCGGTAACAATGGCGCGGATCATTTCGCCTCCAGCAAACGTCGTTGCAGTTCACACTGGAACAGGAATTCCAGCCCTTCAAGATGACGGCGCGCCTCCGCAACCTGACGCCCCCAGCAATACAGGCCGTGGCCGCGCACCAGAAAACCATACGGGATCGGCGAGGTGGCCGCGGCGGCGGCCACCCGTTCGGCCAGACGGGGAATATCCTGATCGTTATCGAAGATCGGGATAATCACGCCGTCGAGATGGCTACGCTGCCCGCTGAGCGACTTTTGCATTTCATAACCCTGTAGCAGCAATGCGTGGTTTTTTTCCACCCGCGACAACACCGTGGCATTGACCGAATGGGTATGCAAAATGGCGCCGACCTGCGGGTAGAGACGGTAAATCAGCGTATGCAGCCCGGTTTCAGCCGACGGCGTACGGCCACTTGGTACATGATTGTCGGCGATATTCACCTGCAACAGGTCGTGCTCGCTCAGGCTACCCTTGTCCTTGCCCGATTCGGTCACCAGACAGCCTTCGGCATCCAGGCGCAGCGACATATTGCCACCGGTCGCCGGACACCAGCCCTTGTCGCCAATCCAGTGACAGGCCGCCAACAGCGCCTGCAGTTGTGAATTTTCCGTCATGCGATTCCCTGAAGATAGCCATCTAAACGTCTTGATTGCCAGATACTAACATCGTGGTGTATTGTCAGCAACATATGCATAACCCTAAATACTTCGATGCAGCATAACGGGGCACCAGACCAATCATGACTATTTCCGCACCGATTCCCGACAGTAAACTGCCCGCGCTCGGCACCACCATTTTCAGCCAGATGAGCGCGTTGGCGCAGCAGCATCAGGCCATCAACCTGTCGCAGGGCTTCCCGGACTTCGACGGCCCGGACTATTTGCAACAGCGGCTGGCGTGGCACGTCGCCCAGGGGGCCAACCAATATGCGCCAATGACCGGCGTCGCGCCGTTGCGCGCTGCAATCGCCGATAAAACCGCGCAGATTTACGGTTGGCAGCCGGATGCCAACGACGAAGTCACCATCACCGCCGGGGCAACCGAGGCGCTGTTCGCCGCCATCAGCGCGCTGGTACGGCCGGGCGATGAAGTGATCTGTTTCGATCCAAGCTATGACAGCTACGCACCGGCAGTACAGCTGTCCGGCGGCGTACTCAAGCGCCTGCCACTACAACCACCGGCATTCAACGTCGACTGGCAACGGTTCGACGAACTGCTTTCCGCACGCACCCGTCTGGTGATCGTCAACACGCCGCACAACCCGTCCGCCAGCGCCTGGCGGGCTGATGACATGCAACGACTGTGGCAGGCCATCGCCGAGCGGGAAATCTACGTCTTGAGCGATGAAGTCTACGAGCATATCTGCTTTGCCGCGGCGGCCATGCCAGCGTATTGGCGCACCCGCAACTGCGTCAGCGGGCAATTGCCGTTTCGTCATTTGGCAAAACCTTTCATATGACCGGCTGGAAAGTCGGCTACTGCGTGGCGCCGCCGGCGCTCAGCGCCGAAGTGCGTAAGGTGCATCAGTATCTGACCTTCTCGGTCAATACCCCGGCTCAGCTGGCGCTGGCGGATATGCTGCGCGCCGATCCGCAGCATTGGCAACAGCTGTCGGCCTTCTATCGTGCCAAACGCGACCGCTTCGTGCAGGCATTGAGTCACAGCCGACTGGAAATTCTGCCCTGTGAAGGCACATACTTCTTATTGGCAGATTACAGCGCGATTTCCGATCTGGATGACGTGGCGTTCTGTCGCTGGCTGACCGAACACGCTGGCGTAGCGGCAATCCCGCTGTCGGTGTTCTGCGCCGATCCTTTCCCTCATAAATTGATCCGGCTGTGCTTCGCCAAGCAAGATGCCACGCTGGATGCAGCTGCGGAGCGGTTATGTCGACTTTGAAAATCAGTCTGTTGCAACAGCCGCTGGTCTGGCGCGATGGCCCAGCCAATCTGCGCCATTTTGATCACCTGCTGTCGTCATTGGTCGGCCGCGATCTCATCGTGCTGCCGGAAATGTTCACCACTGGCTTCGCCATGGACGCCGGTGACAGCGCCTTGCCGGAGCAACAGGTGATCGACTGGCTGCACGGCTGGGCACGCAAAACCAATGCGCTGGTCGGTGGCAGCGTGGCGCTGAAGACCGGCGACGGCGCGGTGAACCGTTTCCTGCTGGTGGAGCCAGGCGGTCGGGTACACGCCTATGACAAGCGCCATCTGTTTCGCATGGCCGGCGAGCATCTGCATTATCAGGCTGGCAAGCGGCGCGAAATCGTCGAATGGCGCGGCTGGCGTATTCTGCCGCAAATCTGTTACGACCTACGCTTTCCGGTATGGTCGCGCTATGAACAGGATTACGATCTGGCGCTGTACGTCGCCAACTGGCCAGCGGCACGCAGCCAGCACTGGCAAACGCTTTTGGCGGCGCGAGCGATTGAAAATCAGGTGTACGTTGCCGGCTGCAACCGGGTTGGCGAGGACGGCAACGGCCTTAGCTACAGCGGCGACAGCCTGATCCTCAGTCCGCAGGGGGAACGGCTGGCCGAAGCCGCAGCGCATACCGCAGCCCGGCTGGACGCCGAGCTGTCGCTGGAAAATCTGCAAGGCTACCGTAGCGCCTTCCCGGCTTGGCGTGACGCCGACAGCTTCCTGCGTCTCGATTAAGCCGCCGGCCCGGCTGCCGCTCAGGAAACCTCTTCGCCAGCGGTGGCCGTGTCGCCGACATCGATACGGTTGAACAACAGGTTTAATGCCAACGCCACCAGGCACGATGCGCTGATGCCCGAATGCAGCAGGGTTCTCACCCAGTCCGGGAAACGATCGTAAAAGCTCGGCATGACGATCGGGATCATGCCGAAGGCGATCGCCGTCGCCACCACCACCAGATTCATATTGTCCTTATACTCGACTCGCGACAGCGTGCGGATGCCGCTGGCCGCCACCGACCCAAACAGTACCACGCCGGCGCCGCCCAACACCGGCAGCGGAATGCAGGCCACCACAGTACCCACCATCGGCAACACGCCAAGCAGTACCAGCAGCGCACCACCGGCACTGACCACGAAACGGCTTTTCACGCCGCTGAGCGCCACCAGACCGATATTCTGTGCAAACGAGCTCTGTGGAAACGAATTAAACAGCGGCGACAGCGCGCTGGCCAGCATGTCGGCGCGCAGCCCATTGGCGATGCGCCGCGGCCCCACCGGCGAGCCAACGATCTCGCCGACGGCGATCAGCCCGGCGGTGGTTTCGGTCAGCAACACCAGTACAATCAGCAGCATGGAAAAGATCGCCGCCGGTTCAAACGTCGGCAGGCCAAACGCCAGCGGCTGCGGGATCGCCAACCAGGTTCCGCCGCCCAGCGCTGAAAAATCAACCTTGCCCAGCAGCATCGCCGCAACGCAGCCCGCCACCATCGCCAGCAGCACCGCCAGACGTTTCAACGCTGGCGTACCCACTTTATTCAGCAACAGGATCACCGCCAGCGTAAAGGCAGCCAGACCGATATTGCCGGTCGATCCCCAATCCGCCGCCCGCTCATTGCCCCCCATCGCCCAGCGCACCGCCACCGGCATTAGCGACAGCCCAATGACCGTAACCACCGTACCGGTCACCACCGGCGGAAAATAGCGGATGATCTGCGCAAAGAACGGCACTATCAGCAACCCGATCGCCGACGCGGCAATCACCGCGCCAAATACCGCCGGTAAACCGCCGTCGCCGGTAACGATGGTCACCATGGTCGCCACGCCGGCGAACGACACCCCCTGTACCAACGGCAGGCGCGAACCGAACAGCGGCAGTCCCAGCGTCTGCAACAGCGTCGCCAGGCCGCTGACGAACAGGGCAGCGGCGATCAGCATGCCAATCTGCGGCGCATCAAGCCCGGCGGCAGAACCGATAATCAACGGCGGTGCAATAATCCCGCCGTACATGGTCAGAATATGCTGCAAACCGTAGGCAAAGGTTTTCCCCAGCGGCAGCCGCTGGTCTTCCGGGCGGCACGACGCCGCGCCCCGTTGTTGCGATAGAGCCATGGTGTCCTCGTCAATGTCAGTGAACGGCTAACGCGGCGAGTGTGCCGGCGCCTGGCGCGGATCAACTTCCGCGATAGGTTGAATACGCATACGGCGCGACCAGCAGCGGCAGGTGGTAATGCTGCGTGGCATCGCTGATGACAAAATCGATAATCGCCGTCGCGTACAGCGTGTCGCGCCCGGCGGCGGCAAAGTAGCTGCCTAGATCGGCGCACAGGCGATAATGTCCGGCCGTCAGGCCCGAGGGCGTAAGATCTCCCACCCGGCCGTCGGCATCGGTGCAGCTTTCCACCAGCGTCTGCCATTGCTGGTTGTGGCTCAGTTCCAGCCAGACGCGTACCTGCGCGGCAGGCTTACCGAGCGCGGTATCAAGAATATGGGTGCTGATATTACTCATCGCTGAATAACTCCTTTAAACGCAGTTGAACGATTTCGCGCAGTTGCTCTGCCGTTTCCTGCTGCTCCTGCCGTGGGGTGTTCTGCAACCGCCGTTCCAACGCCTGCAAAATGGCCTGTCCGTCGCGGCCGGCGGCGCGGATCAGAAACACCTGGCCAAACTTCGCCTCGTAACGGCGGTTGCCGTCCAGCAACGCCTGCGCCAACGTCCGATCCTGCGCGTCGACCGCCGACTGTTCACGCGCCGACAACTGTGCTTCGCGCCCCTGGCCCTGCGCGCGCTCACCGATACGTGGATGCTGTGCCAGCGCCCGCGCGATCTCCTCTGGCTGCCACCGCTGCGCGGCCTGGGCGCCGCAGGCCAGGACGCTGTCGCGATCGGCGAAAGGTCGCGCGGCCAGCACCGCGTCAATCCAGCTGTCGATGGCCACGCATGGGCGTAGCAATGCGGCCGCCTCCGCCACCGGCAAGGCGTTAAATTGTTGCAGTTTCATGCCGACGTCCCCCAGCTTTCCACCATCTGGCAATAGGCCCGAATCGCCGACGCCACGTCCGATAGCGTGACGGACTCATCAGGATGATGGCTAATGCCGCGATCGCAGCGAACGAACAGCATGCCAACCGGCCAGTGCTGGGCAATGGCGATGGCGTCATGCCCTGCGCCGCTGGGCAAGGCGATACTGCTGCCCTGCACCTGCATCACCGCACTATGCCAGCGCTGCTGTATTTCATCGTCGCAGGCGGTCGCGTTAATCCGGTAAAACTCTTCGCTGGCAAACTGCAGGCCACGGCGAGCGCATATGGCCTGCGCCTGCTGCAACAGGGTAGCCAACAGCGCCGCCAGCGGGCCGTCCTGTGGACCACGCACGTCGAGTGAAAGCTGCACCTGTCCCGGGATCACGTTGACCGCCCCCGGCAGGCTGTCGATACGCCCAACCGTCGCCACCAAATGCGGATCGCTCTCGCAGGTGAGTCGCTCCACTGCGACCATCCACTCGGCGGCGGCGGCCAGCGCATCCTTGCGCTGCGACATCGGCACGGTGCCGGCATGACCGGCCTCGCCACTGAAGGTGCAGTTCAGGCGTCGTGCACCGTTGATCGCCGTCACCACGCCGAGCGCCAGACCGGCCGCTTCCAGACACGGGCCTTGTTCGATATGCAGTTCCAGGTAGGCGCAAATCTCATGGTGGGCGCGCCTGGCTTCGCCAATTCTGTCCGGATCCAACCCGACATGCCGCAGCGCCTGCGCAACGCTGATGCCGTCGGCATCGGTGCGCGTCAGCCAGTCGGCAGGCCACTGACCGGTAACGCCTTTGCTGCCCAGCAGGGTGATGCCAAAGCGCGTACCTTCTTCGTCGGCAAAGCCGATCACTTCAATCGCCACCGGCAGACGGCGCTGCTGGACATGCAGATGCGCCACCACTTCCAACGCGGTCAGCACGCCGAGCATGCCGTCGTAACGGCCGGCGTTGCGCACCGTATCCAGATGCGACCCCAGCAACAGCGCCGGTGCATCGGGAGTCAGCCCTTCATAGCGACCGCAGATATTGCCGACGCTGTCTTGCCAAACCGTCATCCCCAGGCTGCGCATCCAGTCGCCCACCCGCTGATTGGCGCGCACATGTTCGGCGGACAGATACACCCGCGTCAGTTGGCCGGGGGTGGCGCTGATTTCCGCTAGCGCATCGCTGCGTGCCATTACCCGTGCTGCCGCCAGTTCGGCCGCTGCGGCGCCGATCCCCGCCGCCATCAGCAGTCCTCGCTCGCGTAAACGTTCCAGGCGGCTTGCAGCGCCTCCCCCTGCCGGCTGGCAAAGCCCAGACGATTGAGCACCGCTTCCAGCGCCGCCAGCGTTTGCAGCACGCAGTCTTTGCGCGCGTTGTAGCCCATGGTGCCGATACGCCAGATCTTGCCCTGTAACGGCCCAAACGAGGTGCCGATTTCAATGGCGAAATCGTTGAGCATCATCTGACGTACCTGTTCACCGTGTATGCCGGACGGGATCACCACCCCCAATACGTTATTCATGCGGTTGGCAAGATCGCCGAACACCTGTAGCCCCATTCCCTGGATCCCTGCCAGCATTGCCGCGCCGTGCAGACGATGACGCGCAATGGTGTTATCCAGGCCTTCTTCCAGGATCACCCGGGCGCATTCGCGGGCGGCGAACAGCATGCTGGTCGCTTCGGTATGGTGATTCAGCCGCTCCGGCCCCCAGTAATCCATGATCATGCCCAGATCGAAATAGTTGGAGTAGATCATTTCGTCGTCGCCATCAGCATGTTCGGCGGTGCGGATGCCTTGTTCGACGCACTTGCGCCGACGCACCATTTCTGCGAACTGCGGACTGAGGGTAACCGGCGAACTGCCCGAAGGGCCGCCGAGGCATTTTTGCAGCCCGGCGGAGACCGCATCCAGCCCCCAGGCATCGCTCTCCAACGGGTTACCGGCAAACGACGCAGTGGCGTCGGTATAAAACAGCACGCCGTGGCGACGGCAAATATCCCCCAACTGCGCCAGCGGTTGCAGCATGGTAGTGGAGGTATCGCCCTGTACCGTCAACAGCAGACGCGGGCGCACCTTCTTGATGGCGTCTTCGATCCGATCGGCGCTGAAGACCTCACCCCACGGCGCCTCGATGGTGTGCACTTCAGCACGGCAGCGGCGAGCAATTTCACACAGCAAATGGCCGAAACGGCCAAATACCGGCACCAGCACTTTGTCACCGGGACGAATGGCGGAAACCAGCACCGCCTCGATGCCGGAACGGGAGGTACCGTCCACCAGCAAGGTCCAGCGGTTTTCGGTGCGGAACAGGGCGCGGTACAGCGCCATCACCTGGTTCATGTAACCGGTCATCGCCGGATCGTACTGGCCAATCAGCTGGCTCGACATGGCGCGCAGCACGCGTGGGTCGGCGTTGATCGGCCCCGGTCCCATCAGCAGGCGATGCGGCGGATTGATTTGATCGAATTGGGTGATATCTACCATGTTAATTCCTTACCAACTTAATAAGTTATTATCTTATGATGTCCGTTCACGCATCTGACAGGCCGCGCACGGAAGCAATAAACTGTTTCAGTTCCTGCGTTTGCGGATTGGCGAACAGCGTGCGGCTGTCACCCTGCTCCCAGACTTTGCCTTGATGCATAAACACCACGCGATCGCCAACCTCGCGCGCGAAGTTCATTTCATGGGTGACCAGAATCAGCGTCATGCCCTCTTTTGCCAGTTGTTCCAACACTTTCAGCACTTCGCCCACCAGTTCCGGATCGAGCGCCGAGGTAATCTCATCGCACAGCAGCACCTTGGGCTTCATCGCCAGTGCGCGGGCGATCGCTACCCGCTGTTGCTGGCCACCGGACAGGCTGGCCGGTGAGTAATGCATCCGCTCCCCCAGCCCGACCTTGTGCAGCATTTCTTCCGCCAGTTGGCGACAGGCCGCCGGGCTTTGCTTCAGCACCCGGCGCGGTGCCAGCATCACGTTTTCCAGCGCGGTCATGTGCGGGAACAGATTGAAGTTCTGGAATACCATACCGATGGAACGGCTGATCTCTCGCGCCTGTGAATCGCGATCGGTGATGGTCATGCCGCCGAGCTTGATGCTGCCGTCCTGATAGCCTTCCAGCCCGTTGATACAGCGCAGCAGCGTACTTTTACCGGAACCGCTACGACCAATGATCGAAATCACCTCGCCCATATCGATATCCAGATCCACGCCCTTCAGCACATGGTTTTGGCCGTAATATTTTTGAACCTGATTAATGGTGATGAGCGGCATGGAATTTCTTCTCCAGATAATGACTGTAGCGCGACAGCGGGTAACACATCAGGAAATAGCCCAACGCAACCAGGCCAAACACCTTGAACGGTTGATAGGTAACGTTATTGAGCATGGTGCCGGCCTTGGTCAGTTCGACGAAGCCGATGATTGATGCCAGCGCGGTGCCCTTGATCACCTGTACCGAAAACCCGACGGTCGGCGCAATGGCGATGCGCACCGCCTGCGGTACGATCACCCGCAGCAGCGTCTGGCCAAAACCCAACCCGAGACAGCGTGCGGCCTCCCACTGCCCTTTTGGCAACGCCGCAATGCTGCCGGACCAGATATCCACCAGAAAGGCGCTGGTAAACAGGGTCAGCGCCAGCGCGGCGGCGGCCCATGGACTGACGTCAATGCCAAACAGCGCCAGTCCGAAGAACGCCAGGAACAATTGCATCAGCAGCGGCGTTCCCTGAAACAGCTCGGCATAGGCGCGTACCAGGCGCAGCGCCCAACGGCGTTTACTCAACCGCAGCAGCAACAACGGCAGCGTCACCAGCGTGCCGCCAAAAAATGCCGTCAGCGACAGCAGCAGCGTCCAGCGCGCCGCCAACAACAGGTTGCGTACGATATCCCAATCGGTAAACGTCAGCATCAGCCCTGACTCCCTAACAAGCGTCGCCCGGCGGCCAGCAGCAACTGGCGCATCAGCACCGACAACAGCAGATAAAATAGCGTGGTCACCAAATACACCTCAAAACTGAGAAAGGTGCGCGACTGAATCAGGTTGGCGGCAAAGGTCAGTTCTTCAAACGACACCTGCGACACCACCGATGAGCCCAACATCACGATAATGCACTGGCTGACCAGCGCCGGATAAATGCGTTGCAGCGACGGTGGCAACACGATACGCAAGAAGGTCTGGCTGCGGCTGAAGCCCAGCACCCGTCCGGCTTCCCACTGGCCTTTCGGCGTCACCTGGATGCCGGCACGAATGATTTCGGTGCTGTAGGCGCCCAGATTGATCACCATCGCCAGCAACGCCGCCTGGCCTGCGGTCAGTTTCCAGCCGAGACTCGGCAAACCGAAGACGATAAAGAACAGCTGCACCACAAATGGCGTATTGCGCACCAGCTCGACATACAGCCCCCATATCCGGCTTGTCAGGCTTGGCCGGCCGCTGCGGATCGCCGCACCGACAATGCCCAGCGACACGCCCATCAGCGTTGCCAACGCCGTCAGCTCAATGGTGGTCAGCAACCCGGCCAACAGCTCGGGCATAAACGGCCACAGGGCGGGAAAGTTCAGCTGATAGGTCATGGGAGACTCCCGTCACGCGCCAAGGTTGGCCGGCAGTGGCGCTTTCAGCCATTTTTCCGACAGGCCGTTCAGCGTCTGATCCTGCAACGCCTGTTCGATCAGCGCATCCACCTTCGCCTTCAGCGCCGGTTCCCCCAGCCGCAGTCCGACATAACACGGTGAATCCTTCAGCATGAATTTGGCCACCGGCGCCTTGGCCGGATTTTGCCGAGCGATGGCGCTCACCACCAGATTACCGGTGGCCACAAACTGCACCTGCCCAGACAAATAGGCCGACAGCGTGGTGTTGTTGTCTTCATAGCGTTTGATTTGCGCGCCTTTCGGTGCGCTGTCGCTCAGCACCATATCTTCTACCGCGCCACGGGTGACGCCGATGGTTTTGCCGTCCAGCGCGGCGGGATCTTTCAGCGCCTCGGCTTGCGGGCCGAATACGCCAAGGAAGAACGGCGCATAAGCTCGGCTGAAAGCGATGGCCTTTTCACGCTGCGGATTTTTGCCCAGGCTAGAGATCACCAGATCCACTTTGTTGGTTTGCAGATACGGCACCCGATTGGCGCTGGTTACCGGCACCAGCTGCAACTTTAGTTTCATCTTGTCGGCCAGATACTGCGCCATATCGATGTCATAACCCTGCGGCTGCAAATCGGTGCCAACCGAACCAAACGGTGGAAAATCCTGCGGCACGGCAACCCGCAACACGCCGCGCTGCTGGATGTCTTGCAGTTGATCGGCCTGTACCGCGCCGGCCTGAGCCATCAGTACGATGGCGCCCAATGCGGTGACCCAAATTCTCTTGATGCTCATAGATTATCCCCGATGGTGAAATGATGAAACAAAAGATTCTTTGATTCAAACATTGCAACTAATGTGCCAATGAGAACGCTCGCCAGCGTCGGGATGAAAGAGGGAGTAATTTACGGTAAATCAGGCGTTATTTTGCCGTTAATCAGCGAAGGGAAAAACGCCTTCCATGGCAAGATGCGCACCAAAAAAGTGCGTTAGCACCAAAACAGCGCTGACTCAGCGCTGTTCCAGTTCGTCAAGATCGTCGTACAGATCGGCAATCTGATGGATGCGCTGGCGCCCTTGCGCCAGCATTTCATGCAGCAGGGCATTGCTCAGCAGATTGGCCAGACTCATGGCGCTGGCGTAGTTGTCAAACGCCGATACGCTGTCCAACGGCGCGGCCAAATGCCAACTGGCCAACGGCAGCAGCGCCTGCGCCTGCGGTTCGCATATCAGCAGCGTCGGCACCTGGCGACGCTGCAATTGCGTCAGCACTGCCCGTAACTGGCGCGGACGACGGCGAAACGCCACCACGATCGCCACATCCTGCGGGCTGACGTCCACCAGCTCCTCCGCCAGCGTTTGCCCCGGCTGCGGCAGCAACAGCACATCGCGCCGCACCTGCAACAGTTGCTGACGCAGGTGCATCGCCACCGGGTAGCCGTTGCGCCACCCCATCAACACCACGCGTTTTGCCTGCGCCAACGCGGCGATCACCGCGCCGAACTGTGACGCGTCGAGCTGATTGACCCAGGCGGTCAGATTGGCCATTTCCTGTTTGTAATGGCGCGCCAATAGCGTATTGCCCTGCACCGCATCGCGATTATCGGTGAGCGGCAACCCGCTTTGCCGCAGGGTGCGCAATTCGTCGCGCATCGCCCGGTAGCTGGCGTATCCCAGCCGCTTGAACAACCGGCTGACGGTAGCCTTGGACACGCCGCTCAACCTGGCAAGTTCAGCACTGTTATAACTGATCAGGTCATCAAAATGGTCGATGATAAAATCCGCCACCCGCTGCTCCTGCGGCGTCAACTGCGGATATTCGCTACGCAAGCGCTCATCAATCTGCTTCATTTCTGCCTAGCCCCACGCTGTAACCTTTGTTTCAGCGGAGCCTAGCATATTTCCCCTGCTGCATCGCAAAATCATTGCGCCCACCGCCAACCGCGTAAATCTGGAACGGCTCTTGCTTAACCCAGTCAGGGAAAGCATAAAAAGGGCCATAAGATGATTAACAGTAACAGCGCACCACTGGGGATGGCCGTCACGCCGCATCACCTCGCCAGCGAAAGCGCCTTGGCGATCCTGCGTAAAGGCGGCAATGCCATCGAGGCGATGGTGGCTGCGGCCGCCGCCATTGCGGTGGTGTATCCGCATATGAACGGTCTGGGGGGCGATGGCTTCTGGCTAATCGTGCCGCCACAGGGCGATCCACTGGCCATCGACGCCAGCGGTGCCGCCGGCTCGCTGGCCACGCTGGCGCTGTATGCCGGAGAACAACGGATCCCGCATCGCGGGCCAAAGGCGGCATTGACCGTCGCCGGCACGGTCGGCGGCTGGCAGGAAGCGCTGGCGTATGCCGCCGAGCTGGGTGGCAAACCGCTGCCGCTATCCAGTCTGTTGGCCGATGCCATCCGCTATGCGGCAGACGGCATCCCGGTTACCGCCTCGCAGGAAGCCGCCACCCGCAGCAAGCGCCATGAATTGGCCGACCTTGAGCATTTCGCGCAGATTTTCCTGCCGCGCGGCGAGATCCCGCGTTGTGGGCAGCGCTTCTGCCAACCGAAGCTGGCGGAAACCTTGATCACCCTTGCCGAACAGGGTCTGGACAGTTTTTATCGCGGCGAGCTGGCCCAGCGCATGGCCGCCGACATGGCGCTGTTGGGCATGCCGCTCACCGCACAGGATCTGGCCACTTACCGGCCACGCCGCCGTACGCCGTTGCGCCTGGCGCATCAACAGGGAGAGGTGTTCAACCTGACGCCGCCGACCCAGGGTCTGGTATCACTGGCGATCCTTGGCCTGGCCGACCGCCTGCCGCTGGCCAGGCAGAGCGAGGGGGCAACGGTACACGCCATTGTTGAGGCCACCAAGCTGGCGTTCGGCTTGCGGGATCGTCACATCACCGATCCGGCTCATATGACGCAGGATCCGCAGGCGCTGCTGGAAGCCGATCGTCTCGATCTTCTGGCACGGCAGATCGATGGCGAGCGTGCCGCCGACTGGGGCAACGGCAAAGGGCCTGGCGATACCGTGTGGATGGGAGTCATGGACAGCAGTGGGCTGGCGGTTTCCTTTATCCAGAGTATTTATCATGAATTCGGCAGTGGCGTGGTACTGCCCAACAGCGGTGTACTGTGGCAAAACCGCGGCGCGTCCTTCAGCCTCGACGCCGGACATTTGCTGGCGCTGGCGCCGGGCAAGCAGCCGTTCCATACTCTTAACCCGGCCGCCGCACGTCTTTACGACGGCCGTACGCTGGTCTACGGCGCCATGGGCGGCGACGGCCAGCCGCAAACACAGGCGGCGGTGTTTATTCGCCATGTGGTTCAGGGACTTCCCTTACAGCAGGCGATCAGCGCGCCGCGCTGGCTGCTTGGTCGCACCTGGGGCGACAGTTCCGACTCATTGAAGCTGGAAAGCCGGTTTGGCGCAGAGACCATCGACTACCTGCGCCAACGCGGGCATCAGGTGGAACTGTTACCGGACTTCAGCGAGGCGGTTGGCCACGCTGGCGCCATCGTGCGCCATACCAATGGCATGCTGGAAGGCGCGTTCGATCCGCGCAGTAACGGCAGCGCCGCCGGCTTTTAATCCCTGGCCATCATGGCTGAACCACAATGAGGCGTTTTTAATGAGTAGCCCAAACAATATACTGCCTGCTGCCGACTGGGCAGCCTATATCCGCCAGATGGAAGCGGTGCTGACGCTGGAACTGGACGAGGCGCGCCGTCAGGAACTGCTGACCCAGTTCCAGCGCATTGCCGCGATGGCGCAACCGCTGATGGCGTTGCCGCTCGATCAACGTGTGGAAATCGCCGGGGTGTATCGCGCATGAATTCGTTAAGCCAATGGTCGATCGCCGAGATCCGCACCGCACTACAGCAAGGTGCGATTTCCGCACGAGAAATTGCCCAGCAGACGCTGGAAGGCATCGAGGCTCACAACCCGGCGCTAAACGCCTACACCCAGGTGACCGCTGAACGCATGCTGAGCGAGGCCGAAAGGCTCGATCGCGCTCGCGCCAACCGCCAGCCGTTGCCGAGCCTGGCGGCTATCCCCTACGCGGTAAAAAACCTGTTCGACGTCGCCGGTGAAACCACGCTGGCCGGCGCCAGCCTGTTTAGCGATCGCGCCCCAGCCCGGCACGACGCCTGGGCCATCAGCCGCCTGGCCGATCGCGGCGCACTGCTGTCCGGCATGCTGAACATGGACGCTTACGCCTACGGTTTCACCACCGAAAACAGCCACTACGGTGCCACCCGCAACCCGCATGACAGATCGCGCATCGCCGGTGGTTCTTCCGGCGGTTCGGCAGCGGCGGTCGCCGCCGGACTGGTGAGTTTTTCTCTGGGCAGCGACACTAACGGATCGATCCGCGTTCCGGCGTCGCTGTGCGGCATTTATGGGCTGAAACCGACCTTTGGCCGTCTGTCGCGCAGCGGTAGCCAACCGTTCGTCGCCAGCCTGGACCATATTGGTCCGTTCGCCCGCCGGGTGCGCGATCTGGCGGCGGTTTACGACGCGATGCAAGGCACCGATGTCAACGATCGTTTTCAGGCCGAAAAACCACTGACGCTGACCGAGTCTCTGCTGCCGCGCGGCCAGCAGGGGTTACGCTGCGCGGTGCTCGGCGGTTACTTCCAGCAGTGGTGCGATGAGGACGCCAAAACGGCGGTGCGCCACGTGGCGCAAGCGCTGGAAGCCACGGAGGAAATCACCCTGCCACAGGCGGAGCTGGCGCGTTCGGCGGCCTTTATCATCAGTGCGGCTGAAGGTGGCAACCACTATTTACCGTATCTGCGCAGTGAACCGACACGCTTCGAACCCAACTCGCGCGAACGCCTGTTGGCCGGTGCCATGCTGCCGTCCGCCTGGTATGTGCAGGCACAGCGTTTCCGCGCCGATTTTCAACAGCAAACGCTGCCGCTGTTCAAGCAATGGGATATTCTGATTGCCCCGGCCACCCCATGTTGCGCGACGCCGATTGGCCAGGAAACCATGCGCATCAACGACGCCGATTTACCGATCCGTGCCAGCATGGGCATGCTGACACAGCCGATTTCGTTTCTCGGTTTGCCGGTGGTTACCGTGCCGCTAAAAACCGCCGGCGGTCTGCCGATCGGCCTGCAGCTGATCGCCCCGCCGTGGCGCGAAGATCTGGCACTGCGTGCCGCCCACGCCTTGGAACAATGCGGTATCAGCCATTGCGCGCTGCCGTGCCAACAGGAATGAATTGATGAAAACTGACTATATTGACCGCCCGGCGGTAGTGGCCGAGGTCACCGCAGCCTTTTATCGCTACGAACAGGCGCTGATCGGCAATGACATTGAAACCCTGGATGCGCTGTTCTGGCATGACGGCCGCACGGTACGCTATGGCGCCAGCGAAAACCTGTACGGCATCGAGCAGATCCGCGATTTCCGTCGCCAGCGCCCTTCCGCCGGGTTGGACCGCCGACTGGAAAATACCGTCATCACCACTTACGGCGACGATATGGCAGTGGCCAGCACCGAGTTCCGCCGGGAAGGCAGTGAGCGCATTGGTCGCCAGATGCAAACCTGGGTCAAACTGCCCGTCGGTTGGCGCATCGTGGCGGCACATGTCAGCCTGATGGGCTAGACCGTATGGACAGGTGCTGCGGTTGGTTGTAAAGCGACCAAAGGTATTACCTTTAGCTTATCGAGACCACTTATGGCGACGGCAACCTCCATCAAAATTGATGACGCGTTAAAACAGCGGGTACAGCATCTGGCGCAAACTCGCCAACGCTCCGCGCACTGGATGCCGAATTCAGAGAGTGGCCGATCGGTTTTGGCAATAGCGGCTATATCGCGCTGTACCATTTTGACGGCCGCAACGCGGTACTGCTGGCAGTACGCCACCTGGGCGAAGCCGGCCGGCTATTCAGCACCAGTAAGCCATAAAATTCACCGTTGAGCGGTCCAAATCGCATTCACCTATCAGGTAACGTCGCAACGCCTTGACGGTGGAGGATTCGGCAGCCACCCAGGCATAAAACCCGCCGGCGCCCTGTGCCCGCTCCCACAGCAGATCGCCGCCCAAGCTGTTTTCCGCCAGCGACTGTGCCGCCGTGCGCGCCGAGGGCGGAATATCCACCCGCTGGCGCACCGCTTCTACCAACAAGGTACCGTGCAATTGCTGCTGACCGACGTCACGCGGCAGCCAAAATACCTCGGCGAACGGAAACTGCGCCACGCTGATGCAGTCGCCGGCCACCGGCACCTCAAAGAATGCCTGCACGCGCGGCGGATTGGCCCACTGCGCCAACTGCTCGAGAATGCCCATCGCTGCCGGCAGCGCGGTTTCATCGGCAATCAATAATCCCTGCTGCATCTGCGGGGGAGCTACCCATTCATAGCCGCCGCTGTCGCCGTCAAAATCGGCGTTGGGCGCCACCACCTGGAGGGTGTCCCCCGGCGTCGACTGCAAGGCCCAGCGCGATGCCGGGCCGTTAACCCCATGCAACACAAACTCCACGTCCATTTCGTTGCAATCGCAGCGCAGCGCGCGCAGGGTATAAGTGCGCATCACCGGCCGCTGCGCTTTGGGTATCGCCATATAATGACGATACCAGTCGTCGCTGTTTTCCAGCCGCAGCGTCTGACCATCCTCCGCGGCGAACAGCAGCTTGATGCGCTGATCCGGCGCTTCCAGCTTCATGCGATTGACCTGCGGGCCGCTGAATACGCAGCGCAGTAACGATGGAGAAATCTGTCGTTTCTCCTTTAACGTAAGATCAAAAACTCGATAACTTGCGGACATCTCAATACTTCTCCCGCGATGGTGCAATAATGCGTTGCTGCTGCCACAACCAGCCGCTCAGGCCGCCCAGCAAAACCGCCATGACCAGTGCCGTCGCAATCAACTGCGACTCACCATAAAATTTGGCCACCACCGGCACCATCAGTGCGCTCAGACCGTAGCCCAGCGTATGGCTGGTGGCGATAACCCCAGAGCCTTTTCCGGTCGATAATTTGTCGTTCAACAACAGTTGGTAACCCGGCGTCGCCATTGCCGCGCCAAACGATGTCAGCGCACAGCCGAGATAAAACAGCGCCAGCGGCGACGCGCACATCAGCGCCAGTCCGGCAATCATCAATAGCGCCGCCCACAACAGCAGCGACGCCGGGGCGAAACGCTGTGGCCGCACCACCAGAAACTGCGCCAGCAGCGTACAACCAGCGGCAACGCTGAGCAATATCGCCACATGATGACTGACGGTGGTGGCGGAATGGGCGAACAGCCGGCCCAAGTGCGGCGCCAGTCCCAGTTGCATCAGGCTGACCGACGCCGCCAGCAGCAGCGCGCATAACAGGTACGGCAACATGTGCCATTGCAGACGATTTTGCTGCTGGGCTACCGGCGGCAGCGGCGGATCGTTACGCTGACGGCACACCACCAGCAAGGCAACCAGCGGCGCCAGCGCCATCAGCCACAGCGGCGCCATCGGATCAAGCGACAAGGCCAGCGCGGCACACAGCGGGCCGAGCAAGCGCCCGCAACTGAGCCCGGAACTGATGGTTGCCAACGCCGCCATGCGCTGTTGGTGACCGGCGCGCTGCAACGCCCAGGTCTGGCTGGCCGGCACCATACCGGAAACCGTCAGGCCATAAATCACCCGGGCAACGATCAGTCCGCCCAGCCCCAGCAGCGGCGACAGCCAACCGGCCGCCAGCCCCCAGACCGCCAGCGCCATCAGCGCAAAGCTGAACAGATAGCCGGCCAGCGCCATCAGCACCACGTATTTGCAACCACGAATTTCGGACTGCCGCCCCCAATAGGGCGAACCAATCAAAAACAGCATCGAGCCCAGCGTTAACAGCCCCGCCCATACCGACAGCGACAGTTGAGTCATGCTGACCAACACCGGCAGGGCCACCAACAAACCATTTTGTCCAATGCCCAGCAGTCCGGCGCAAAAGGCCAACGGCCAGTTGGAAGGAGACGTATTCCCATTGGAGAGAATATCAGACGACGGCGATGTGCTCATGTAATGTAATGAAACCGTTAATAAAGTGAACGTTTACTGTATGATTTATGAAAAAATCATATCACGGGATTATTGATAACAATAAGTATTATTGATATAAGAATCATTCTCAATTGTTTCATAGCGAATCAGGGATCATGACCATTCAGTTTGCAACCGCGACGACCGATGTGGCTGCGCAATGTTTTCTCAACGCATTGATGCGTGAAACCCGGGACTGGCAAGTCATCCCGGCCGCTAACAGCCAACAACATCCGCAGTTACATATTCCCCTTACCACTCATAGCGCCATTCGCATTTCACTTCGCCATATTTCGCCCACCCAGCATCACCATTATCTTTTCCCGGCCTATCTGCATCAGCAGGACGACGGTCCGGGCGAAGCGCTGAGCGTGGAACGGCTGGTGACGCTGCTCTTGGCCAAGCCGACGGTCAAAGGTTCGCTGAATGATGAGGTGATCGCCCGCTTCCGCCAACGCGTGCTGGAAAGTCACGACAACACCCAACAGGCCATCGACAACCGCCTTGACTGGCCGACGCTGCGTGATAAGCCGATGAATTTCGCCCAGGCGGAACAGGGATTGCTGGTCGGTCATGCCTTCCACCCGGCACCAAAATCTCACGAGCCGTTTGATCATCAGCAAGCGCGTCGTTATCTGCCGGACTTCGGCGCGCGTTTCCCGCTGCGCTGGTTCGCGGTGAACAAGCGTTTTGTCTGTGGTGACAGCCTGGGGTTGACGTTGCAACAGCGCCTGCAGCGTTTCGCCGCCGAAAGCGCTCCGCAGCTGTTGGCGCATTTCACCGATGACGTCTGGCTGCTGCCGATGCACCCGTGGCAGGCCGAACATTTGCTGGCGCAGGACTGGTGTCGCGAACTGCTGACGCAAAACGCGTTGCGCGACCTGGGCGAAGCCGGCGAACGCTGGTTGCCGACCAGTTCCTCACGCTCGCTGTACAGCGAAAGCAACCGCGACATGATCAAGTTTTCACTCAGCGTGCGTCTGACCAATTCGGTGCGTACCCTGTCGGTAAAAGAAGTGAAACGCGGTATGCGGCTGGCGCGGCTGGCGCAAACCGAGCGCTGGCAAGCGTTGCAGGCGCGCTACCCGACAATGCGCGTGATGCAGGAAGACGGCTGGGCCGGCCTGTGCGACCTCAACGGCGACGTTCAGGAAGAGAGCCTGATGGCGCTGCGCGTCAACCTGCTGTTCGACCAGCCGCAAACGCAAACCAACGTTCTGGTGACGCTGACCCAGGCCGCGCCGGATGGCGGCGACAGTCTGCTGGCCGCTGCGGTACGCCGCCTGGCGGCGCGTTTACGGTTGCCGTTGCAACAGGCAGCCCGCTGCTGGCTGGATGCCTATTGCGACCACGTACTGCTGCCGCTGTTTAGCACCGAAGCCGATTACGGCCTGGTACTGCTGGCGCACCAGCAAAACATTCTGGTGGAGATGCAGCAGGATCTGCCGGTCGGCATGCTGTATCGCGACTGCCAGGGCAGCGGCTTTACCGCCGACGCGACGCCATGGCTGGCAGAGATTGGCGAAGCCGAGGCGGAAAACCGCTTCAGCGAACAGCAATTGCTGCGCTATTTCCCGTATTACCTGCTGGTCAACTCCACGCTGGCGGTTACCGCTGCGTTGGCTGCTGCCGGTTTCGACGACGAACAGAACCTGATGCTGCGCGTACGCGACGCGCTGAGCCGCCTGCGTGCCAGCGCACGCAACACGCGCTGTCTGGATTACGTGCTCGACAGCAGCCATTGGAACTGCAAAGGCAACTTCTTCTGCTACCTGCACGATCACAATGAGAACACCATCGTCGATCCGGCGGTGATTTATTTCGATTTCGTCAACCCGCTGCGCTCGGGAGAAACCGCATGATGCCAATTGCCAAACTGGTGCACGCTCTCGGCGGCTTTCGCTGTGAACAGCTGGACACCCACCTGCCACTCAGCCTCGGGCTGGACGGCAGTGCCGTATTGCATCCGCCGGCGAGCCCATTGCCGGCCGGCTGGCTGGTACAGGCGCTGGATCAACTGCTGGTTGCCGCACCCACCCTCAGCGGCGTGACGCTGCCGTATGCCGAATGGCGCGAAGAGCCACAGGCGCAGGCGCTGTTTGCCCTGGCCAGCGGCGACTATCTGGCGCGCGAAACCTTTTATCAACTGCCGCTGTGGCTGACGGCGGAACGCAACCCGGCCAGCGGTCAGATGCAGTACGACGCCGAACGCGCGCTGTGGTTTCCGCAACGCCCGGCGCGGCCACAGGGCGAGGTCTATCGCCGCTTCGATCCGCAAATCAAGCACACGCTGAGCTTCCGCCTGCCGGAGATCGAGCGCGACGCCGAGCAGTTCACCCGCTGGATGAACGCGCCGCGGGTTAACGCCTTCTGGGAAATGAGCGGCCCGCTGGAAACTCAGGTCGCCTATCTGCAGCGCCAACTGGATTCCAGCTATTGCTATCCGCTGCTCGGCTGCTTTGACGATCGGCCCTTTGGCTATTTCGAAGTGTATTGGGCGCCGGAAGATCGCATCGGTCGCCATTATCGCTGGCAGCCGTTCGACCGCGGCCTGCATATGCTGGTGGGCGAAGAAAACTGGCGTGGCGCGCAGTACATCCGCAGTTGGCTACGCGGCTTGACGCATTACCTCTATCTGGACGAACCGCGCACCCAGCGCGTGGTGGCCGAACCGCGCGCCGACAACCAGCGCCTGTTCCGCCATTTGCCGGCCGCTGGCTACCAGACAATGAAAGAGTTCGATTTCCCGCACAAACGTTCGCGTCTGATCGTCAACCAACGCCATGCCTTCTTCCAGGAGGGCAACGTATGAACATCGCTGATTATGCCGACTGGCAGCGCGTCAACCGCCAGATGATCGCCAAGATCCTGGCGGAGCTGGAGTACGAACGCACGCTGCACGCGGAAACGCACCATGCCGGCTGGCGTATCGCCGTCGGCGACGCCGACTATACCTTCAGCGCCCAACGCGGCATCTGGGGCTGGTTGCATATCGATCCGGCGTCGTTGGCCTGCGACAGCCAACCGCTGGCGGCGGACAGTATGCTGCGTCAGTTGGCGCAGGTGCTGGCAATGGACGATGCGCAGATCGCCGAGCACCTGGAAGATTTGTACGCCACGCTGCGTGGCGACATGCAACTGTTGGCGGCACGCCACGGTATGAATGCGCAGGATCTGATCGCGCTCGAACCCGATGCGCTGCAATGCCTGCTGGCCGGGCATCCGAAGTTTATCTTCAACAAGGGCCGACGCGGCTGGGGCCTGACGGCGTTGCAACAATATGCGCCGGAATATCAGGGTCAGTTCCGTCTGCATTGGGTGGCAGCGCAACGCGCTAGCTTCGTCTGGTGCGCCGATGAGCAGTATCCGCTGGAAAACCTGCTCAACAGCGCGATGGACCATGCCGAACGCCAGCGCTTCGATCGCCGCTGGCGCGAACTGAAGCTGAATGACGATTGGGTGCCGGTTCCGCTGCACCCGTGGCAGTGGCAACAGAAAATCGCCCTGCACTTTTTACCGCAGCTGGCCGCCGGTGAGTTGGTGGAACTGGGCGAGTTTGGTGACAGTTATCTGGCACAACAGTCGCTGCGCACGCTGACCAACGTCAGCCGTCGCGTGTCGTTCGACATCAAACTGCCGTTGACCATTTATAACACCTCCTGCTACCGCGGCATTCCCGGCAAATACATCAGCGCCGGTCCGGCAGCTTCCCGCTGGTTGCAGCAGATCTTTGCCGAAGACCGCACGCTGCAGGCCAGCGGCGCACAGATCCTTGGCGAGCCGGCAGCCGGTTACATGACGCATCAAACCTATGCGGCGTTGAAACAGGCACCGTATCGCTATCAGGAAATGCTCGGCGTCATCTGGCGCGAAAACCCGTCCTGCTATTTAAAGGACGACGAACAGGCGATTCTGATGGCCACGCTGATGGAAACCGACAACCACGGACAGCCGCTGATTGCCGCCTATATCGCCCGCTCCGGTCTGAGCGCCGACGCCTGGCTGACGCAGATGTTCCAGGCGGTGGTGATCCCGATGTATCACCTGATGTGCCGTTACGGCGTGGCGCTGATCGCCCATGGCCAGAACATCACGCTGGTGATGAAGGATCATGTACCGCAGCGCGTGCTGTTGAAGGACTTCCAGGGCGATATGCGCCTGGTCGATCAGGCGTTTGCCGAGAGCGCCTCGCTACCGCAGGTAGTGAAGGACGTGACCGTGCGCCTGCCGGCCGATTACCTGATCCACGATTTGCAAACCGGGCATTTTGTTACCGTGCTGCGGTTTATTTCGCCGCTGATGGCGAGTTGCAACGTGAGCGAACAACAATTTTACCAACTGCTGGCGCAGGTGCTGCAACGCTATATGGCGCAGCACCCGGACATGGCAGAGCGTTTTGATCTTTTTAGTCTGTTTAAACCACAAATCATTCGTGTGGTGCTCAACCCGGTGAAACTCACCTATTCAGAGCACGATGGCGGCAGCCGCATGCTGCCCAACTATCTACAGGATCTGGATAACCCGCTTTATTTGGTCACCAAGGAGTTTGCCCAATGAATCAGCCTCTCGATTTCATCGGCATCGGTATCGGTCCTTTCAACCTCAGCATTGCCGCGCTTGGCAGCGAGGTCGACGGTTTTAACGCGCAGTTCTTCGAGCGTAAACCCCATTTTTCCTGGCACCCCGGCATGATGGTGCCGGATTGCCACATGCAGACCAGCTTCCTGAAGGATCTGGTCAGCGCAGTGTCACCAACCAATCCCTACAGTTTCCTTAACTACCTGGTCAAGCGGAAGAAATTCTACCGTTTTCTGACCACCGAGCAGCGTACGGTGTCGCGCGAAGAGTTCGCCGACTATCTGGACTGGGCGGCCAACGGCATGGCGTCGCTGGCGTTCAGTCAGGATATTCACCAGGTGGAATTTGACGATCGCCAACGGCTGTTTGCGGTGACCACCCAACGCGGCGTTTATCATGCCCGCCATGTATGTCTGGGCATCGGCAAGAAAATTCTGCTGCCGGAGTGCGTGACCGAGCAAAACGATCGTTGTTTCCACGCCAGCGAAATGGCGCTGCGCAATCCGGAGCTGGCCGGCAAACGCGTTACCGTGGTCGGCGGTGGGCAGAGCGGTGCCGATCTGTTCCTGAATATTTTCCGTGGCGAATGGGGACAGCCGAGCCAACTGAACTGGGTGTCGCGCCGCAATAACTACAATGCGCTCGACGAAGCGGCCTTCGCCAACGAATATTTCACCCCGGAATACGTAGAGAGCTTTTATACCCTGAACGACGGCGCCAAACAGCGCATGTTGAGCGAACAGAAGATGACCTCCGACGGTATTACCAGCGAATCACTGCTGGCGATTTACCGCGCCATGTATCACCGTTTCGAAGTGCTGCGCGAAACGCCGTGGGCACGCCTGTTACCGAGCCGCTCACTGGCGGCGCTACACGCACAGGGCAACGGCTACCAGTTGGTGACGCATCACCATCTCGATCAGGGCAAGGAAACCTTCGACAGCGACGTGGTGATTTTTGCCACCGGCTATCAGCAGGATCGCCCGGCATTTCTGGCGCCGCTGGCGGAACGTCTGCACCTCACCGCCGACGACAACTACCGCGTATCGCCCGACTTTACCCTCGGCTGGGACGGCCCGGCAGAAAACTGCCTGTTCGCCGTCAATGCCGGCATGCACAGTCACGGCATCGCCGAACCGCAGCTCAGCCTGATGGCCTGGCGAGCAGCGCGGATCCTCAACCGGGCTTTAGGACGCGAGCAGTTCGATTTGGCGTCCACCCCGGCGGTAATTCAATGGCGTAGTCAACAGCCGGGCACCCCAACCCGCGCAGAACAGTCTATGCTAAATTACTCGGAAATCTGAGGCTTACCCTTTTTTGACGCACACCAACAACGGGAAATATTGGAAATAACGATGAAACGCAAACACCTCTGGGTATTGAACCCTTGTCTGCTGGCGATGCTCGCGCCGGCAGCCTGGGCAGAACAACAAAAAAATGAAGAACAACTGGTGGTTTCCGCCAGCCGCGCGCACCGTAGCGTCGCGGAAATGGCACAAACCACCTGGGTGATCGAGAGCCAGGAAATCGAGCAGCAGGTTCAGGGCGGAAAAGAGATCAAAGAGATCCTGGCGCAACTGATCCCCGGCATGGACGTCAGCAGTCAGGGCCGAACCAACTACGGCATGAACATGCGCGGCCGGTCGATGCTGGTGATGATCGACGGCGTACGCCAGAACTCATCGCGCACCGACAGCCGTCAGTTGGATTCGATCGACCCGTTCAATATCGATCGCATTGAGGTGATCTCCGGTTCAACCTCGCTGTACGGTGGCGGCAGCACCGGCGGCCTGATCAACATCGTGACCAAAAAAGGCCAGGAGGAAAAGCAGGTCGAACTGCAAATCGGCGGTAAAACCGGCTTCAACAGCCACAACGATCACGATGAAAACGTGTCGGCTGCGGTCAGCGGCGGCACCGAACACGCCTCCGGACGCCTGTCGGTGTCGTATCAGCGCTACGGCGGCTGGTACGATGGCAAAGGCAAGGAAGTGCTGATCGACAACACCCAGACCGGCCTGCAATATTCCGACCGCATCGACGTGATGGGCACCGGCACCATCAACATCGACGAGCATCAGCAGTTGCAGCTGACCACCCAGTATTACAAAAGCCAGTCCGACGGCGAGCACGGCCTGTACCTCGGCGAGAACTTCTCGGCGGTGACCGGCGCAGGCGAAGCATCTAACAGCAGCGCGCTGAATTCTGACCGTATCCCCGGTACCGAACGCCATTTGATCAACCTGCAATACTCCAACACCGATTTCTGGGGACAGGATCTGGTGGCGCAGGTGTATTACCGCGACGAGTCGCTGACCTTCTACCCGTTCCCGACCTTGTCCAAGGGGCAGGTCACCAGCATCGGCGCCTCGCAGCAGAAAACCGATTTCTACGGCGGTAAACTGACGCTAAACAGCAAACCGATCGACAGCCTGACGCTGACCTACGGCGTCGATGCCGAGCATGAAAGCTTCAATGCCAACCAGCAGTTCTTCAATCTGGCCAAGGCGCAACAGTCCGGCGGCATGTATCTGGAAAACGCCTACAACGTCGGCCGCTATCCGAGCTACACCACCACCAATCTGGCGCCGTTCCTGCAGGCCAACTACGACATCAACCCGATCTTCACCCTGAGCGGCGGCGTGCGTTACCAGTACACCGAAAACAAGGTGGACGACTTTGTCGGTTATGCGCAGCAACAGGGTATCGCCAACGGCCTGGCCAACTCTGCCGACGCGGTACCTGGCGGCAAGACCAGCTACAACAATGCGCTGTTCAATGCCGGTTTGCTGGCGCACCTGACCGAACGCCAGCAGGCGTGGTTCAACTTCTCGCAGGGCTTCGAGATCCCGGACCTGGCGAAATATTACGGCTCCGGCAACTATAAGCTGGTGAACGGCCACTATCAGTTGCAAAACAGCGTTAACGTCAACGATTCCAAACTGGATGGCATCAAGGTCAACTCCTACGAGCTGGGCTGGCGCTATACCGGGGATAATCTGCGCACCCAGGTGGCCGCCTACTACTCGCTGTCAGACAAGACCATTTCGATCAACAAGACCGACATGACCATCAGCCTGGATTCCGACAAGCGTCGCATTTACGGCGTGGAAGGGGCGGTTGATTACTTCTTTGATGACAGCGAATGGAGCACCGGCGCCACCTTCAACCTGATAAAATCGCAGACCAAGGTCGATGGCAAATGGGAAAAACTGACCGTGGATACCGCCAGCCCGTCGAAAGCCACCGCCTATGTCAACTGGGCGCCGGGTGACTGGAATCTGCGAGTGCAGTCGCAGCAGACCTTCGATGTTTCCGATGCCGACGGCAATAAGCTCAACGGCTACAACACCGTCGATTTCCTCGGCAGCTACGCCCTGCCGGTGGGCAAGGTCAGCTTCAGCGTCGAAAACCTGCTGGACAAAAACTACACCACCGTATGGGGACAGCGTGCGCCAATCCTGTATAGCCCAACCTACGGCTCGTCCGAGCTGTACAGCTATAAAGGCCGTGGCCGTACCTTTGGCCTGAACTATTCGGTATTGTTCTGATCCCGAGATAGCCTGGGCGCCGCAGCTGGCGCCCTACGCGCAAAAAACCACCGGTTCAACGGTGGTTTTTTATTTTCATCCCTGATAGGGGTGATGCGCCAGCCAGTGTTCGGCAATCTCCTGCCGGCGGCAAATCCACACGCGATCGTGCTGCTGGACATAGTCCAAAAAACGCTGCAAGGCGCGGAATTTGCCCGGTCGTCCCAGCAAGCGGCAGTGCATGCCGATCGACAACATCTTCGGCGCCAGCTCCCCTTCGGCATACAGCACGTCAAAGCTGTCCTTCAAATAGGTAAAGAACTGCTCGCCGGTGTTGAACCCCTGCGGCGAGGCAAAGCGCATGTCGTTGGCCTCCAGGGTATAGGGCACCACCAGATGCGGTTTTCTGTCGCCGTTGGCGCAGGTCACCTCGGTCCAGAACGGCAGATCGTCACCATAATAATCGCTGTCATACAGCATGCCGCCGTGCTCCACCAGCAGCCGACGGGTATTGGGACTGTCGCGGCCGGTATACCAGCCCAACGGCGCCTGCCCGAACAGATCGCGCAACACGCCGATCGCCTGTTGCAGGTGCTGCCGTTCAGTCGCCTCGTCCACGTTCTGATAGTGGATCCAGCGCCAGCCGTGGCTGACCACGTCGTAATCGGCATCCTTGATCGCCTGCACCACCGGCGGATTGCGCGCCAGCGCCATTGCTACACCAAAAACGGTCAGCGGCAGGCCGCGGCGCTGGAACTCCTGGTGAATACGCCAGAAACCGGCGCGCGAACCGTATTCGTACAGGGAGTCCATCGACATATGGCGCTCGGGATAGCTGGCCGCGCCGATAATGTCTGACAGAAACTGCTCGGAACCGGCGTCGCCATGCAGCACATGGCTTTCCGCGCCTTCTTCGTAGTTCAACACGAACTGCAGCGCAATACGCGCCTGCCCCGGCCAGTTGGCATGCGGGGGCTTGCCACCATAGCCGATAAGATCACGCGGATAATCATGGGTAAATTGATACTGGTTCATCGCACCATCCCTCAGTTAAATTCGCTGAAAACGCCGCTTAACGGCTTTGCCAGCGGAAAATCCAGATCGCCATGCTTGCTGGTTCGCAGGCCCAGGCCGTGCAGCGATTCGATCATTTTCACCGCCGCGCTAACGCCGTCGATCACCGGCATCGCCAGTTCGTGCGTCAGTTCCCGCGCCAGATCGGCCATACCGCCGCAGCCCAGCACGATAGCCCCGCTACCGTCCTGCCGTTTGGCAAGCAGGCATTGTTCGCGCACTTTTTGCTGCGCTACGCCGCTGCCGTCCTCCAGCGCCAGCACCGGCAAATCAATGGCGTGCAGCGCGGCACAGTGACGTTCAAAACCGTATTGGTGCAATAGATGGCGGGCGATAATCAGCGTGCGGGGCAACGTGGTGACGATGGAAAAACGCGTCGCCACCAGCGTGGCCATATGCATCGCCGCTTCGGCAATGCCGATCACCGGCGCGTCGGCCAGTTCACGTGCCGCCAACAGGCCGGGATCGCCAAAACAGGCGATAATATGGCCATCAACCCCGGTTTCTCGCCCCTGCTTTACCCGCTGCAATACGCCAATGGCGGCAATCGCCTCATCAAAGTGCCCTTCAATCGACGGCACCCCCTGCGGCGGGCAGACGGCGATGATTTCCGTACCGCGTGCAGCAACCGCGCGCGCCGCCGTGGCGATGGTTTCCGTCATCGCCTGGCTGGTATTGGGATTGATCAACTGAATTTTCATTGCGGCTCCTGCTGGCGCAGGCCGGCGAAGATATGCGCGAAGTCCGGCGTATCACCGTCATGGTGGTTAAAGCGCAGGTGGCCAACGATGTCGTCAAAATGCCGCGCCATCTGTGCCGCCAGCCCCGCCGTGTCGGCGTTGCGTAGCAGCACCAGCAGATCGTGGTGATCGTGGCAGCGGCAGCCCTGCTGCCATGGCGCGCCATAGGCGGCAATCACCAGCGATGAGCGCAGCGTCAGTTGCGACACCGTCTCCGTCAGCACCTGGTTACCGCTTATCGCCTGCAATTGCACGTGAAACGCGGCGGACAGGCGGATCGCTGCGGCACCGTCACGATCGTCATGCGCTCGTTGTTCCTGGGCGACCAGGGTATCCAGCATCAGCAACTGTTCCGCGCGGCAGCGGCTCACCACCTGCGGCAAATTGGCACATTCCAGCAGCTTACGCGTCGCGAACACTTGGCGGGCTTCGTCTTCTCCCGGCGTGGTGACCTGTGCACCACGCTTGGGCAGTTGCGTTACCAGTTGCACTGCCGCAAGGCGCTGTAACACCCGACGAATGCCGGTGCGGCTCACGCCGAAGGTGTCCGCCAGCGCTTCTTCCGGCAATCTGCTACCGGGTAACAGGCGATGTTCAACGATCGCTTTCACCAGTTGGTTATAAATATGATCGTCGCGATCTTCAGTAAAGTAGGTGGCGTCGAGCCTGTCCCACGTGGCTTGGGTGCCAATCATCACGCTGCTCCGTATACCGTTAGATAACCAAATCGTATACAACAAAAACCATTCTTGTATACAAAAAAGATAAATCTGGCCTGAATCCTGCAAAAGCCCTGTCAGCAACATTGACCCAAATACGGTGAATACATCCGGGTGCCGTTCTAGACAGGAGCACGATTTATGCCAAACCCCAATGAAAACTACAGCCCGAAGCTGTGCAATGACGATCTGGCGCCAACGCGCAATCAGAACTGGAACTGGTACAACATTTTTTCTTTCTGGATGTCGGACGTGCACAGCATGGGCGGCTATGTGGTGGCGGCCAGCTTCTTTACCCTGGGGCTGGCCAGTTGGCAGGTGCTGATTTGTCTGTTGGCGGGTATTTGCATTGTCCAGCTGTGCGCCAATCTGGTAGCCAAACCCAGCCAGATGACCGGCGTGCCGTACGCGGTCGTCTGCCGCCAGGCGTTTGGCGTGTTCGGCGCCAATATTCCGGCGGTGATCCGAGGGTTGATCGCTTTCGCCTGGTATGGCATTCAAACCTATTTGGCGGCCAATGCGTTGATGCTGGTACTGCTGAAGTTCTTCCCGACGCTGATGCCACTGACGCAACCGCATTGGCTGGGGCTTTCCGCCATCGGCTGGATATGCTTTGGCATCATGTGGGTGTTGCAGGCCATGGTGTTCTGGCATGGCATGAACGCCATCAAACGCTTTATTGACGTTGCCGGGCCGGCAGTTTATGTGGTGATGCTGGCGTTGGCCGGCTGGATTGTGTACAAAACCGGGCTGGAAAACATCTCCTTTACCCTGGCCAGCAAAACGCTGAGCGCGCAGGAACAGGGCTGGCAGATGCTGACCGCCACCGCGTTGGTGGTGTCCTACTTCTCCGGCCCGTTGCTCAACTTCGGCGATTTTTCTCGCTACGGTAAAAGCATGCAGGAAATCCGCCGCGGCAACCGCTGGGGGCTGCCGTTCAACTTTCTGCTGTTTTCACTGGTCACGGTGGTGATCGTTTCCGGCACCCAATCGCTGTTCGGCCAGATGATTACCGATCCGATTGAAACCGTAACCCGCGTCGGCAACAGCGTGGCGGTAGCCATCGGCCTGCTGACGATGATTACCGCCACTATCGGCATCAATATCGTCGCCAACTTCGTGTCACCGGCGTTCGACTTTTCCAACTGCGCACCACAAAAGATCAGCTTCCGCACCGGCGGCATGATCGCCGCCGTCGGCTCGGTGCTGCTGACGCCGTGGAACCTGTTCCAGTCGCCGGAGCTGATCCATTACACCCTGGACGTGCTGGGCGCGTTTATCGGTCCATTGTTCGGCATCTTGGTGGCAGATTTTTACCTGATCAAGCGCGGCCAGATCCACGTCGACGATCTGTTCAACGCCACGCCGAATGGCCGCTACTGGTATCGCAGCGGCTTCAACCCGAAGGCCATTCTGGCGCTGCTGCCGTCGGTGGCGGTTGGCCTGGTGATCAGTTTTACGCCCGAGCTGCACGCCGTGGCGAACTTCAGCTGGTTTATCGGCGTACTGCTTGGCGGCGGCTGTTACCGCTACTTTGCCCGCCATGAACATGCGGCCAACCATAGAGTGATGTTTGGCAAGGTGGAAATGAGCAAGGAGTAGAAACAACGAAGCCCTGAATCATTGCTGATTCAGGGCTTCTGAATGTTGGCGGAACGGACGGGGCTCGAACCCGCGACCCCCTGCGTGACAGGCAGGTATTCTAACCAACTGAACTACCGCTCCGCGCCGTTCCCTCTTGCGGGGGAACGAGGCGCATATTACGGACGGCGGCAGATTCCGTCAATGCCTTTTTCTTATAAAAATAACCGTTTGCGCAGATTTTCAGCGAATGTCGTCAGCGCGCATTTACTCCGTGTGCCAGCGAAATTGGCCTGCGGGTTATTCCGCGCGCCACAGGCAGTTACCGCCGCCCTTTTTCGCCACCAGATCCAGCCGTGATTCGTGTGCCACCACTTCGTCATCACTGGCGTAAATCACCTTCATCGACGTCGCCGGGCGTGCAATACGCTGGATATCCTGCGTGGAATCGCTCTGCTGGGTATCCCCTTCCATCTGAAATGCCATGGTGGTCTGCCCGCCGGTCATTGCCAGATAAACTTCGGCCAGGATCTCGGCATCGAGCAATGCGCCGTGCAAGGTTCGCTTGCTATTGTCGATCTCGTAGCGGCTACACAGCGCATCGAGGTTGTTGCGCTTGCCCGGGAACAGACGACGCGCCATCAACAGGCTGTCGGTAATGGCGCAGAAGGTTTCCGTCTTCGGAATGTCCTGCTGCAACATGCGGAATTCGTGATCCATAAAGCCGATATCGAACGCCGCGTTGTGGATGACCAACTCACCGCCGCGGATAAATTCGATAAATTCATCGGCTATCTGATCGAAGGTCGGCTTGTCCGCCAGGAATTCATCGCTGATGCCGTGAACGCCGTAAGCCTCAGGATCCACCAGCCGATCCGGCTTGACGTAAACGTGATAATGCCGACCGGTCAGGCGACGGTTGATCACTTCCACCGCACCGATTTCGATAATGCGGTGGCCTTCGTAATGAACCCCTAACTTGTTCATACCGGTGGTTTCGGTATCGAGTACGATCTGTCTGGTTGGTGTAGTGATCATATTGCAGTGCTCATAGCGCTCGTTTATGTCAGACTTGGCTTTTATAAAACTGATAGGAAGAGTCTACCAGAGATGCTCAAACAGGTAGAAATTTTCACCGATGGCTCCTGCCTTGGCAACCCCGGCCCCGGTGGTTACGGCGCAATCTTGCGCTATAAACAGGTTGAAAAAACCTTCAGCGCCGGTTACCGGCTCACTACCAATAACCGTATGGAGCTGATGGCGGCGATCGTGGCGCTGGAAGCGCTAACCGCGCCCTGTGAAGTGATCCTCAGCACCGATAGCCAGTATGTTCGCCAGGGTATCACCAGTTGGATCCACAACTGGAAGAAGCGCGGCTGGAAAACCGCCGACAAAAAACCGGTCAAAAACGTCGATCTGTGGCAGCGGCTGGATCTGGCGATTGCCCGCCACACTATTCGCTGGGAATGGGTCAAGGGGCATGCCGGACATCCGGAGAACGAACGCTGCGACGTGCTAGCTCGCGAAGCGGCCGGCAACCCCACGCAAGAAGACAGCGGCTATAAACCGGAAGCGTAATCCGCTGGCGCCAGCGTTACGGTAATTTGCGATAACTCTTGGTCGCGCCCACCGCGCGGCTGAGAGCCGGCTTGCGTGCGCCAAGTTTCATGGCCGTTGGAGTCAGTGGCACCGTGCGTTTACGTGCGACTATCATGCTCATGCAGCCCAGCGCTGGCAGGTGGGTACCTAAAAATACCCCTCCCTGCCGATGCCACGGCAGCACGTGAAAACGCGTTTGCTGCAACACTTCATAGTTCAATAGACTCAGCCAGTCCAACAGCCGCATCTGAGTAAACATGCGGCTGGCAAAAGGTTGACGCTGGCGAAGACCGGGGAGCAGTTTACCCAGCCCCAGCACGCTGAACGGATTAAAGGTACTGAGCACCAACCAACCGTCATCAATCAGAATGCGATCTACTTCGCGCAACATGCGATGCGGATCATCGGCATAGGACAAAGCCTGCGCCATCAGACAGGCATCGACCGACTTGTCGGCGAAGGGCAACCGATAAGGATCGGCTATAACCTGTAGGTGGTCACCGCTCAGACCAACGTTGACCTGGTGGGAAATGGCGCATTTATCAGTAGCCAATCCAGCGCTGAGATTACCCAGCTTTAATAGGTGAAAGCCGAACAGCTTCGGCCACCAGGGCTGCAGTTGACGCTCGAGCGCTGCGCGGTAATATTCCCCCCACGGCAGCGCCGCCCAGGATTGCGGGCTGGCAAGCTTTTGTAGAGTATGGGCTGGTTTCATGATTTATTATCTTCTTTCAAGCCGTTGCCAACGAGAGGTGTCCGATGAATCTTATCAGCATTCCTGCCTTGCAGGACAATTACATTTGGATATTGGATGACCAACAGGGACATTGCACCATTGTCGATCCGGGTGAAGCGCAACCGGTGCTGGACGCCCTGCGTAAACTGGAACTCACCCCCGATGCAATACTGCTGACCCACCATCATCACGACCACATCGGCGGCGTGGCGCAAATTCTGGCGCAATACCCTGCACTGCCGGTATATGGCCCGCACGAGACCGCCAATAAGGGGGCGACCACCCTGGTAGAAGACGGTGACATCATTACCGTCAGCGGCAGAAAATACCGCGTAATAGCGGTTCCCGGACATACTCTGGGCCATGTCGCATTCTACAGTGCACCTTATTTGTTCTGCGGCGATACGCTTTTTTCCGCCGGTTGCGGCCGGCTGTTCGAGGGCACTGCCGAACAAATGTATTACTCGTTTCAACAACTCTCGCAACTTCCCGATAACACCATAATCTGTTGCGCGCACGAATATACTGTTTCAAATCTTAAGTTTGCGCGGGCTATTTTGCCGCAAGATCGACAGATCGAAACATATCAACAACAAGTCATGGCGTTAAGGGCAAAAAACCAACCCAGCGTGCCTACAACCCTGCAATTAGAGCGTGAAATTAACCTATTTTTACGTTGTCATGACACTGATTTACAAAAGAAATTAGGCTTTGATCGCCCCCCTGAGCATCTTCATTCGGTTTTTTCCGAATTACGCTTGCGCAAGGACAGCTTCTGAAGCTTTTGGTTGTGTTATTTGCCTAAGCGAAGTATTATCGCTCGTCTTTTAAGCAACTATATTGACACACACATGAAGGCTAAAGCGATATTACTCGCCTCAGTCTTGCTTGTAGGGTGCCAGTCGTCCAGGCAGGACGCACCAGCTCCAGAACAGCATGCACAGAGTTTGTCTTCGGCAAGTCAAGAAGGTGAAGCAGGAGAGTACACAGCGAAAGGTCGAGCGAGCTCGGCGCGGTGGTTGGATAAAAACAGCGGTACCGCGCAGCAACAGGACCTGTGGAACTTCATTAGCGACGAGCTGAAGATGGAGGTTCCGGAAAACTCCCGGATCCGTGAACAAAAAAGAAAGTACTTAAAAAGTAAGAGCTATCTCCACGATGTAACATTACGGGCAGAGCCGTACATGTACTGGATAGTCGAGCAGATCAAGAAACGCGATATGCCGATGGAACTGGTACTGCTACCCATAGTGGAGAGCGCTTTTGACCCCCACGCCACGTCAAGTGCCAACGCCGCAGGGCTATGGCAGATCGTGCCGCAAACGGGTCGCAATTATGGTTTGAAAAACAACCAGTGGTATGACGGGCGCCGCGATGTGGTCGCTTCGACAACTGCTGCGCTGGATATGATGCAGTACCTGAACCGCATGTTCAACGGCGACTGGTTATTGACCGTCGCTGCCTATAACAGTGGTGAAGGCCGTGTCATGAAAGCGGTGAAGGCGAATAAACGCCAGGGTAAGCCAACCAATTTCTGGGCATTGTCGCTTCCGCGTGAAACGTCAATCTATGTTCCGAAAATGTTGGCACTGAGCGATATCATCAAGCACAGCAAGAAGTACGGCGTTCGTTTGCCAAAAACGGATGAAACCCGTGCGCTGGCGCGTGTTGACGTCGGTCAGCAAATACAGCTCACTCAGGCGGCTGAGATGGCTGGGCTTTCATTGACCAAGATGAAGGCATTTAACCCTGGCTTACAAAAAAGGCGTTACCGCGCCAAACGGGCCCCATTACATTATGGTTCCCCAGGGCCGAGCCGATCGGCTGAAGGATTCACTGGCCGATGGCCAGATCGCGGTGACCGAGCCAAGCACCCAGTTGGCAAAAAACAGCGGGGTTGACAGGCGGCAGTACCTATAAAGTGCGCTCCGGCGACACCTTGTCCGGTATCGCCAAGCGGTTGAATATACGTACCAGCGATTTGCAGAGTTGGAACAACTTACGTGCCAGGAGCACCCTCAAAGTTGGGCAAACCCTGCAAGTGGCCAGCAATAGCGGCAATAACAACAGCAGCATCACCTACCGCGTACGCAAAGGTGATTCACTGGCCAGCATTGCACGTCGTCACGGCGTCGAGATCAATGACGTTGATGCGTTGGAACTCAACCCTGGCCAGCAAGAGCAGCAACTTGCAACCCGGCTTGAAATTGACGTTGTTTGTCGACAACAGTTCGACACCTGACACCTAAATTTCCGGCATAAAAAAGCACCCTGCAACGGGTGCTTTTTTTTTGCCTGGCAATCACCAATGCGGTTTGGCGCTGTCGGGGTGAAACTCCACCAACAGCGGGTTATGATCCGAGGCCTGGGTTACCAAGACCGAGGCTTCCACCACCCCAAGATTACGGTAAAACACGAAATCCAGCGGCCGGCCAAATGCCTTGCGCCGATGATCGTCGGTAAAATTCACCTCGCGCAGCGCCATATCGCTGGGCGAACTGGTACAGCGCATTGATGCGTTTACGGCTCCAGGCATTGAAATCGCCCGCCATGATCACCGGCCCGTGGTGGTTGGCGATCTGCTCGCCAATCGGTCCCAGCTGTTTGCTATACACGTCCACCCCGAGGCTGAAGTTGACCGCATGGATATTCACCACCATCAACAGCTGGCCGTTATACAGCGGATAAACGGTGATTAACGCCGATTTGGCCAACCGCAGCAGTGGCTCCCGTTCCCGTAACGGGCAACAGTAAACCGGGTGCGCCGCCGCCAGCGTCATGACACCAGAGGGATGCTGTGGCAAGACGAAAGCCGGCACCTGATCGGCCGCCAGATAATGGGTAGTGGCAAAGCTTACCAGTTCCGGCGTGGTTTGCGCCTCTTGCAACAACACCAGCTGCGCGTCTTTACCAAAGCTTTTCAGCACCGACAGCCAATCGGCCCGTTGCTGCTTGAATATATTCCATACCATCACCCGCAGCGCTCCCGCGGTAGGCAACGCAGCCCCCGGGGGTAACGGTTGGTCGACGGCGCCAGGGAAAATTCGCTCAACTGGCTGGCCTGCAACATACCTCATTGCATAAGTTCGTTTCGGCACGCTATTCGCCTATTTCCCATTGGATAAAATGGCGGAGTCATTCCCGCCAACAATGCATTGATTATACGCCTGCCTGCGCTCGGCGTTAGGTTTTCCGGGGCATAGCCCTAACAGTTATAGGGGCGCTGAGTGGGGAATTCAATCGGTACTGGGTATATGAATGTAAAGGTTAGCGGGAAAAGGACAGAAATGCGAAAAGGCCCGCAAATGCGGGCCTGAGGGGAATGGTTCGCTGCAATTACGCGCTTTGTAACCGGCGTTTCCGATCCAGCCGGCCGCTTAAAATAATCAGCATCAGCGCAAGAAGAACGAGTGGCATGAGAATACTCCAAATGGCATTCAAGTTGATGACGCAATTATCGACCTATGCTTAAATGCTAAAAATGTACAAAGTTTCAAATAAATTTTGCCGTTGGAGCAACAATGAAAGCGAACTCGGATGAGCTGATTACCTTTGTGACGGTGGTAGAAAGCGGAAGCTTCAGCCGCGCGGCAGAACGTCTGGAACAGGCAAATTCCGTGGTCAGCCGAACGGTAAAAAAACTGGAGAACAAGCTTGGTGTAACGCTGCTGAACCGCACTACCCGTCAAATCAGCCTGACGCAGGAAGGGGAAAACTACTTCCGCCAGGTGCAGAAAGTGTTGAATGACATGGCAGCAGCAGAAAACGCCCTGATGGAAAGCCGCCAACGGCCGCAGGGTTTTGCTGCGCGTGGATGCCGCCACGCCGTTTGTGTTGCACGTACTGGCACCGATGGCGGCGGAGTTTCGCGCGCTGTATCCGGAAATGTCGCTGTCGCTGGTATCCTCCGAAACCTTTATCAATCTGATAGAACGCAAAGTGGATATCGCCATTCGTATCGGCGAAACTGACCGACTCCAGTCTGAAGGCCCGCAAGCTGATGACCAGCTATCGTCAGGTGCTGGCCTCACCGGCCTATTTACGGCAATACGGTACACCGCAAACGGTGGAGGAATTGGCGCAGCATTGCTGCATTGGCTTCAACGATCTGCCGGCATTGAATCGCTGGCCATTGGCCTGCGCCGACGGTCGCCAATGGGAAGCCACCCCGGCGCTGACCAGCAATAGCGGGGGAGACACACCGCCACCTGTGTCTGCACGGCAACGGTATCGCCTGTTTGTCGGATTTCATGATCGGTGAGGATGTTAAACGCGGCGATCTGGTGCCGATACTGCAACAACACACCGCTGCCGCCTGGCGATGCCGATTAACGCGGTATATTACAGCGACAGTGCGGTCAGTAACCGCCTGCGCAGCTTTATCGATTTTGTCAGCGAACGGCTTGCCAGCGCGAACGCCTGATGTGCAGGCCGGCAATCGCCTGCCTGCGGCGGTTAAACTCAATCCCCAGTGCGGCGCCAGACCGTCCGGGCTGACCAGACGTCCATTACACTCCAGTGCGGCGATCTGCGCCATATCCTGCTCGTTCAACGTCAATTGCTGCGCCAGCAGGTTGCTGGCCAGATTGTCACGCTTGGTGGAGGATGGGATCACCGCGTAACCCAGTTGCATCGCCCAGGCCAGAATCACCTGGGCCGTCGTGGCGTTGTAGCGCTCGGCAATCGCCTTGATGGTCTCATCCTGCAGCGCCCTGCCGTATGCCAGCGTCATATATGACGTGATGGCGATACCGTGCTGCCGCGCGAACGCTGCCACCTGGCGATTTTGCAAATACGGCGACAGCTCGATCTGGTTAGTGGCGATCGCCTCGGCGCCAACCGCATCAATGGCTTGTTGCATCAGATCGAGGGTGAAGTTGGAAATGCCAATCTGCCGCGTCAGGCCAGCCTGCTTGGCCTGCAATAACTCCGCCATAAACTCGGCGACCGGCACCTGGTCATTCGGCGAAGGCCAGTGAATCAACGTCAGATCGACATAATCGGTTTGCAGCTTGCTCAGGCTCTCTTGCAGGCTGGGGATCAGCCGACCTTTTGCCAAATTGGCCACCCAAATCTTGGTAGTGATAAACAGCGCTTCGCGTGACACACCGCTTTCGGCGATCGCCTCGCCCACCGCCGCTTCGTTTTCATAAATCTGTGCGGTATCAATCGCGCGATAACCCAACTCAAGCGCGTGACGCACCGACGCCTTCACCACCTTATCTTGCAGACGGAAAGTCCCTAAACCAAATTGTGGAATGCTCATGATTTTCTCTCAATGGGTTGGATTTCATTCATTGAGAGGAGTATGACAGCGCCGTTGTTGAGCAAAAAATGTCAGGTTTCGCATAACACTTTTGAGTAACGGGCAATAATGGCCGGAGCAAGCCCGGCCAAAGAGCAGTTACGCCCCAGCGGCGCAGTATCAGAGAAGTGTTAATACCGCCAAAAGCAAAGTTGTTCGACTGAACAAACTCGGTATCAATATTACGATATTCGCCCATGATATAGTCCAGATCGCCACAGGCGCTGTCCGGTTGCGTCAGGTTGATGGTCGGCGCAAAACGCCCTTCTCGCATCATCTCAATCGCCAGCCAGGCTTCCAGCGCACCACAGGCGCCCAGGGTATGGCCAAAATAGCTTTTCATTGATGAAATCGCCGTACGATTGCCAAAGATCGCCGCCGTTGCCTGACTTTCAGCAATATCACCGCGATCGGTTGCCGTGCCGTGCGCGCTAATATAGCCAATGTCGGCGGCGCTCAGTCCAGAAGCGGCCAACGCCTGTTGCATACAGATTTGCATGGTTTCCTGCTGCGGCTGCGTAATGTGTGCCGCATCGCAGTTGGTGGCAAAACCGATAATTTCAGCGTAGATGGTCGCACCGCGCGCCTGCGCATGCTCCAGCGATTCCAGAATCAGGCTGCCGGCCCCTTCGCCGATCACCAGGCCATCGCGCTGGCTGTCGAACGGCCGCGGGGAGAACTCGGGCGTATCATTCTGCTGACTGGTGGCAAACAGCGTATCGAAGACCGCAGCCTCAGAAGGACACAGCTCTTCGGCACCGCCGGCTACCATCAGCGTCTGATAGCCGTGCCGAATACTTTCGTAGGCGTAACCGATCGCCTGACTCCCCGAGGTACAGGCGCTAGAGGTCGGGATCACCCGTCCGCGCAGGCCAAAAAACAGCCCGGCGTTCACCGCCGTGGTGTGCGGCATCATCTGCACATAGGTAGTGCCGGTGATGTTGTTGGTGTGCTTTTCGGTCAGCATGGTGGCAAATTCGCTCACCGGCTTGGTACTGCCGGTGGACGAGCCATAGGCAATGCCGGTCGCACCGTTGGTCAGTACCGCATCGTCCAGCAACCCGGCCTGCATCAGCGCCAGCTCGGTGGCACGCGTCGCCAGCAGCGATACCCGCCCCATGGAGCGAATGCGCTTGCGGGTGTAGTGTACCGGCAGCGCAAAATCATCCACCGGTGCGCCAAGGTGAGTATTAAGCCCTTGATACTGCTCCCAGTGCGTCATGTAACGCACCGCATTTTGACCCTGTTGCAGACGGTGTGAAACATCCGCCCAGTTGTCACCGAACGCCGTTACGCCCGCCATCCCGGTAATCACTACCCTGTGCGTCATACCATCCCTCCATTAATCGAAATTACCTGCCGCGTTACGTAACCGGCAATATCCGACATCAAATAGCTGGCAAGCCCCGCCACTTCGTCGGCCGAGCCCATGCGCTTGAGCGGAATAGCGCGCATCGCCTGATCCAGCGCCGCCGGCTCCATGTCAATCATGCCAGTATCGATCAGCCCCGGTGCGATGCAGTTTACGGTGATTTTCCGCTTCGCCAGTTCGATGGCCAGCGCCTTGCAGGCGCCGATGATGCCGGCCTTGGCGGCGCTGTAGTTCACCTGCCCGCGGTTGCCCATCACACCGGATACCGACGACAGCGCAACGATCCGCCCGCCGTTACGCAAACCGATCATCGGCATGACGCAGGGGTGCAATACGTTGTAAAAACTGTCGAGATTGGTGTGGATCACCCCGTCCCAATCGCTGTCGCTCAGCGCCGGAAATGCGCCATCGCGGGTGATACCGGCATTGTTCACTACGCCATAGTAAGCACCGTGCCGTTCGATATCTTGCTCGAGCCGTTCGCGGCATTGCGCCCGGTCGCTGATGTCAAACTGGATCAGGCGCCCTTGCCCACCGGCCGCGGCGATGTGCTGCAAGGTCTGCTCCGCCCCATGCCGATCGCGGTGGTAATGCACCGCGACTAAAAAGCCATCCGCCGCCAGACGGCAGGCAATGGCCTGTCCGATCCCTTTGCTGGCACCTGTCACTAAAACGGAACGCGTCATGCGTCTCTCTCCGGGCTGGTTAATTGAATTATTTCTTGTTGATTCGGGTTGATAGGTATTGAGCCTGCCGTGCGCAACGCGCAGCGCATTAATCGTGATGTCACATTCAAAACTGGCCAGTTTTTCATCACACAGCAGTTGTCGTACGCTGACCACCAGCTCGCAACCGGCGGCAAACGCCGGCTGTGTACTGGTAATGCCACGCCCGCCCAACAACATGCCCAGGCGCGGTGCCTGCCCACCGACGCGGCCATGCCAACCGCTCCATACGCCAATCGTCTGCGCCATCAGTTCAATGCCGTACCAGGCCGGCAGCGCGCCTTGCGCCATCAAGGAACGGCGCCAACACGCCATCCGCACTGACGCTGACCGCGCAGCAGGCGCCGTCCTCGGTCACCGCCAGCACCTGTTCCAGCAGCACCATCGGCGCCGCATGTGGTAAATAATACTCGGCGGGCTGATAAGACTGATTCATGGCACGTCTCCCAGTAACAGACAGGCATTATTGCCACCAAAGGCAAAGGAATTTGACAGAATGGCGCGCTTGCCCAGCGGTTGCGGCGCAGCCAGCAGATTGATCTCGGCCAGCGTCTCGTCGCGCGCGGCCAGGCTGAAATCCTGCGCCGGCAAGGCCAGCGGCGCGCTCAGCACTAACCAGCTCAATGCGGCTTCTATCGCGCCCGCTGCACCCAACGTGTGGCCGGTCAAATGCTTGGTCGAACTGCACGGCGTGCCACCGCCGAACAGCCGGTTCACCACCTGCGCCTCCACCGAGTCGTTCAGGCGCGTCGCGGTGCCGTGCAGATTGATATAACCAATATCCTGCGGTTGTAATCCTGCTTGCTGCAGCGCCATGGTGATGGCGCGTTCTGCGCCCAATCCTTGCGGATGCGGAGCCGACATATGCCAGGCATCGGAGGACTCCCCTATCCCCAGCAGCGCCACCGCTGCCGGCTGTTGCGTCAGTAACAGCAACGCCGCCCCTTCACCGATATTGATCCCGCTACGGCCAGCGGCAAACGGCGTACAGCGCGTGGCAGCAAGCGACTCCAGGCTGTCAAAGCCGTTGATCGGCATTTGGCACAGGCTGTCGGCGCCACCGACAATTGCCGCATCCACCAGACCTGCCTCAATCAGTCGTTTGCCGCTGATGATCGCACGCGCGCTGGAAGAACAGGCGGTAGACAGCGTATATGCCGGCCCTCGCGTGCCCAGCAGTGCGCTAAGAAACTGCCCTGGGTCACCCAATTCCTGTTGCTGGTAATGATAGCCGTCAGGCCATTTCCCATCCTGATAATGCTTGAGCGCCAGTTCTCCCTCGTGGATCCCCGAAGTGCTGGTGCCCATAATGACCGCCACACGTTCAGCGCCGTAACGGGCAATCGCCTCGTCGACCTGCGGGGCAATCTGCGCCAAAGCCGCCAACAGCAAACGATTGTTGCGGGAATTGTGACGGCTCAACGCCACCGGTATCGGTGGCAGCTCTCCGGTTACCGCCCCAAACCATGACGGCTTGTCGCCGATCAGCCAGTGCGTTTGCTGTTGCATCCCCGGCGCCTGTCCCGCCGCCAGATTTTGCGCAATCTGCGGCAGATTATTCCCCAACGCATTCACCATGCCGACGGCAGAGAAATAAATCATTGTCCACTCCCCAGATTCTGGATACTGGATGTGGTAATGGAATGCCGTCTGACGCACGGAAATCGGCTGGCGTTGCCCCGCCTGTTGTTGATAGCGGATCTCGGCAATCAGCATGCCGCGATCGTCATACAGGCGGCGCGTTTCGGCGTCGTCCTGCAACCGCCAGCCGACCGGCAGTTGCGCCTGCCAATCGGTTATCGGCCAATAGCTCAACATGATATCGGCCAGTACCTGGCTGGCCGGAGGCAATTCGCCGACCTTGATCAACTGCTCGGTGTGAATGCCCTGACGATCGTAGCCAAGGGTGAACAAACGTATGCCTAACGGCGACATGCCCACCAGCGTCAAACGTTCGCCATCGGCGTTCAGCAATACCAGCATGGCATGCTGCTGGCCGTTGACCTCTGCGCTAAGCAACTGTTGCTGGCTGAACGACCGTGCCAGCGTCGGTGCCGGCAAGTTGACCCTAACGCCCGGTTTCAGCCAGGCCTGAGGCGCCGTAGGCGTTTGCCGCCCGACGCAACCGCCAAGCAGTACGCTGGCCAGTACCAACATCATCGATAAAGCGCGCATCAGGCTTTCCCTCGTTTTCTTTTTACAATCGTCAGCGGCGCCAGCAGGAATGCCAACGCAATGCCGCTGCTTAATACAATGCCAAAACTGCTGATAGCCTGGGTATGGCTGAACACCAACATGCCAAAGGTGAGCTGGGTGGTGAATACCGCCATAAAAATCGCAAACATCGAGGTAGTTGGCGTGCCGCGCGGGTTGGTAAAGAACAGCGTGTAATTAATCCCGATGCCCAGCACCAGCACCAACGCCAGCAGCGAAAACAGATTCAGCGAGTGCCCACTGAGCGCCAATACCGCAATGCCGCCGCCCAGCGACAGTATCGTCGGCACCATGCAACGCAGGCCGTGGCGCAGCCCGAACCGCCACAGGTAAATCAACGTGATAGCCGCAACCGACAGCAGCAATAAATACGATAGATACAGTCGATATTGTCCGAACAGCTGGCTGAATTCGGTTTTACGGTCAATCCAGCCGACGCCCCGGCACCTGCTGCGCCAATGTTTGCATCGCTGCGCTGTTGGTTACGCCGCTTACCGGCACCAATGCCGCGCTGCGCCCATCGGGCAACGTCAGCCACAGCAGACGCCAGCCTTCGCTGACGACGCTGTTCAACCATTGTTGCGGCGTTACCCACTCGGCATGCATATCCGCCGGCGCTACCGCCACGCCGGCCTGCCGTAATTGTGCGATTGCCTGTGGCGAGACACGCTTGAGCAGCGCGATATTCTGCGCCTGTCGCCGTTGGTGAAGGCAGTGGCAGTAACCGGTAATCGCTCAAGATGCCCTGCTGTCGTGCCTGGGCCAGTCGAGGTTGCAACAGCTCCAGACGCTGCAAGGCCTGCTGCGCATCCTGACCGTACACTACCAGCCATTTTTGATCGTTATGCTGGCCGGTCAGCCGTGGCAATCTGCTGTTCCTGCCGCTGGAACTCCGTCGGCAGCGCCTGTAGCTGGCCAATATCGTCATCCACCCGCAGTTGGCTGAAACCGATGACCAGCAGTAATGCGATGGCTAGCGGCAGGCCAATACGCAACGGCCGACGACTGCGCCAGGCGTGCAGCCAGCGCAGAATATAGGTCAGCCCCGGCGCAGGCCGCACCGGCAAGCGGCGCGATAAATGCGGATACCAGCAGATCACCGTGATGCAGGCGGCGCTCAGCCCGGCGGCGGCAAAAACCGCCAACTGCTGCAAACCGGGGAACGGCGCGATCAGCAATGCCAGATACGCCACCACCGTAGTCAGTAGCGCCATCGATAATGCCGGAAACAGTTTTTGCAAACTTTGCAACGGCGTGGATTCACCGCCATGCACCATGCGCTCAGTTAGAAAATACAGCGTGTAGTCCGCTGAAATACCCACGATGCTAACGCTCAGCACCAATGTCATAACGTGAATTTCACCGAACGCCAGCAAGGTTGCGACGGTGCCCGCCAACGCGCCAACGCTCACCGACAGCGCGCATAGCAACAACGGCAGTGGCGAACGAAACATCAGTAATACCAGCAGGAACACGCCGGCTACCGACGCCAGCCCGATGGTGGAAATATCGCGCTCAGCCTGCTGGCTGGCATAATTGCTGTAATACAAGGTACCGCGGTTCAGCACTTCGCTGCCAGGCCAGCGCAGTTGCAGTTGACGCTGCAGATCGGCCAGTTTGTCCACCGTGCGCCGCGCACTGCCGATATCGTAGGATGATGCGCTCAGCTCCGCGTGCAGCAAATACCAGTCACGCCCCTGCCGATCGCGCGCCACCAGCCAGCCGTTGCGCAACCCCAACGTGCCGCCGTTTTGCTGTTGCGCCAGCTGTGCTCCTCGTACCAACAGCAAAGGATCGTTGGCCAGTTCCTTGCCGCTGACGCCGGCAAAGCCGAATACAGCTGGCCAAGGATCCACTGGCTCTGGGCTTCTGCCCCTTGCAAAAGCCGCTGGCGCGTTGCGTTATCCAGCAAAACGTTGCGATGTTGATAAAAGAATTGCCCCCCACTGCTGCTGACGCTGAGCATCCATCGGCCCACCAACCTGTTGCAGCTCAGGCAGGCGCTGTAATTGTTGCTGCCACCAGTTGACCGCCGCGGCGTCGCCGCCCGGCGGCGGGCTGACCAGCCACATCAGTTGGCGATCCAGCCGCTGGCTAAAGCCCTCTGCCAGAGCATCCGGTACGTTGGCCAGTTGCTGCTTCGGTAGCAGCGCCAACACGCTGCTGTTGATCTGGCTGCGCGGCAACAGCCAGCACAGCGCGGCAATCAACAGCAGACAAACGGCCAGCCAGCCGAACGCCGCACGACGATGCAGTTCAGGAGGCAAAGCGCTGTTGCTCCTCAGCGGTCAGGGTTGTCGGCGTGGTTCGCTGATTGAAGAAACGGATATGAGTGGCATCGTTTTGCATGTCATCGATATCAATGGTTTCCAGGAACTGTTCGCCATTGAGCGTAATGCGCTTAAACAGTTTATCCAGCGGCGACGTTTTCGGCGTCAGCACCACACGCCAGCGGTGGTTGCCAACATCGCTGAATTGCAGCGCAAAGTTTTGTTCCAGCGCCTGGCTGTCAGCATGGAACAATGCGGTCAATAAACGATTAAACTGGAACATTTGCGGATTGTTTTCCGCCGTCACCACCTGTGGGGGCTGGCCGGCCATGGTTTGCACCATACGGCGGTCGTCCAGCAGCAACGTCAGCGGGAACGGTTTCTGTTGCGCCCACCACAATCCCTTCTGCTGTGAGATCACCAGCTCACCGCTGGAGTTGAGCGGCTTCGTCATACCGCTGATGCTGCGCTGCTGTTCGAATTCGGCACGCAATACCGGCTGTTGACTGAAACGCTGCTGCAATTCTTGCAGCGTGACCGCCTGCGCGCTCAGGCTGAAGCAGGCCAGGGCCAGCGCTATCCAACGTTTCATGATGACACTCCCAATTTGTCCAGCAATACCTGCGGCGCACTAAAGCACATCTCTTTGCTCTGCTCCTCCACCGCCACCTGAATGGTGTAACCGGTGGTGGTACGCTTGCCGCTTTCCACATCAAAAATCTGGTAACCGATACGCAGCCGGTTTTCATATTCTTCAAGCGTTGCGCACACCGTTATGCGCTGTTCAAACAGCAATGGCGCAATGTACTTGACCCGGGTGTCGACAATCGGCCAGACGTAACCCGAAGCTTTCATCTGGCGGTAGCCGTAGTCAAATTGCTTTAGCAACGCTTCTCGTGCGATCTCGAAATAGCGGAAATAGTTGCCGTGCCACACTACGCCCATGGCATCGGCGTCATGGAAAGGTACGGTGATATCAACCCGAGCGGAACAGCGCGGATCGTCGATGATAGTCATTGTTCAGGCCCTTGCGATGGTGACGGCCCAGCCGCCAACTGCCAGAAATTGAAAAAGTTGAACCAGTCGAGCGGCGCCAGCAGACAATAATGTTCCAGTCGGGCGGCATAGCGATCCACCGCCTGCTGTAACGCCTGCTGACGTTCGGCACGCGGCAGCGCCAGCGGGTCGGCGAACGGTTCAAAATACACTCGCAGCTGCCCCTGCTGCTTGAGGCCGAACATCAGAAATACCGGGCAGCGCAGCGCGGATGCCAGTACGAACGGCCCTTGAGGGAAAGGCGCAGGCTGTCCAAGGAAGCTGCTCCACACCACGCGCGGCTGTTCACCGCGCTGGTACTGTCCGGCGGAAGTCCGATCGCCGACGATCGCTACCCACTCACCGGCGTCGAGCTTATCCATCAGCCGCATGGCGGTATCCGGGCCCAGTGACGAAACCTGAATCAAATTCAGATTGGCGCGCGGATTGACCTCTTTCATCACCTGATTAAATCTTTCGGCATGTTCGGTAAACACCAGCGCATTGATTTTCACACCGGCGCCCAGTTCCCCTAGCGCACGACAGGATTCAATATCGCCAAGGTGAGAAGCCAGAATCAGCGTACCCTTGCCAGACGCAATCTGCTGCTGACAGCATTGGCGATCCACCAGCGTAATGTCATGCAGCTCGCCCTGCCAGCTGGCCAACTTATCCAGCATGGCATCGCCAAAACGCATAAAGTGTCGGAAACTGTTAAGCGGCAGTGGCACCGTTTGCCGCCGCTGCCGGGCGACGTGCTGCAGACGTTGCAGATACTCGCGCGAAGCCGTGCGCTGGTCTCGTCCGGTTAACCAAAAATAGCCGATAACCGGGTACAGCAATAGCTGGAACGCACGACGGCCAAAGAGTCGATACACCTTCAGCATCAGACGTATGCCCCACAGCCCTCGTCGTTCGCGCGTGGTGGCCCAATGCCGTGGCTGCGCCAACTGGCGGCGCAGTCGCAATAAACGCGGAATACGTGGCAACATGCCGAAAAACAGTCGGGTATGCATCCAGGAAATGCGCAGGTTATCGCGCAGCGCGTCAAAGTGGGAAACACCATCCGCCGGATAGGTGACGCGGGTCGGTAAAAAGTAACTCGGCACGCCCTGCCAGTACAAACGCACCATCACTTCGGTGTCAAAATCCATTCGCTTGCCGAGCGGATAATCGGCCGCCAGCGCCAGCGTTGGTGCAACCGGATAGACTCTAAAACCGCACATGCTGTCTTTTATCGACAATGACAGCGTTTCGATCCACACCCAGACATGGGTGACGTAACGGCCATACAGCCGTGCTTTGGGCACCGAGTCATCGTATAGCGGGCGACCGGAAATCAGCGCCTGCGGGCGCCTTTGCGCTTCAGCCAGCATTGCCGGGATATCGCTCAGTTGATGCTGTCCATCGGCATCGACCTGCAAGGCGTGACTGAAGCCTTGCCGCTGTGCCTGTTGTAGCCCGGCAATCACCGCCGCGCCCTTGCCCTGATTCTGTGACAAGCGCCGTAGCGTTACCCACGGCAATTGCGCCGCCAGGCGCTGCAGTTCAGCGCAGGTTGCGTCATCGCTACCGTCATCAATTACCAGGCAGGGCAATTGATAAACCGCCAGCGCCTCAAGCACGCCGGCCATCATCCTGCCATGATTGAAGCAGGGAATAAGGAAACAGGGTGAAAACTCGACGTTCAGCGGCATAGCGCGATCTTCCCGCTACTGGCGCTGGCCGCCGCGACGCGATAGCTGAACAGCAACTTATTCCGCTCCGGCTGCCATGCCAACGCCAGCGTCACCGTTTCCTGCGGCAGCAGCGGGCGCTGAAACTTAAGCACCTCGATTCCGCCAAAGTCGGCTTCGGGCAGCAACAGCTCTCGGGCAAATTGCATCGCCCAATTGACCTGGGCAACGCCGGGCAGAATCGGATGCTGCGGGAAGTGGCCGCGAAACCATAATAAATCAGCGGGCAAAAACAGCTGCACACAGGCGTGAGTAGCATCAATCATCTGCCGCTGCAGCACCTCGGGTTGCATCATAAAAACAGTTCCTGTAGTTCAGCATAGGCCCGCTTACCCTGAGCGTTCAACGGGATGGCGCGAATAATACGCCAGCTGCGCGGCAACGCCGCCGGCTCCAGCCACGGGCGTAGTGCCTGACGCAGACCGCGGGTAAAGCGGCCGTCTCCCAGCGTTTGGCGCTGAGTCATTCCCAGCGCAGAAAGTACGATCGCTACGCCCAGAACGGTACGTCCGCCTTGTTGCAACGGCAGTATCGCGGCATCGGCGATCTCCGGCAATGCCAGTAAACGCTTTTCAATCTCCGCGAGTGACAGACGTTTTTCTTCAATTTTAATAATGCGGTCGCGGCGGCCAAGCAGTTCAAAATGGCGGCCGTCGGCGGCCAGATTAAGGATATCGCTCAACGCCACAGGCGCCGGCACCAGCGGCGAGTCGGCTTCGATGGCATGCGCTTTGCGCGCTAGCGTGACCCCGGCAAAAAGTTGCCATCGGGTGGATGGTGCCTTCTGCTGACGCCAGGCTAGCGCCCCCGTTTCCGTCGTACCATAAATCTCCAGCGGCAGTACGCCAAGCGCCCGCTGTGTCAGTTGAGCCTCCGCCAATGCCAATGGCCCACCGGCAGAAAATACCTGTACGCATTCAGACACGGCAAGCGCCGGATCCAGACGCTTTAGCCACGCTGGGCTGCTGATGAAAACCAGCGGGTACCGGGTATTTTTTGGCGATCAACTGTTCGTGATACTCCGTCAGCCGGGCATCAAACGGCAGGCCAAAGGCCATCGGCATAAACAGCCGAAAACTGAGGCCATACATATGCTGATGCGAAACCGAAGCGGCGATCCGGCAATGCCGTAACGCCGGTAACCACTGTGGCGCCAGCAGCTCGCTCTCACTGTCCATCGCGGCAACGGACTTCACCACCGCTTGCGGGGCGCCGGTCGAACCTGAAGTATAAAGGATGAATTGGGGATCGCTCGGCCAGGCCGGCAGCGGCGGCAACACGCCATGCCCTTCTTCAACCGCCAGCACCGCCGTGCCGGGCGACAGCGGCAGATCGGTCAGCAAGGCGTCAAAGTCCGCCCGCTGTTCTTTGAGAATGGCTTCGCGCTGGTGACCGAAAATCACCGGCAATTTACCGCCGTACAGCGCTGCCAGCAGTGCCACGGCAAAACGATAGCTATCATCAAAACACAGCGCCCAACGTTTTTCACTGCGTTCGACCAGGCGAGCGCTCAGGAGCGCCACGTCAGCGCGAAGCTGTGCCAGACTCAGCGTTTGCTCGCCACGCCAGGCTATTGGCGTATCTGCAGCGCGCGCTGCATCGAGCCATTGATGCATCGGCAAACTCAGGCGCGGCGCACTCTTCTTCTCACTAACCATTCACCCCCCATCAGCCCTGCCATCAGCAAATAGCTGATGCCGCCGTTATACAGCGTCCAGAGCGTGATATCGCCTATCAGACAGGTCGCCAGCGCAATCGCGCCATTAATCACAAAGAATCCACACCAGACCTGCGTTACCCGCCGGGTATACACTATGCCGGTTGCGGGCAGTTCGGGATCACTGATGCGCGCCAGACGCTCTATCACCGTTGGCGGAAAACGCAGTGAGTATACAAACAGCAACAACAACAACGCGTTAACCAATACCGGGTAATACAATAGCCAATGGGTTTGTCTTAACCCCCAACTGGCCAATGCCAGCAGAATACCTAACGCTGCCAACGCCTTTCCCAGCCACAGTTGCTGACGTAAACCACCCCGCAGCAACAGCAGCCGCAGCGTAAATACCGCAGCCAGCAACGGCGCCAGTACCGAACTCCCCCAGCGTTGAAGACCAAACCATACCGCCAGCGGATAGGCCATCAGCACCAGCCAGGTCAGTAGCTGCAACATGCGCAGCACCTTCGGCAGGCTGTCGTTCAGTTTCACGCAGCTAACGCCGTATCAGCCAGCAGACTTCTGTAATTCGTCAATCGCATCAACCACGTCTTGTACCGTGCGCACCGATTTGAACATCTCGGGCTTGATTTTCTTGCCGGTGATTTTTTGCAGGTGAACCACCAGATCGACGGCGTCGATGCTGTCCAGTTCCAGTTCTTCATACAGGCGGGATTCGAGCGTGATATCCTCGGCATCAAGCTCGAACAGCTTGACCAGCAGCGTTTGAATCTGTTCGAAAATCTGTTGCTTATCCATGAAAACCCCTTATTTGCTACGCTGTGCAGAAACAAACTTTGCCAGCGTTTCCACGGAATAAAAATGTTGGCGCATATCTTCGCTTTCGGCCGACAGTACCACACCGTAACGATTTTTGAGGGCCAGTCCCAATTCGAGCGCATCAATCGAATCCAGACCCAACCCTTCGCCAAATAATGGCGCCTGTGTTTCAATCTCATCCGGTGTCATACCTTCAAGATTGAGCGTGTCTATAATCAATTGCTTGATTTCGTTGCTCAATACATTCATTCGCTATTTCTCATTATTTATAGAATCTGACTGTAAGGCGTCAGTTAAATGCTGGGTCAAACGTCTTGCTGCGAGGGCAGGGGAAACATCGTCCGCATGAATAAAATGGCGCGAATCGATCTTATCCTGAACAGTTATATGAAACTGCGGTTTTATCGCCGGGATATTATACCATTTCCCCTGTTTCGTCAGCATTGGCGGCGTGCAGTGGATATGTACGATGCGGATATCACACTGGCTACGAACCGCAATATTTGCCGCCCCTCGTTGTAAGGCCAGCGCTTGACCCGGCGTGCTGCGCGTGCCCTCAGGGAAGATAAGCAGAGTGCCGCCGTTCGCCAGCCGCTGCTGGCATAATGCCAGCAAACGCTCAGACTCGGCATTGGCGAGATAGCCGGCCGCTTTGATCACACCACTGACAAACAGGTTATTGAGCAGCGCTTCTTTGACTATGCAATCGCAACGCGGCATGCGTGAGGCCAAGAGTACATAATCGAGCAGGCTGGGGTGATTGGCGACCACCAGACAGCCGGCATCGTCGTGCAAACGTTCGCTATTGGCAAAATGATAGTCCAGAACGCCAAGAAAACGCGTGGTGGCCAAAAAGAAGCGAAAGCAATGACGAATGGCGTTTTGCGTCAGTTGGTTGCGTCGCGCACGATTGCGGATCGCCAATCGCAATAGATTGAACCAGATGCAGGAAAGCAGCAGACCGCCCAAGCCGAACAGCGAAAAGCAAAAGCCGGTTGCAACGACGCGCCAGCAGCGGTTAAACAGCGAGGAACGAGTCGTATCGGTGACTGCCGAGGATGACGAGGACATTATTGCGTCCAACGCCAATCGTGGCACGGACCAGGTACGACAAAACCTGATTGCCCGTTCAACCAGCCGTGCAAAAAGGTCAAACTTTGCGGCCTTTCGCCAGGAGAGGCTTGGTCGGCAACCGGTGCACATTGCCACTCATCGCCTTGCTCCAATAACAACGCAACCGCATACGGCGGCGGCGCGGAAACAAAGCTGTGGTAGACGTCGGGCAACACGCCGTCAAAATCAACCAGCAATACCCGTTCTGCGCTGCCACTGGCCAATATTGCCTGCGCTTCGATCATCCCCTGTTGGAAACTGTCTTCTCCGGCGGCCAGCGAGGTGGTGACCAAATGATTTTTTGCGATGATCGTCAACCAGCCCGCCGCCGTATTATGTACCGACATGGCGAAATCGGTTGGCGACAATGGCTGCTCTTGTTCAAGATGCTGCAAGATTTTATAGGTGCGTTCCAGCTCGCCATGCCGGCTGGTGAAGATTGCCATATCCGCCGAATGTTGCTGCAGTAATGTCAGCCCGCACTCAACGGCCAAACGTGTGCCAACGCTCATACGCCGTAATGACATCATCGGAATATGCGCGCAAGGAGGGGGAAGATCCTGGGACAGCTCGCTAATCGGTTGTTGCGCCCATTGCAACCACGCTTCACGCGTTTCAAGCTTGGCGGCCAACGCCCACCAATTGAGTATCTTCATGCGGCCCGCCATCAAAGCTTCTCACCAACCTGTAATTTTAATCCGTGACGTTATTATATTTAACCGCATCGCGCATGTCTAAAATTCTGATTTATGTGCACAATATCCGTTTAGTCTATATTAAAGTTTATTCTCTCTTTCTCATTTATTCTCACGTTAATGAAAATTATATCAATGTTGCACATCAAAAATTGTTCTCATTGACCAGTAGCGTTATCTTAATAGGGAAACAAATACGCATAACTTTTATGCACTTCCCATTCGTAATTTCTCATGGAAAAGAGTATGAAACTTTTAAAACCCATCTTGGCAGCCGCATTTTCAGTCATGTTACTGAATGCTTGTTCCAGTACCGCTCCCGTACAGAACATAAACCAAAGCGTCATTGGCAGCCACAGCACAGCGCAAATTCGCCAGGCAATACTCTATGCTGGTCTGAACCGTGGCTGGATCATGAATCCGATCGGCGAAGGCGTGATCGATGGCAAGATTATGTTAAGGGGCCATACGGCCAATATTCGCGTTACTTATACTGCCAATAGTTATCAGATCAACTATGTAAGCAGCAGTAATATGGATGCTGAGAAAGGAAAGATTCATTCCAACTATAACCGTTGGGTAGCGAATTTGAACAAAGATATCCAGCTAGAACTGGCTCGACAAAATATTCGATAACTGCCACTGGTGAGAGCCCGGCATACGTGCCGGGTTTATTGCTCAGCGCTGATTTTTAGACATGAAAAAGCCCTGAGTCATCGACTCAGGGCTTATCAATTAAGTGGCGGAACGGACGGGGCTCGAACCCGCGACCCCCTGCGTGACAGGCAGGTATTCTAACCAACTGAACTACCGCTCCACCGGTTCTGTTACGTTGCTTCTTGCGAAGCCGGCAAACCTTCTGGGTTTTGCCATTATCAGGTGTCACTCTGATAACGTGTGTTTGATGCCTGGCAGTGTCCTACTCTCGCATGGGGAGACCCCACACTACCATCGGCGCTACGGCGTTTCACTTCTGAGTTCGGCATGGGGTCAGGTGGGACCACCGCGCTATTGCCGCCAGGCAAATTCTGTTTCATCCCGACCGCTTCACTTTACGTAAAGCCATCAGAACCAATCTCGGAACCAGCTGAATATCTTTCGTCTCTAAAACACCTTCGGTGTTGTAAGGTTAAGCCTCACGGATCATTAGTACTGGTTAGCTCAATGCATCGCTGCACTTACACACCCAGCCTATCAACGTCTTAGTCTTAAACGTTCCTTCAGGGGCCTTAAAGGCCCAGGGAAGACTCATCTCGAGGCAAGTTTCGCGCTTAGATGCTTTCAGCGCTTATCTTTTCCGCACTTAGCTACCGGGCAGTGCCATTGGCATGACAACCCGAACACCAGTGGTGCGTTCACTCCGGTCCTCTCGTACTAGGAGCAACCCCTCTCAATCTTCCAACGCCCACGGCAGATAGGGACCGAACTGTCTCACGACGTTCTAAACCCAGCTCGCGTACCACTTTAAATGGCGAACAGCCATACCCTTGGGACCTACTTCAGCCCCAGGATGTGATGAGCCGACATCGAGGTGCCAAACACCGCCGTCGATATGAACTCTTGGGCGGTATCAGCCTGTTATCCCCGGAGTACCTTTTATCCGTTGAGCGATGGCCCTTCCATTCAGAACCACCGGATCACTAAGACCTGCTTTCGCACCTGCTCGAGCCGTCACTCTCGCAGTCAAGCTAGCTTATGCCTTTGCACTAACCTCACGATGTCCGACCGTGATTAGCTAACCTTCGTGCTCCTCCGTTACTCTTTGGGAGGAGACCGCCCCAGTCAAACTACCCACCAGACACTGTCCTCACCCCGGATTACGGGCCGAGTTAGAACATCAAACATTAAAGGGTGGTATTTCAAGGTTGGCTCCACGCAGACTGGCGTCCACGCTTCAAAGCCTCCCACCTATCCTACACATCAAGGCTCAATGTTCAGTGTCAAGCTATAGTAAAGGTTCACGGGGTCTTTCCGTCTTGCCGCGGGTACACTGCATCTTCACAGCGAGTTCAATTTCACTGAGTCTCGGGTGGAGACAGCCTGGCCATCATTACGCCATTCGTGCAGGTCGGAACTTACCCGACAAGGAATTTCGCTACCTTAGGACCGTTATAGTTACGGCCGCCGTTTACCGGGGCTTCGATCAAGAGCTTCGCCTTGCGGCTGACCCCATCAATTAACCTTCCGGCACCGGGCAGGCGTCACACCGTATACGTCCACTTTCGTGTTTGCACAGTGCTGTGTTTTTATTAAACAGTTGCAGCCAGCTGGTATCTGCGACTGGCTTCAGCTCCATCCGCAAGGGACTTCACCTACGCGCCAGCGTGCCTTCTCCCGAAGTTACGGCACCATTTTGCCTAGTTCCTTCACCCGAGTTCTCTCAAGCGCCTTGGTATTCTCTACCTGACCACCTGTGTCGGTTTGGGGTACGATTCGTGTTACCTGATGCTTAGAGGCTTTTCCTGGAAGCTTGGCATCAACTACTTCTGCACCGTAGTGCATCGTCATCACGCCTCCAGAGTTAATGGCGTTCCGGATTTACCAGGAACACCCTCCTACACGCTTAAACCGGGACAACCGTCGCCCGGCTAGCCTAGCCTTCTCCGTCCCCCCTTCGCAGTAACACCAAGTACAGGAATATTAACCTGTTTCCCATCGACTACGCTTTTCAGCCTCGCCTTAGGGGTCGACTCACCCTGCCCCGATTAACGTTGGACAGGAACCCTTGGTCTTCCGGCGAGCGGGCTTTTCACCCGCTTTATCGTTACTTATGTCAGCATTCGCACTTCTGATACCTCCAGCATGCCTCACAGCACACCTTCACAGGCTTACAGAACGCTCCCCTACCCAACAACGCCTAAGCGTCGCTGCCGCAGCTTCGGTGCATGGTTTAGCCCCGTTACATCTTCCGCGCAGGCCGACTCGACCAGTGAGCTATTACGCTTTCTTTAAATGATGGCTGCTTCTAAGCCAACATCCTGGCTGTCTGTGCCTTCCCACATCGTTTCCCACTTAACCATGACTTTGGGACCTTAGCTGGCGGTCTGGGTTGTTTCCCTCTTCACGACGGACGTTAGCACCCGCCGTGTGTCTCCCGTGATAACATTCTTCGGTATTCGGAGTTTGCATCGGTTTGGTAAGCCGGGATGGCCCCCTAGCCGAAACAGTGCTCTACCCCCGAAGATGAGTTCACGAGGCGCTACCTAAATAGCTTTCGGGGAGAACCAGCTATCTCCCGGTTTGATTGGCCTTTCACCCCCAGCCACAAGTCATCCGCTAATTTTTCAACATTAGTCGGTTCGGTCCTCCAGTTAGTGTTACCCAACCTTCAACCTGCCCATGGCTAGATCACCGGGTTTCGGGTCTATACCTTGCAACTAGACGCCCAGTTAAGACTCGGTTTCCCTACGGCTCCCCTATTCGGTTAACCTTGCTACAAAATATAAGTCGCTGACCCATTATACAAAAGGTACGCAGTCACACCACGAAGGTGCTCCCACTGCTTGTACGTACACGGTTTCAGGTTCTATTTCACTCCCCTCGCCGGGGTTCTTTTCGCCTTTCCCTCACGGTACTGGTTCACTATCGGTCAGTCAGGAGTATTTAGCCTTGGAGGATGGTCCCCCCATATTCAGACAGGATGTCACGTGTCCCGCCCTACTCATCGAACTCACAATTAATGTATTTTAGTGTACGGGGCTATCACCCTTTACTGCGCGACTTTCCAGACGCTTCCACTAACACAAGAACTGATTCAGGTTCTGGGCTCCTCCCCGTTCGCTCGCCGCTACTGGGGGAATCTCGGTTGATTTCTTTTCCTCGGGGTACTTAGATGTTTCAGTTCCCCCGGTTCGCCTCATGCCACTATGTATTCATGACATGATAGTGTGTCGAAACACACTGGGTTTCCCCATTCGGGTATCGCCGGTTATTACGGTTCATATCACCTTACCGACGCTTATCGCAGATTAGCACGCCCTTCATCGCCTCTGACTGCCTAGGCATCCACCGTGTACGCTTAGTCACTTAACCTCACAACCCGAAGGTGTCTTTCGACATCATCGTATTGCTACATTTGAGAGACTCTATGACAGGTTACTCCTCATCCCAAACTGCTACGGGGGACAAGTTTCAGCCGTCATGTTTCAATTTTCAGCTTGTTCCAGATTGTTAAAGAGCAATATCTTAAACACGACTCGTTAAAGTCATCTTTAAGTTATTTTCGGTTCTTGCGAACCGGTGATAATGTCTTTCACTCATTATCGGATGGCGTCCCCAAGGGGATTCGAACCCCTGTTACAGCCGTGAAAGGGCAGTGTCCTAGGCCTCTAGACGATGGGGACCCGAAATTTGCTTATCGAATCAGCGATTCGATAATTTCGGGTAAAGGTGAGATTTTTTCATAAAAATCGAGCGCCATTGTCGTTTGTCACCGTACTCGACGGTCACAAATTTCCCGGCACTTACCTATACCACAAGGTTTTGTTTGCTCATTACTTTTCTATCAGACAATCTGTGTGGACACTGCACAATCGAATATCGTTAGGTAAGGAGGTGATCCAACCGCAGGTTCCCCTACGGTTACCTTGTTACGACTTCACCCCAGTCATGAATCACAAAGTGGTAAGCGCCCTCCCGAAGGTTAAGCTACCTACTTCTTTTGCAACCCACTCCCATGGTGTGACGGGCGGTGTGTACAAGGCCCGGGAACGTATTCACCGTAGCATTCTGATCTACGATTACTAGCGATTCCGACTTCATGGAGTCGAGTTGCAGACTCCAATCCGGACTACGACGTACTTTATGAGGTCCGCTTACTCTCGCAAGTTCGCTTCTCTTTGTATACGCCATTGTAGCACGTGTGTAGCCCTACTCGTAAGGGCCATGATGACTTGACGTCATCCCCACCTTCCTCCAGTTTATCACTGGCAGTCTCCTTTGAGTTCCCGGCCGAACCGCTGGCAACAAAGGATAAGGGTTGCGCTCGTTGCGGGACTTAACCCAACATTTCACAACACGAGCTGACGACAGCCATGCAGCACCTGTCTCAGAGTTCCCGAAGGCACCCTTCCATCTCTGGAAGTTCTCTGGATGTCAAGAGTAGGTAAGGTTCTTCGCGTTGCATCGAATTAAACCACATGCTCCACCGCTTGTGCGGGCCCCCGTCAATTCATTTGAGTTTTAACCTTGCGGCCGTACTCCCCAGGCGGTCGATTTAACGCGTTAGCTCCGGAAGCCACGCCTCAAGGGCACAACCTCCAAATCGACATCGTTTACAGCGTGGACTACCAGGGTATCTAATCCTGTTTGCTCCCCACGCTTTCGCACCTGAGCGTCAGTCTTCGTCCAGGGGGGCCGCCTTCGCCACCGGTATTCCTCCAGATCTCTACGCATTTCACCGCTACACCTGGAATTCTACCCCCCTCTACGAGACTCTAGCTTGCCAGTTTCAAATGCAGTTCCCACGTTAAGCGCGGGGATTTCACATCTGACTTAACAAACCGCCTGCGTGCGCTTTACGCCCAGTAATTCCGATTAACGCTTGCACCCTCCGTATTACCGCGGCTGCTGGCACGGAGTTAGCCGGTGCTTCTTCTGCGAGTAACGTCAATCCAACAGCGTATTAAGCTATTGGCCTTCCTCCTCGCTGAAAGTGCTTTACAACCCGAAGGCCTTCTTCACACACGCGGCATGGCTGCATCAGGCTTGCGCCCATTGTGCAATATTCCCCACTGCTGCCTCCCGTAGGAGTCTGGACCGTGTCTCAGTTCCAGTGTGGCTGGTCATCCTCTCAGACCAGCTAGGGATCGTCGCCTAGGTGAGCCGTTACCCCACCTACTAGCTAATCCCATCTGGGCACATCCGATGGCAAGAGGCCCGAAGGTCCCCCTCTTTGGTCCGTAGACGTTATGCGGTATTAGCCACCGTTTCCAGTGGTTATCCCCCTCCATCGGGCAGTTTCCCAGACATTACTCACCCGTCCGCCGCTCGTCACCCAGAGAGCAAGCTCTCCTGTGCTACCGCTCGACTTGCATGTGTTAGGCCTGCCGCCAGCGTTCAATCTGAGCCATGATCAAACTCTTCAATTAAAAGCTTGATTTGCTTCAACTCGTGAAGCGGTGCTCAAAGATTCACTAAATGAATTTTACTTCAGTAGTCACTCTTCAAGACTTGATATTTTTTTGCTGCCGAAGCAGCTGGATATCGTCTTGTGAGTGCCCACACAGATTGTCTGATAAATTGTTAAAGAGCATCGCCGGCGTTAAAACTCATCGGCGCGGGCTGCGTATACTACGCTTTTCGCCCTGAGAGTCAAGCGTTTATTTCGCTTTCGTCTCACTGACTGGGTGGTTCGCCTTGCGTTTAAGCAGTCGTTGTTCCCGGTCAGTGGAGGCGCATTATAGGGAGTTCTCAGAAGGCCGCAACCCCTAATTTCAAAAAATCTTTCAAGCGAACAAAAAACAATCAATAAGCTTATTTTAGGATATTTATTAGCCTATAAATGACCATTTTCAGCCCTTCAACGTGACAACTCTCGCAAAAGCGCCAAAACAACCAAAGCAAAAGGGAGCGGTTGCCCGCTCCCTTTTTAACGTTGTTACCGTTTATCGTTACTGCCTGGCGACAATATGATCGTTTTCGACATCCAGCGTCACCGGTTTGCCTGGCACCAACGCCCCCGAAAGGATTTGCTGCGCCAGCGGGTTTTCAATCTCCTGCTGGATAGCGCGTTTCAATGGCCGTGCACCATACACTGGGTCGTAGCCGGTCTTGCCGAGCAGTGTCAACGCTGGTTCGGTAATCGTAACCGCGTAGCCGCGTTCTTCCAGACGTTGATACAAACGCGCCAACTGGATTTTGGCAATCTCGGCAATGTGCTGTTGACCCAATGGATGGAAGACCACCACCTCATCTATACGGTTGATGAATTCCGGACGGAAGTGATGACTCACCATTTCCATCACCGACTCTTTCATTTGCGCATAGTTCATCTGACCAAAATGTTCCTGGATCAGATCGGAACCCAGGTTAGAGGTCATGATCACCACGGTATTACGGAAGTCGACGGTACGCCCTTGCCCGTCGGTCAAACGCCCGTCATCCAATACCTGCAGCAGGATATTGAATACGTCCGGATGCGCTTTTTCGACCTCGTCCAGCAAAATGACGGAATACGGTCTGCGGCGTACCGCTTCGGTCAGATAGCCGCCTTCTTCATAACCCACATAGCCGGGAGGTGCACCGACCAGCCGCGAGACGGAATGTTTTTCCATAAACTCGGACATATCAATACGCACCATGGCATCGTCACTGTCGAACAGGAAAGATGCCAGCGCCTTACACAGTTCGGTCTTACCTACACCGGTCGGCCCCAGGAACAGGAAAGAGCCAATCGGGCGATTCGGATCCGACAGACCGGCACGGCTACGGCGAATGGCGTTGGATACCGCGGTCACCGCTTCGTCTTGGCCAATCACCCGTGAATGCAGTTCCTGCTCCAACCGCAGCAGTTTGTCGCGCTCGCCTTCCAGCATTCTGGCCACCGGGATACCGGTTGCCTTCGCCAGCACTTCTGCAATCTCGGCATCGGTAACGCGATTACGCAACAGCTTCATGGTCTTGCCTTCGGCCTGGGTTGCCGCAGCAAGCTGTTTTTCCAGCTCGGGGATCTTGCCGTATTGCAACTCGGACATCCGCCCCAGGTCGCCAACGCGACGCGCCTGCTCCAGGGTGATTTTCGCCTGTTCCAACTCGGCCTTGATATTCTGGGTGCCCGACAGTGAGGCCTTCTCGGCTTTCCACTCTTCTTCCAGTTCAGAATATTCGCGTTCTTTTTGCTCCAGCTCGCTGCTGAGCATTTCCAGTCGTTTCCGGCTGGCGTCGTCAGACTCTTTATTCAGCGCCTGCTGTTCCAGTTTTAACTGGATAACGCGACGTTCCAGCCGATCGAGCGCTTCCGGCTTCGAGTCCATCTGCATGCGAATGCTGGAAGCCGCCTCATCGATAAGGTCGATGGCCTTATCCGGCAACTGGCGGTCAGAGACATAACGGTGCGACAGCGTCGCCGCCGCCACGATCGCAGGGTCGGTAATCTGCACATGGTGATGCAGCTCATAACGTTCTTTCAGGCCGCGCAGAATCGCGATGGTGTCTTCAACGCTTGGTTCAGCGACGAACACCTTCTGGAAACGACGCTCAAGCGCCGCATCCTTTTCTATATATTGACGATATTCGTCAAGCGTGGTTGCACCGACGCAATGCAGCTCGCCACGTGCCAATGCCGGCTTCAGCATATTACCGGCGTCCATCGCGCCGTCAGCCTTGCCGGCACCTACCATGGTATGCAGTTCGTCAATAAACAGAATGACGCTGCCTTCCTGCTTGGCGAGATCGCTCAGTACGCCTTTCAAACGCTCTTCAAACTCGCCGCGGTATTTGGCGCCGGCAATCAGCGCGCCCATGTCGAGCGACAGTACTCGCTTGTGCTTGAGCCCTTCAGGCACTTCACCATTGATGATGCGCTGCGCCAGGCCTTCCACAATAGCGGTTTTCCCCACGCCGGGTTCACCGATCAGCACCGGGTTATTTTTGGTACGACGTTGCAATACCTGAATGGTACGGCGAATTTCCTCGTCACGACCGATCACCGGGTCAAGCTTGCCCTGTTCGGCACGTTCGGTAAGATCGATGGTATATTTTTTCAACGCCTGACGCTGATCCTCAGCACCCTGGTCTTCCACGCTGTCGCCGCCTCGCATTTGCTCAATGGCCTTGCTGATTTTATCGGTTGTCGCGCCGGCGGCTTTCAGCAAATCGGTCAGTGTGCCGCGATCTTCCAGCACCGCCAGTACGAATAATTCAGACGAGATAAACTTGTCCGCACGCTTTTGCGCCAGCTTGTCGCACAGGTTCAGCACACGCACCAGTTCGTGGGATGGTTGCACGTCGCCACCGGTGCCTTCGACTTGCGGCAGACGGGAAAGAGCCTGTTCGATTTCGGTGCGTAGGCGCCCGGCGTCGATACCGGCAGAGGTTAATAATGGACGAACCGAGCCCCCTTCCTGATTGAGCAATGCGCTCATCAGATGTAACGGTTCAATAAACTGGTTGTCGTGCCCAAGGGCTAGAGATTGGGCATCGGCGAGGGCAAGCTGGAACTTGTTGGTAAGACGATCCAGACGCATAACACCTCCAATATAGGACAAAATTGCTACTGGAGATTAAATGAGGTCATCCCTCAAATTTTCAAGGTTATTTCGACACTATATTATGAGTACAACGTTATGCGTCGGTGGACCGTCCTAATTCAATAGGTTATATCAGCCAGATTAAACTTGCCAGACGTCCGGTTATTCGCTCGCGTCGATAGGAGAAAAAATGACTGATTTCGCTAACGGTACAACGATTGCCACCATAGGTTTCGGTGATTCCAACAGCTTGCAGCCGCTGGCGTGCCAATAAGTAGATATCGGCAAGGTATTTATCGCCGTGAGGGATAAAAGCAGCGTCAGCAGCGGCGTCGACCGCCATAAACGCCGCGCGCACTTCAGCGCCGACCTCAAAGCACTGCGGTCCGATGGCCGGTCCGAGCCAGGCAACGATCTGGCCAGGCTCGGCAGCAAATTCCGCAACCGTGCTTTCCAGCACCCCATCGCATAACCCACGCCAGCCGGCATGAGCGGCGGCGACTTCTTTGCCGGTCCGAGAGCAGAACAACACCGGCAGGCAATCCGCCGTCATCACCGCACAAACCTGTCCCGGCTGGTTACTGTACACCGCGTCAGCGCGCAGATCGGTCGGCGCCTGCCCTTCCAGGCGCAGTACGCGAGTCCCATGCACCTGCTCCAGCCAGTATGGCATCTGTGGCAGGCTGGCGCCCGCCACCAGCAGTTCACGGTTATGCCACACCGCCGATTCGACATCCCCGACGTGGCTGCCGAGATTAAGCGAATCATACGGCGGCAGGCTTATACCGCCGTGTCGGGTGGTGCTACATGCCGCGACACCTTGCGGTAACGGCCAGTCGGGTTGGATGAGCGCGTCCATTACCAGTTCATCTGATCCTTGAATTCTTCGGTATCGGCCTTCAGCGCATCGATCAAATCAACCATATCCTGTGGTAATGGCGCATGCCATTCCATCTGAATACCGCTGATAGGATGATACAAACGCAGCATGGTGGCATGCAGTGCCTGACGGTCGAAGCCACGTAAAGTGGTGATAAACGCCTCTGATGCGCCTTTTGGCGGACGTGGACGGCCACCGTACAGCGGATCGCCCACCAGCGGATGGCTAATGTGTGACATATGCACACGGATCTGGTGGGTACGGCCGGTTTCCAGACGCAAACGTAAACGGGTGTGCGCGCGGAAATGCTCCATGATGCGGTAATGCGTTACCGCCGGTTTGCCCATCGGGTGAACCGCCATATGAGTACGTTTGGTGGAATGGCGCGCAATCGGCTCTTCCACGGTACCGCCGGCGGTCATGGTGCCGATCGCCACCGCTTCGTATTCACGGGTAATTTCCCGCAACTGCAGCGCTTCAACCAGACGGGTTTGCGCAGGCACGGTTTTGGCGACCACCATCAGACCGGTGGTGTCTTTGTCCAGACGGTGAACGATGCCGGCACGCGGCACGTCGATAATTTCCGGATAGTAGTGCAGCAAGGCATTGAGCACCGTGCCATCAGGATTGCCGGCACCCGGGTGTACCACCAGATCGCGCGGTTTGTTGATCACCAGAATATCGCTGTCTTCATAAACGATATCCAGCGGGATGTCCTGCGGTTCCCAACGCGCTTCTTCTTCAATCTGCGCATCAATGGCAACCGTCTCTCCCCCCAGTACCTTCTCTTTCGGTTTGTTTGTCGTTTTGCCGTTGACCTGCACCCGATCTTCCAAAATCCATTCTTTTATGCGAGAACGTGAATAATCGGGGAACAATTCGGCCAAAGCCTGATCTAAACGTTGTCCGAGTTGAGATTCGGCCACCGTTGCGGTGAGTTGTACTTGTTGTGCCATATGCAGCTTCTTCGTTAACGTTGGGTTTTCACGGCGATGCCGTTTAATATAATGTGCTATTGTAACTGGTCTTTGTCGGGAGCTTAACGGACAGTCTCCCGGAATAACACCCTGAGGATAATCAAAACGTCATGACGCGTATGAAATATCTGGTGGCGGCAGCCACGTTGAGCCTGGCGCTGGCAGGTTGCTCCAGTTCCAAGGATGCGGTTCCCGACAACCCGCCTTCGGAAATCTATGCAAACGCCCAGCAGAAACTGCAGGACGGTAACTTCAAGGGCGCGATTACGCAACTCGAAGCGTTAGACAACCGCTATCCTTTCGGGCCGTACTCCCAGCAAGTGCAGCTGGATCTGATTTATGCCTACTATAAGTCGGCCGATCTGCCACTGGCGCAGGCATCCATCGATCGCTTTATGCGCCTGAACCCGACGCATCCGAACATCGATTATGTGATGTACATGCGTGGTCTGACGGATATGGCACTGGATGACAGCGCATTGCAAGGCTTCTTCGGGGTCGATCGTTCAGACCGCGATCCACAGCATGCCCGCGCTGCGTTCCGCGATTTCAGCCAGCTGATTCAGCAGTATCCGAGCAGTCAGTATACGCCGGATGCGCAAAAGCGCCTGGTATACCTCAAGGACCGTTTGTCCAAGTATGAGCTTTCAGTGGCGGAATACTACACTAAACGCGGTGCTTACGTCGCGGTTGTTAATCGTGTCGAACAGATGATGCGTGAATACCCGGACACCAAAGCGACGCGCGATGCGCTGCCGCTGATGGAAAACGCGTACAAGCAGTTGCAGCTGAACGGCCAGGCGGACAAAGTGGCGAAAATCATCGCTGCCAATCAGGCCTGATCGCCATCCCGCATAGCAGATAACAAAACGGCAGCCGCGGCTGCCGTTTTTATTGGCGCACGCTGGCGCCAAATTGGGAAAATATGCAATTAAAAACACGGCATTAAAGAACAATCCACGCCGGTCAACCTATCGATAATGCGCGATCCGGCGAGAAGACTCAAGCGCTAGATGGCGGTTTCAGAGGCTAAATCACAGATTGAACTAACTTTGCAAAAGGTGACAAAAAAAAGGTGATTTTCCTCACCCCTTTAGCCCTAAAGCGGGGTATGCTGAATCCATCCAAGACGGAAAGACAAGAGAGGTAAGTTATATGACAATCAACATTACCAGCAAACAAATGGATATCACCCCCGCAATCCGTAATCATGTCGAAGACCGTCTCAGCAAACTGGATAAATGGCAGGCCCAACTGATTAACCCGCACATTGTTTTATCCAAAGAACCTAAAGGGTTTGTGGCCGACGCCACCATCACCACGCCAAACGGCCCGCTGGTCGCCAGCGCCAAACACGAAGATATGTATACCGCCGTCAACGAACTGATCGCCAAGCTGGAGCGCCAGCTCAACAAAGTGCAGCATAAAGGCGAGGCACGCCGCGCACACGCCAGCGTGAAGGACGTCGTTCCGGAAGTCGCAGTAGAACCTGAACAAGAGTAACCCGTCCCGGTGTTTCCACACCCAGCGCGCCCAAGGGCGCGCTTTTTGTTCACCGGTTTTTATTGACAGAAAGAAAACCCAGCGGTTACTTTAAAACCTCACTCATTAGCCGATAAGCAGCCAATGCAACGCAAACCGTTTTTCTTCGCATTCTTTTTTACCTTCCCCTGATTGGGAGGCGTTTCGTCGTGTGATAAAGAATGCGAAGACGAACAGCAAAGCCTCCTGGAAACAGGAGGCTTTTTTTATGATTATTAGAAAAACACAGGGCAAAGCTGATTATGACTGACAACCCATTACTCGTGCTGCGTGAACGCATCAGCGCACTGGATCTGAAACTGCTGGCATTACTGGCGGAACGTCGTGAGCTCGCAGTCGAAGTGGGCAAAACCAAGTTGCACTCTCACCGGCCAATCCGCGATAAAGAGCGCGAGCGCGACCTGCTGGACGCCCTGATCACCGCCGCCAAACCCTATGAGCTGGACGGTTTTTACATCACTCGCCTGTTCCAGCTGATTATTGAAGACTCGGTACTGACCCAACAGGCACTGTTGCAACATCAACTCAATCAGACCAGCCAGCATTCTGCACGCGTTGCGTTCCTCGGGCCGAAAGGGTCTTATTCCCATCTGGCCGCGCGCCGCTATGCCGCACGCCATTTCGACCAATTGATCGAGCACGGTTGTCAGAAATTCCAGGATATTTTCACCCAGGTCGAAACCGGCCAGGCGGACTACGCGGTATTACCGATTGAGAACACCAGTTCCGGTTCCATCAACGACGTTTACGACCTGCTGCAGCACACCAGCCTGTCAATCGTCGGCGAACTGACCAATCCGATCGATCACTGCGTGCTGGTCGCCGGCGATACCGACCTTAACCAGATTGATACCGTCTACAGCCATCCGCAACCGTTCCAGCAGTGCAGCCATTTCATCAACCGTTACCCACACTGGAAAATCGAATACTGCGAAAGCACCGCTGCGGCAATGGAAAAGGTTGCTAAAATCAATTCGCCAACAGCCGCCGCACTGGGCAGCGAAGCCGGCGGCGCGCTGTATGGTCTGCAGGTGCTGGAACACAACCTGGCCAACCAGCAACAGAATATTACCCGCTTCATCGTGTTGGCGCGCAAGGCAATTGACGTGTCAGAACAGGTGCCGGCGAAAACCACTTTTATCATGGCAACCGGCCAACAGTCGGGGGCATTGGTCGAAGCGTTGCTGGTGCTGCGTGACAACGGCATCATCATGACCAAATTGGAATCCCGCCCGATCCATGGCAATCCGTGGGAAGAGATGTTTTACATCGACGTGCAGGCGAATATCCGCTCCGATGCCATGCAGAAAGCCCTGCAGGACTTGACGCCAATTACTCGCTCGTTAAAGGTGCTAGGCTGCTACCCAAGTGAAAACGTGGTCCCGGTCAATCCCTCCTGACGCGCAGAAAAGCGCCGAGTGGGGTACGGCAACCAGTTAGCCGACTCTTCAGCCTGGTGTGCAGGGGCTTGGTTTGATAGCTGACAGAGTCAGCACGTTGCAAGGTCTGGCATCTGCCAGACCTTTTTTGTGATGCATCGCGGGTTTTATTGACGACTGTCGTTAGCCTGACGCAGTAGTGAACGACTTTCTACCAGGAAACGCTCGGCATAATCACCGAACCAGTGTTCAACCTTTTGGAAGCTGTTGATAAACTGCTGTTTATCGCCATGTTCCAGCAGTTCGATCGCCGCGCCGAAACGCGTGTAGTAACGCTTGATCAGTTGAATATTTTCTTCCGACGACATGATGATATCGGCGTACAGCTGTGGATCCTGCGCAAACAGCCGCCCCACCATCGCCAGTTCCAGCCGATAAATCGGCGAGGACAGCGCCAGCAATTGCTCCAGTTGCACGTTTTCCTCCGCCAAATGCAGGCCGTAGGCAAACGTAGCGAAGTGGCGCAGAGCCTGAATGAACGCCATGTTCTGGTCATGTTCCACCGCGCTGCTGCAGTGCAACCGTGCGCCCCACACTTGCAATTGCTCCAGCAGCCACTGGTAGGCTTCGGGCTGACGGCCGTCGCAGTACACCACCACCTGCTTGGCAACGCTGCCGACATCTGGGCCAAACATTGGGTGCAACCCCAATACCGGGCCGCCGTGTGCCGCCAGCATCGCCTGCAGCGGGCGGTTCTTCACCGATGCCAGGTCAACCAGAATGCAGTCGTCTGGCAGCGTAGGCAGCCGCTGAATAACCTGCTCGGTGACGTGGATCGGCACGCTGACAATCACCATGCCAGCATCAGCCAGCAGCGTTTCCGCCTGCGGCCAATCGTGCTGATCCAACACGTTTACCTGATAGCCCGACAGCGTCAGCAGCCGATTGAACAAACGCCCCATCTGGCCGTTGCCGCCGATAATCACAATCGGACGCAGCTGCGGACAGAGGGTTTTAAAACCTTTGTCATTCTCGCTGACGTACGATTCGCGCATCACACGACGCAATATGTCTTCAATCAGGTCCGGCGGTACGCCAAGCGCCGCCGCTTCCGCACGGCGCGAAGCCAGCATCGCCGCTTCACGCTCGGGTACATACACCGGCAGTCCGTGGCGGCTTTTGACTTCGCCCACTTCAGCCACCAGATGCAGGCGTTTCGCCAGCAAATCCAGCAGCGCTTTATCCACTTCGTCAATTTGATCGCGCAGCGCGGTCAGTTCAGCCACCATAACTCACTACTCTCCAGTGCGTGCCATCAGCGCGGCACCAAGCTGCTGATGCATGCGGCGCAGCAGCGTCTCGGTGTCGTTCCAGTCAATACAGGCGTCGGTGACGGATACGCCGTAGCGCATATCGACACGCGGCTGCTCGGAAGACTGGTTGCCTTCATGCAGATGGCTCTCCAGCATGATTCCGGTAATAGAACGATTACCTGCGTTGATCTGCTCTACCACCGACTCGGCAACCACCGGCTGACGGCGGTAATCTTTATTAGAATTGCCATGGCTGCAATCTATCATCAAGGACGGACGGAGTCCCGCTTCACGCATCTGTTTTTCACAGGCCGCAACGTCTTGCGCACTGTAATTTGGCGTTTTGCCGCCACGCAGGATCACGTGGCCATCCGGGTTGCCTTGGGTTTGTAACAGGCACACTTGCCCAGCCTGATTGATACCAACGAAGCGGTGTGGCATGGCGGCGGCCCGCATGGCGTTGATGGCGGTTCCCAGACTACCGTCGGTGCCATTTTTAAAGCCGACCGGCATCGACAGGCCGGACGCCATTTCGCGGTGGGTCTGCGATTCGGTGGTACGCGCACCGATTGCCGACCAACTGAACAGATCGCCGAGGTATTGCGGGCTGTTGGGGTCCAACGCTTCGGTGGCCAACGGCAACCCCATGCCAACCAGATCCAGCAACAGGCGACGCGCAATGTGCAAACCGGCTTCCACGTCAAACGAACCATCCATATACGGATCGTTGATCAGGCCTTTCCAACCGACGGTGGTTCTTGGCTTTTCAAAATAGACGCGCATAACGATATACAGCTGATCGCTCAATTCAGCCGACAGGGTTTTCAAACGACGTGCGTAATCCAGCGCCGCATCCGGATCGTGGATCGAACATGGCCCGCACACCACCAGCAGACGGTGATCGCGCCCTTGCAAGATATCGGCGATAGTTTTGCGGGCAGCAGCGATTTCATTTTCATCACTGGCGCTGAGCGGGAACTGGTTTTTCAGCTCTTCCGGCGTAATCAAAACCTGTTCTGCACTGATATGTACGTTATTGAGCGCGTCTTTTTGCATGATGCTGTTTCCTGTCGTTTGCCGTTATGCCTGAGCGTAAGTTAGTTAAATATTGAGCGTTACAGGGCCTACCTTACCATGCGTTGTAAAGTTTTCAATCCAAAATCCGTAAATAAAAAATTACTGACAACATGGGAAGCATAAAGCCCCGAAAAACAAAACGAAATAAAACCAATAATATTTTTTAAAAACAACAGGTAAAATAAAAATCTTCTCGACCAAAACCGCCATGGCGCGTTAGTGGTAAATCCTGTCAACACCCACCCTGAATGTAAATTTAAGTTTACACACAGCAGCTATCGCCATCCAATACGGTTTTATATCTCCCTAAAAGAGTTATTTCATGAATAAACATTGCGCAACCTCATAGTTCTCCCCCGGTAATTACTGAATGATGACGCTAAACGGTTCACACCTCTTTAGGGGTAGACCTGCATAGACAGGCCCCGTCACCTGCAAGGAAGGCTCATGAGCCACAGCATTACTTTTAACAAGGGACTCTCATGATAACTCTGCAATTCGCCATTATTATTCTTTGCTTACTGGTCGGTACCCGCTTTGGCGGCATGGGACTGGGGTTGATCAGCGGCATCGGTTTATTCCTGCTGAGCTTTGTGTTTGGGTTACAACCCGGCAAACCGCCGGTCGATGTCATGCTGACCATACTGGCGGTCATTGGCTGCGCCTCGGTGCTGCAAACCGCCGGCGGTTTGAATGTCATGATGCAATACGCCGAACGCCTGCTGCGTCGTCATCCACAACACATCACGCTGCTGGCGCCGTTCACTACCTGGACGCTGACCTTCCTGTGTGGCACCGGCCATGTGGTATATACCATGTTCCCGATTATTGCCGATATCGCCATCAAAAAAGGCATTCGACCAGAACGGCCGATGGCCGTGTCGTCAGTCGCATCGCAAATGGCCATCACCGCGTCACCGGTTTCGGTGGCGGTGGTTTCACTGGTGTCCATCATTGCCGCTGGCCATGGCATCGGCAAGGCCTATACACTGCTGGAGATATTGGCGATTTCAATCCCTTCCTCACTGGTCGGCGTATTGATGGCCGCACTGTGGAGCTTGCGCCGTGGCAAGGATTTAGACAACGATGCCGAGTTCCAGGCGCGGATCAGCGATCCCGAGCAGCGCGCCTATATCTATGGCGGTACCGAAACGCTGTTGAATCAACGCTTCGCCAAGCAGGCCTATGCTTCAACGCTGATCTTTTTTGCGGCGATTGCCGTCGTGGTGCTGCTTGGGGCATTTGCCGATTTGCGCCCGTCATTTGAGGCCAAAGGGGTGCTGAAACCGCTGTCGATGAATCTGGTGATTCAGATGATGATGCTGATCGCCGGCGCCATCATATTAATGAGCTGCAAAGTGAAGCCGGGCGAAATCGCCAACGGCGCGGTGTTCAAAGCCGGCATGGTGGCCATTTTCTCGGTATTCGGCGTCGCCTGGATGAGCGATACTTTCTTTCAGGCGCATATGGGTGAGTTAAAGCTGCTGCTGGAGGATGTGGTCAAAAGCCAGCCGTGGACCTATGCCATCGTGCTGTTTCTGGTTTCCAAACTGGTAAACAGCCAGGCGGCGGCGCTGGCGGCCATCGCACCGATGGGGTTGCAACTGGGGGTCGAGCCCAAAATGCTGCTGGCTTTCTTCCCTGCGGCCTATGGCTATTTCGTCTTGCCAACCTATCCGAGCGACTTGGCCTGCATCGGCTTTGACCGCTCCGGCACGACGCGTATTGGTAAATTTATCATCAACCACAGTTTTATTATTCCAGGCTTGATTGGTGTGTTGTGTTCCTGCATCACCGGTTATCTGCTGGTCAGCACCTTCATGTAACGCCCGTCGCGTGGCGGCAATGGGCCAACCGTTGCCGCCTGACGACACTTATGCTGAAAGGCCGCGTAAAGCTTAAGGATACATAGCATTTTATCGCGTCCAATCCGGTAAAATTAGCAGAAGACAAGAGAATAACTGGTAGTTAAAAATTAAAAACTTAAGCTAATCGGCGCTATTTTGGTCGGTAGCCTGAGTCGCTATAATGCGCCCGTTTTCACCAATCACCACTTAACAAACTGGATCCAAAATGCTCTCTTCACGCGCTCGTCGCGCTATTCCGTTGTACCTAAGCTGTTTGACCGCTTGCCTGTCTTTTTCATCCTTTGCCGACAATACGCTGTTTACCGCGATGGACGATCCGGCCACGGCAAAAAAGCCGTTTGAAGGTAATATTCAGGCTGGTTATAACGCGCAGTCCGGCAACTCGGAAAGTTCCACCCTGCTGGCCAACACGTCACTGACCTGGTTCAACACCGTCAGCGCGTACAGCCTGTGGGGATCGGCCACCAACACGACCTCATCCAATGTGCGATCCTCTGAGAAATACCAGGCCGGCGGTCGCACGCGTTATAACATGACCGACCGTAACTATTTGTTTGGTCAAGCAAGCTGGTTGAACGATCGCTTCGCAGGTTATGATTCACGCTCAACGCTGACCGGGGGTTATGGTCGCCAGATCTTCAACGATCCGATTCACGATCTGCGCGTCGAATTTGGCCCGGGCGTGCGTCATGATGAATATCACGACGGTGGTCGCACTACCAAAGCACTGGCTTACGGTGCTGCCAACTATTCCTACCAGTTGACCGACAACACCAAGTTCACCGAAGGTTTCTCCGCGTTGGCAAACGAAGACATTACCTTGAACTCTGAAACCGCACTGAACGTGGCTATTAATGATCGGTTCTCGTTGCGCCTGGCCTATACCGTGACCTACAACAGTGAACCGCCGGCTTCTGCGCCGAAAAACACCGATACCACCACCTCGGTAACGCTGGTTTACGGCCTGTAATCACGCTGTCGCACCAACCCACCGGCTATCCTCCCCACCGGCTCCCGCAACGACATCAAACACAGTGGGTAAACGGTGGGTTTCTTATGCCTGTTGGGCCAGCGTCAACCAGACCATTCCCAACGCTTTCAAGGCGTCGGTGGAACATTGAAAATCAGCGTTCCCACCGCTGACCTGCAGCTGATTGCCTGGCAGACGCGCAATGTCGTAGACATCTATATTGCCATCAATGTCGATCAGCCAACGCCCATTGGCAATATGCGTAATAGCCAGGTCCACCAGCCATGCAGTGCGCCCACCGTCAACGTAAGCCGGTTGCAAAACGCGAGTGGGGATCAAGGTCGGATCGGCCAACCATTCCCCCGCAGGTTGCAATTGCCCTGCCAGCAGTTGATATTGTGGCAAGGCGCGAGCGCGACTGGTGGCGGGTGGCGCCGGCGTGGTCACGCTGTGCATATCCCCTTCGCCAGTCGCCAGCCATAACAACGGTACCCCGGTATCCAACGCACAGGTCACCACGATATCGCCAGGAAAATAGTTACGCCGCACCCAGGTACTCATGGTGCCTGAGGAAATACCCAGCAGATCGCCCAACTCTTTTTGCAGACTGAAACCGTACGCATCCAGAATGCGCCGCAACACCCCCTTACCGCCAGAAGCCTGCACCCGCTCATACAACGCTTTGCCACGTACCGCCGGCAAGACTTTCTCTCGCGGTTGCTGCTGTTTTGCTTTTTCTCCGGTCATCAGCCAGGTCAGATCGGCGCCGGTAGTCAGCGCACAATTGATAATCACCTGCCCCGGCACGCTGCCTCGTTGCTGCCAACTGCTGATATTGTTGGGCGCGATGGCCAAGGCCTCGCTCAGCTCTTTTTGTGTGGCTACGCCATAAGAAGCAAGGATTCTTTCAATCACTGCGCCGACGGCGGCATTGTCATTCACAGTTTCTTCACGCATAACTTCCCCGGTCATAAAATAATGTTGCTTTTACACATCGTCGTTGGCGAATCGCCAGCGCACAGCCGCGACAACCCGTATTGCCTGGCGTGACTTTCGCCTATCATTAGATTATGCGGCATGAACCATGAAAATACAAACAGGTAACGCGCAATAGCAAGTTAATGAACTTGAAATGCGACTTACACTTTCTTTGACTCCCCCACAGGCAGCAAAAACGATGTTTTTACCTTATCGTCTCAACCACTGACGCTTTCTCTCCCCGAGGTCTATCGGTAACTTCGTGGTTTCAACAAGATAGTTCTCTTATTAATCATCCAGGAATTTTACTCGGCAAATGACGCCACCACCCATTGACGGGTTTAGCATTTTGCTTAATACTGTATAAATAAACAGTATATTGCAGAGAGGGCATAAACAGTGGAAACCGTGGATAAACAACAACTAACACTGTCGCGCATCCAGTTCATCGCAGATGTATCCCAGGCGGCACAATGCAGCAGCTCTGAGTTTTTGATCGCCATGTCGCTGATTTCAGATCTGGCCAGTCAGGTGCTGCCGGATAATGATTATCAAGAAATATTTTACCCTGCCGACCACCACAGCGACCGCTAACGCGTTATGCGCCGCGTGGCATAGCATTTTAGACACCCGCCGGCGCGGGTGTTTTTATTTGTCACCAATGCAACGTCTGCGGGTTGTGCCAGCGTATCCACAACCCACAGACGTTGCCGGCAGCAATTGGCAACTGGACACTGTGCCTAACCGGGCTCGAGGAACGAGAGCCCACTTTGTCACACGGTTAGCCGGTTGAGATGCCGGCGGCAACCGCCGCTGCCAAGCGGAACTCGAATAAAGGTAGGACTACACAATGGAAAAATTCACTTCAACGCTTTCTTATTTTATAGCCGCCTGCCTGGCGTGGTTTGGACGGCATTCACCTGAAGACATTGCGGTATTGGTGGGAGCTGCCGTTGGTGTCGGTACCTTTGCCGTGAACTGGTACTATCGCCGCAAAAGTTATCATTTACTACGTTCGCTCAGGAAAAGCGGTCTGAAGCGCCGGCTGTATGATGAACTCGATAACTGAAGCGAGTCGTGGCCTATCGCGCCGACTGGCGTTCACCGCGGCTGACTTCTTGCGCTTAAACATCGGATGTTCTCGCTTTTTCCTCTGCCGTTTCGCTACTTAACCTCGGCGTTAACACAGCAATTCCTCAATCAACAAATGTAAAAACAAATCAGCCGACAACTCGCAAATTTAATCTTGCTTTTACGAGTTTACCGACTAATATAATCACAATACGTAATGCAAACCACAAGAGGATCCGATCATGATGCACTGTCCACTATGCGGTAGCGTGGCCCATACCCGTTCCAGCCGCTACCTCAGCGAGTCGACCAAAGAACGTTATCACCAATGCCAAAACATTAATTGCAGCTGTACCTTCGCCACGCACGAGTCGGTGGCGCGAGTGATCGTAAAGCCGGGGGATATCATTCCCGCTCAGCCACATGCAGATAAGGGAAAGCAGCGCGCGGCTGCGCTGTAATGGCGTCGTTCGGCGTTGCAACCTCGCCGATCGGACATCGCCAATCCACTGGCCTAACGCGTATTTTTGCCGACCATCAACGGCTTTACAGCCGCAGCAAAGCCGGCAAGGCTGTCCACCAGGCGAGTTATACTGCACCGGGTATAAAAAAGGGGCTTACCATCACGGCAAGCCCCTTATGACTATTAACTTTTGGATGCAGCGTTAGCTGTATCTTAGTTAAGACGCTCTTTGATGCGAGCAGCCTTACCAGTACGCTCACGCAGGTAGTACAGTTTGGCTTTACGAACGGCACCACGACGTTTAACAGTAATGCTGTCGATTACTGGGGAGTGAGTCTGGAATACACGCTCAACACCTTCGCCGTTGGAAATCTTACGAACAGTGAATGCAGAGTGCAGACCGCGGTTACGGATAGCGATAACCACGCCCTCGAATGCCTGCAGACGTTTTTTGCTACCTTCAACGACCCATACCTTCACTTCCACGGAATCACCCGGACGGAATGCAGGTACGTCTTGCTTCATCTGCTCTTGTTCAAGTTGCTTAATAATGTTGCTCATAATATGTCTCTTACCCTAGGTAAACTGATATATCGGCTACGTCCTCGGACGTTGCCTTAATAGTCCTGTTGCTCGGCGCGATGTTCCCGTTGGAACTCCGCCAGCAACACCTCTTGCTCGTCAGTCAGAGCTAGGCTTTCTAGAAGTTCAGGTCTTCTAAGCCAGGTACGGCCCAGCGACTGCTTTAAGCGCCAGCGACGTATCTCGGCATGGTTGCCCGACAGCAGAACCGGCGGTACTTCCATCCCTTCTAACACCTCAGGCCGGGTATAGTGCGGGCAATCCAGCAATCCATCGACGAAAGAGTCTTCTTCCGCAGAGGCCTGATGTCCCAGCACGCCCGGTATGAAACGGGCAACTGAATCGATCAGGGTCATTGCCGGCAGTTCCCCGCCGCTGAGAACGTAATCGCCGATTGACCATTCTTCGTCAATTTCGGTTTGGATCACGCGCTCATCGATCCCTTCGTAACGACCGCACACCAGAATCATCTTCTGATTGGTCGCCAGTTCGCAAACGCCGGTTTGATCCAGCTTGCGCCCCTGAGGTGACAGATAAATCACCTTTGCTCCCTCGCCTGCCGCTGCTTTCGCAGCTGAAATGGCTTCCCGTAAAGGTTGCACCATCATCAGCATTCCCGGGCCGCCGCCATAAGGGCGATCGTCCACGGTACGATGCCGGTCGTAGGTGAAGTCACGAGGACTCCAGCACTGCACGCTCAGCAGGCCATTTTTTACTGCCCGGCCAGTCACCCCGTAATCGGTGATTGCACGGAACATCTCTGGAAACAGGCTTACAATACCAATGAACACAAGCCAATCCCCATTGCGTTATTCCACTTGCTGCGATCGTGTGATCCGGAGGTCAAAAACCAGGATCCCAATCTGCCTCGATTACCTTGGCAGCGAGATCGACTTTCTTGATAACCTGCCCATGAAGAAACGGGACCAACCGCTCCTTCATGCCGAAGGCATCTTTCAGGTTTGCCCGCACGACCATTACGTCGTTCGAACCGGTTTCCATCATATCGATGACTTTGCCCAGTTCGTAGCCGGAAGTGGTGACTACCTGGCAGCCCATCAGGTCTTTCCAGTAGTAATCATCGCCTTCCAACGGAGGCAACTGCTCGGAATCCACCACAATTTCGCAATTGGTCAGTAGATTCGCCGCATCCCGATCGTCAATATCTTTGATCTTGATGATCAGGTCCTGATTGTGGCGCTTCCAGCTTTCCAGCTCGACAACCTGCCACTGACCCGCCTTTTGGATTAACCACGGCTGATAGTCAAAAATGCTTTCAGCGTTTTCGGTGGATGAAAACACTCTGAGCCAACCACGAATGCCGTAAGTAGACCCCATTTTGCCGAGTACAAGCGGCTGCTTAGGTGCTACCGGTTTGAGTTGCTTGCTCATTGCCACCACCGCGACAGATTAAGCTGCTTTCTTAGCGTCTTTGATCAGCGCGCCAACGCGATCAGAAACGGTTGCACCCAGGCCGACCCAATGTTCGATGCGGTCCAGGTCCAGACGCAGTGCTTCAGCCTGACCAGAAGCGATCGGGTTGAAGAAGCCTACGCGCTCGATGAAACGACCATCACGAGCGTTGCGGCTGTCGGTCACTACTACTTGATAGAACGGACGCTTTTAGCGCCGCCACGTGCCAAACGAATTGTTACCATAACATCCTCTTTAGTTAATAAAACAGCCGGGCCCCATTGAGGGACGGGGCCCGGTTGCAATATAAAAAGCCCGAAAATTTTACTCATTTTGGCGCAAAAAGCAATCTAAAGCGTAGATTGCCGGCAATTCGTTTTGCGCCCCACTCACTTTCGGGCGGTTTTTGCCGCGAGCGGCAAATCGGTTAACGCGCTCCCCAGTGGGAGACCTGCGCGTTTAACGGCCTGGGAAGCCCGGCGGCATCATGCCTTTCATGCCGCGCATCATCTTCGCCATGCCGCCTTTTTTCATCTTTTTCATCATGCGCTGCATTTCGTCAAACTGTTTTAACAGTCGGTTGACGTCCTGCACCTGCATGCCGGAACCCATCGCGATACGGCGCTTGCGCGACCCTTTAATGATTTCCGGTTTGGCGCGCTCCTTCAGCGTCATCGAGTTGATGATCGCCTCCATGCGCACCAGTACCTTGTCGTCCATCTGCGATTTGACGTTGTCCGGCAGTTGGCCGGCACCCGGCAACTTGCTCAACATACTGGCCATACCGCCCATGTTACGCATTTGCTTGAGCTGATCGAGGAAGTCGGTCAAATCAAAGCCGTCACCCTTCTTCAGTTTATTGGCCAGTTTCTCCGCTTGATCGCGGTCGACCTTGCTCTCGATGTCTTCAATCAACGACAGCACGTCGCCCATACCGAGAATACGCGAAGCCACGCGATCCGGGTGGAACGGCTCAAGTGCGTCGGTCTTCTCACCAACGCCCAGGAACTTGATCGGCTTACCGGTAATATGGCGAATCGACAACGCGGCACCACCGCGCGCGTCACCGTCAACCTTGGTCAGCACTACGCCGGTCAGCGGCAACGCTTCGTTAAACGCCTTGGCGGTGTTGGCCGCATCCTGGCCGGTCATGGCGTCGACCACAAACAGGGTTTCCACCGGCTTGATCGCCGCATGCACCTGCTTGATTTCGTCCATCATCGCTTCGTCGACGTGCAAACGACCGGCGGTATCGACGATCAGTACGTCGTAAAACTTCAGCTTCGCCTGTTGTAACGCGCGGTTAACGATGTCGATCGGCTTGTCTTTGGCATCCGACGGGAAAAAGTCGATGCCGACGCCTTCAGCCAGCGTTTCCAACTGTTTAATCGCCGCAGGACGATAAACGTCGGCGGAAACCACCAGCACTTTTTTCTTTTGTTTTTCTTTCAGGAACTTGCCTAGCTTGCCGACGCTGGTGGTTTTACCGGCACCTTGCAAGCCTGCCATCAGTACCACCGCTGGCGGCTGAGCCGCCAGGTTCAGCTCGGTGTTCACTTCACCCATGGCGGCAATCAGTTCGCTCTTGACGATCTTGACGAACTCCTGCCCCGGCGTCAGGCTTTTGTTGACTTCATGTCCAACCGCGCTTTCTTTGACACGATTGATAAAGTCACGCACTACCGGCAGCGCAACGTCCGCTTCCAGCAATGCCATGCGCACTTCCCGCAGGGTTTCCTTGATATTTTCTTCGGTCAGCCGCCCACGGCCGCTGATATTGCGCAATGTGCGCGACAATCGATCGGTTAAATTTTCAAACATCGTCTCAGGCTCAACGTAAAGACAGGCCGCCATGGCGACACAATTGCAGCGATTATAACACGAAGCAGACACGATCTCTGCCTTGGCGTTGGAGATCGGTTGGAGCACGGCCCACACGACGCTATACTGGCAATCCAATTAATCACGCCGATGCAAAATTAAACGCTATGCCAGTATTTTCCATTGTGGCTTTGATAGCCTACCTGCTCAGCCTTGGACTGATCATTCCCAGCTTGTTGCGGAAGAATAGCGCATACCGTCGGCTTGCTCTGCTCTCTGCCGTGGTGGCGCTGGTGTGTCACGCCATCGCCCTGCAACAGCGTATTTTCGACGTTGGCGGTGGGCAAAACCTCAGCTTGATCAACATAGGTTCGATCGTCAGCCTGATTATCTGCACCGTGATGACCATCGTTGCATCCCGCGATCGCGGCTGGTTCCTGCTGCCGATCGTCTATAGCTTTGCGATGATCAATCTGGCGTTTGTCAGCCTGTTGCCGGGCGAGTTCATAACCCATCTGGAAGCCAGCCCGGAACTGCTGGTGCACATCGGCCTGGCACTGTTTTCCTACGCCACGCTGATCATTGCCGCGCTCTATGCTCTGCAATTGGCCTGGCTGGATTATCTGCTGAAGAACAAAAAGCTCAGTTTCAGCGCCGATATGCCACCGTTGATGAGTATTGAACGCAAGATGTTCCACATCACCCAGATAGGCGTGGTGCTGCTGACCCTCACCCTGTGCACTGGCTTGTTGTATATGGATAATCTGTTCAGTAAGGAAAACGTCCATAAAGCGGTGCTGTCGATCATGGCATGGTTTGTCTATATCGTTCTGCTCTGGGGCCATTATCATGAAGGCTGGCGCGGCCGCCGCGTAGTCTGGTTCAGTCTGGTCGGCGCGTTCCTGCTAACCCTGGCTTACTTTGGCAGTCGCCTGATCCAGGAAGTGATGGTGCGCTAAACTGCATTATGGCTACCGCCTCATTGTTCGTTGAGGTTACTTTTCTCCACACATAAGGAATATCGCGTTGGAGCACGTTTCGACAGCCACCCTAATCATCATTATGGTGATCATGATAGTGGTTTCAGCTTATTTTTCAGGCTCCGAAACCGGCATGATGACGCTCAACCGCTATCGTCTTCGTCATTTGTCCAAACAAGGCAACCGTTCTGCCCGCCGGGTTGAAAAGCTGCTGCAAAAACCTGACCGCCTGATCGGCCTGGTACTGATCGGCAATAACCTGGTGAATATCCTGGCCTCGGCGCTGGCGACCATCGTCGGCATGCGCTTATATGGCGATCTCGGGTCGCTATCGCCACTGGCGTATTGACCTTCGCGGTGCTGCTATTCGCCGAGGTATTGCCCAAAACCTTCGCCGCACTCTATCCGGAACGCATCGCTTTCCCCAGCAGCTTCCTGCTGGCGCCGTTGCAGAAAATCATGTTCCCGCTGGTCTGGTTGCTCAATGGCATTACCAGCATCCTGCTGCGCCTGTTCGGTGTCCACACCAATCAGCGGATCAGCGATGCGGTCAGCAAGGAAGAGCTGCGCACCATCGTTAACGAATCGCACTCACAGATATCACGACGCTATCAGGACATGCTGATTTCGGTACTGGACCTGGAAAAGGTATCGGTGGAAGACATCATGGTGCCGCGCAATGAAATCATGGGCATTGATATCAATGATGACTGGAAATCCATCATGCGTCAGCTGACCCATTCGCCGCATGGCCGCATCGTGTTGTATCGCGACTCGCTGGACGACGCCATCGGCATGTTGCGAGTGCGCGAAGCCTACCGGCTAATGACCGAAAAGAAAGAGTTCAACAAGGAAAACCTGCTGCGGGCCGCCGATGAGATCTATTACGTGCCGGAAGGCACGCCGCTTAACGTGCAACTGGTCAAGTTCCAGCGCAACAAGGAAAAGGTCGGCATCGTGGTTGATGAATACGGCGATATTCAGGGGCTGGTGACGGTGGAGGATATCCTGGAAGAGATCGTCGGTGATTTCACCACCTCAATGTCGCCTACGCTGGCGGAAGAGGTGAATCCGCAGAGCGATGGTTCGGTACTGATTGACGGTACTGCCAACGTGCGGGAACTGAACAAGGCCTTCAACTGGAACCTGCCGGCGGTTGATGCGCGTACCATCAACGGCATGTTGCTGGAAGAGCTGGAAGAAATCCCGGAAACCGGCACCCGGATCCGCGTCGGCCATTATGACTTCGACATTCTGGACGTGCAGGACAACATGATCAAACAGGTACGGGTGACGCCGATCAAACCTCTGCAGGCTAGCGTACAGAATCATTAAGCAGAGCGCTGCATAAAAGAAAAAGACGCGAAATCGCGTCTTTTTTACATTAACAGCCGACAAGTCTGGCTGACGGCTAGATATGCAGCTCTTGCAGTTTCTCTTTCGGCAACGCCAGCTCGTCATTGTGGTTAACCACTACATCGCGATCCAGAATGTGCTTGGCAATGTCCTGTGCTTCTTCCAGCGAATGCATATGGTAGGTGCCGCATTGGAATTCGTTCAGCTCAGGGATCTTGCGCTGATCGGTCACTTTCAACACGTCGGCCATTGCCGCTTTCCAGGCATCCGCCACGCGCTGCTCTTCAGGTACGCCAATCAAACTCATGTAGAAACCGGTACGGCAACCCATTGGTGAGATATCGATAATCTCCACGCCCTGCCCGTTCAGGTGATCGCGCATAAAGCCGGCAAACAGGTGTTCCAGCGTATGGATACCGCGCTCTGGCATCACTTCTTGGTTCGGAATGCAAAAACGCAGGTCGAACACGGTGATGGTGTCACCATGCGGCGTTTTCATGGTTTTCGCAACGCGAACCGCCGGGGCCGCCATGCGGGTGTGATCTACGGTAAAACTATCCAGCAGTGGCATTTAGCACCTCCTCGTTAAAAAAAATTATTTCGGATTTTTTCGCAATCCAAGGAAACCTTTTCCCACCCTGCAAGTCTGACTATGTGAAAGACGCGCATTTGTTATCATCATCCCTGTCATCAGAGATGCATATTTGGCCACATTGATGTGGCCATTTTCTTTTCAGCCCCCGCCATTGGCCTTCAGGAACTGTTCAAAGCTTAGCGTATCACTGGCTTCTATGTCGCGCTGACGCTGCCAAGAGGCTTCCGCTTCTTTAGCCAATGCCGCCTCGCTCAAAATCTCCAGCGGTTCGTCCCGCAGCATCTGACGGTACTGTTCCGCCAATGCCAGCCCTACACCGCCGTTGCCGGCGTCCTGCATGGCCTTCAGAATACGGGCGGAGAACGTCAAATCCGGATCGTCAAAGGCCGCAACCAATTGATCGCAGACCTGCTGATAAGCCTGGTTGCCCGCTTCGCTGTCAAGCACTTCGGCTACGCGACGCAGGTCGGCAAACAGCGCCTTGCCGACCTGTTGCAGCGGTTTGCGCGTATCGTCGCAACCGATGCCGATGGTTTGCCCCGGCTTGCGCCCTTCCAGGATAACGCGGTTCCAGTTTTTGCGCGTACACAGCAGTTCATCGCTGTTCATTTCCGGCGCATCGGCCAACACGCACCACACCAGGAACAAATCGAGGAAACGCGCCTGTACCGCATCTACGCCGATTGGCGAGAACGGGTTAATGTCCAGCGAGCGGACTTCGATATATTCAATACCGCCGCGTAGAAGCGCATCTGACGGCGTTTCCCCACTATGGGTGACGCGTTTCGGCCGGATCGGCGCATACAGTTCGTTTTCTATCTGCAGCACATTGGTATTCAATTGCAAATAGCGATCGCCGTCTTTCACTCCCAGCTTGGCAAACTCTTCTGACGGCGTGACGATGGCCTTTTTCAGCCCCTTCACGTAGCTTTGCAGATCGTTGAAGGTAATGCCGAGGTTACTCTGCGACTTGTTGGTATAGCCCAGATCGCTCAACCGCAGTGAAGTGGCATAAGGCAGGTACAGCATGCCACGCCCGTTGCTTTCGAACGGCAGCGAGGTTTCACGCCCGTTGAGGAACGAGGAACAAATAGCCGGTGATGCGCCGAACAGGAACGGGATAACCCAGCCGAAGCGATAATAGTTGCGGATCAGGCGGAAATAGCCGGCAGATATCTGTTCCTTGCCACTTTCGGCATCTTCTACTCCGGCCCATGCCTGCCAGAACTCCAGCGGCAACGAAAAGTTATAGTGCACGCCGGAAATGGTCTGCATCAAGGCGCCGTAGCGGTTCTTCAACCCTTCGCGATACAGCGTTTTCATACGGCCGATATTCGACGAGCCAAACTGTGCCAGTTCGATATCCTGCTCCGCGCCGATAAAGCACGGCATACTCAGCGGCCACATGCGTTCATCACCGATATTGCGCGCCACGTGGCGATGAATATCGCGCAGGAACGTCAATAAATGATCGATATCGTCATCAACCGGCGTAATAAACTCCAGCAGCGCCTCGGCAAAATCCGTGGTAATCCAATGATGCGTTAATGCCGCCCCCAGATGTTCCGGATGCCCGGTGGTAGCCAGTTTGCCGTCTGCAGTAACGCGCAGCGTTTCGCGCTCAATACCGCGGCGGATGCCTTTTAATGCCTGAGGGTGGGCTTCCAACCAAGAAAGCGCCTGTGATACGTCCGGGATCAAATTGACCTCCCGCTTCTAAAACGATAATTCGTAAGCATACTGAAACCGCACCCGATAGAATATTGAGTTATATTCACTTCGTTAATGCCACCAAGCGATACCCTGTAGCGTTATCATAGTCAAAACGATGTAGCGCAGTGCTTTTCCGATACACAGAAAAAGCACAACAGGACCCCACGGCATGCGCAGCCAACCTGCCAACACGCACAACAAATCGCCCACCACCGGCATCCAGCTGAGTAATAACGCAGCCGGGCCAAAGCGTTGCAACCAGCGCTGCGCCGTTGCCAGCCCGCGTTGTGGTTTCATCGCCGGTAGCAGGCGCCCGATAATTACATTGGTTACCCCGCCGAGCGTATTACCTAACGTCGCCGCCAATACCAACAGCTCCGGCGAAATACGACCATTGCTCAACAGAGCCACCAGATAGATTTCCGAGTTTCCCGGCAACAGCGTCGCACTGAGGAAACTACTGCCAAATAACGAAAGTAACGTTAGCGTACTACTCACAGCGTGCGGACGTCTACCACCGCCATATTGGCGCTACGTGCTGCCTGGATGCCGAAATCGGCATCTTCAAACACCACGCAGTGTTCCGGCGGTACACCAATCAGTTCAGCACAGCGCAGAAAGGTATCTGGTTCCGGTTTGTGGCGCTGAACGTCATCGGCACCAACAATGGCATCAAAGCATTGATACAGCCCTAAATGACGCAGCAATGCTTCCGCCATTCGGTGTTCGCTGCCGGTGCCAACCGCCATGGGGCGACGACCGTGATAGGATTTTACCACCTCAATCAGCGGCAAGGGGCGTACGGTATCAAGTAGCATCGCCTCTACCGCGCGCGTTTTTTCTGCCGCCAGATGATGGGGATCGAGATCGGCCTGATGCGCGGTGATAATCGCTTCGGCAATGCGCCAGCTTGGCGAACCGTTCAGCGCCACCATCGCCGCTTCATCGAACGCCATACCGTAACGCCCCAGCACCTGATGCCACGCTTTGCGATGCGTTGGTTCGGTATCCAGAATAGTGCCGTCCATGTCAAAGATCAGACCCTGGTAGCGATCGTACATCGTTACTCCATGATCATAGAGGAAAGAAAACTACTTTATCGCAAAGCAGCCATATTGTCGCTGATTGCGTGATGACGGAAAATGCCTTGGGTGGCGCAGGGATTTAGTTCGAACAAGCATGGCAGAAAGCGAAAAACCCGCCGAAGCGGGTTTTTCTTAGAGGGTGCATCCAGGAGGATGATTCGGCTTACGCCTCACCCTGCGGGCCGTTGCCAAGGCAACGTTGTCTCGCTACGCTCGGCTCGAACCTCCAACCGCTCTTCTCGCGGTCGGAAAAGCGAAAAACCCGCCGAAGCGGGTTTTTCTTAGATGGTGCATCCAGGAGGATTCGAACCTCCGACCGCTCGGTTCGTAGCCGAGTACTCTATCCAGCTGAGCTATGGATGCAATCTAACCTTTTACAGCGAATTCGTTTCTATCCGTGAAACGTCACTTTTAAGAATGGTGCATCCAGGAGGATTACTCAGCGTAACCGCATCGCCCTGCGGGCCGTTGCTAAAGCAACGTTATCCCCTTCGAGCTACCTTTCAGCTCGCATTTACCTGAAAGCCAGAGCTTTTGATAAATGCTATTAAGAATGGTGCATCCAGGAGGATTCGAACCTCCGACCGCTCGGTTCGTAGCCGAGTACTCTATCCAGCTGAGCTATGGATGCACTGTAATTCTTTTGATACCGTATGGTACAACTTCAACAACCCGACCATATGGCTAAATATGGTGCATCCAGGAGGATTCGAACCTCCGACCGCTCGGTTCGTAGCCGAGTACTCTATCCAGCTGAGCTATGGATGCAAATGGCGGTGAGGCGGGGATTCGAACCCCGGATGCAGCTTTTGACCGCATACTCCCTTAGCAGGGGAGCGCCTTCAGCCTCTCGGCCACCTCACCAGTACGCTTCTTTCGAACTGTGCCTAACTCGCTTTAAAGAAGCTCATCGGCACTGCGTGGCGCACATATTACTTTCCCCGACTTATAAGTCAAACAATTTTTCCCCAACTCCTGCGCGTTTGCACAAATCACAGGCAACATGAGTGATTTGACGGCAAAAAAGAGTGTTTTATCAACAGTCAAACACCGATAATTCCACAACATAACGGAGAGGTAAGAAGAGAGAAAATATTGGTAGGAATGCACTAAAGCGGGGATAAGGCGCAAAAAAAGGCAGAAGCGTCTCGCTACGCAACGAGACGCTGCTTTCGAAATCAGTAAGTCGTCTGTTGAGACTTCTCTGCCTGGATACGTTGATAGATTTCTTCGCGGTGTACAGACACCTCTTTCGGAGCATTCACACCAATACGAACCTGGTTGCCTTTTACCCCTAGCACTGTAACCGTGACCTCATCGCCAATCATGAGGGTTTCACCAACTCGACGAGTCAGAATTAACATTCTTTGCTCCTTGAAAGATTAAAAGAGTCGGGTCTCTCAGTTTCCCCGTCATTATCCATCATATGTGGTGAAAAGGTAAGCCATAGAACCCACAATAAGTGTAAGTAGACTTGGTATCACCGCAGATAACGATAAGTTTAGCCGACCTGAGAAACTTTGTTCCCGTAATTGTAACTGCATTGTTTAAGCACAGTATAAAAACGCCATAATCAACAAAGAGTTATGGCGTTCAGATGTGCTATTTATTTATATTCACAGCTTGGAAGCCACCCAGGCTTCGACGCTGTCTAATGCCGCCGGCAGAGCGTTGACATCGCTTCCCCCTGCCTGCGCCATATCAGGACGGCCACCGCCTTTGCCGCCAACCTGCTGTGCCACGTTGCCAATCAATTCGCCGGCTTTTACCCGGTCGGTCAGGTCCTTGGTTACACCGGCAATCAGACTGACTTTGCCCTCAGCGGTGGTAGCCAGAACGATAATTGCCGAACCCAGCTGATTCTTGAGATCGTCAACCATGGTACGCAGCATCTTCGGCTCAACGTTATCCAACTGGCTCACCAGCAGTTTCACGCCGTTGACCTGCTTCGCCTTGCTGGACAGTGAGGCACTCTCCAACGCCGCCTGCTGGTCTTTGAGCTGTTGCAGCTCCTTTTCCAGCGTGCGGGTACGATCGAGTACCGCGCGCACTTTCTCTGACAGATTATTGCCGTCACCTTTTACCAGATGAGCAACCTCTTGCAACAGGTCGCTCTGCTGATGCAGCGTGGCAATCGCGCCTTCGCCGGTGACCGCTTCAATACGACGGATCCCCGCGGCGGTGCCGGATTCGCTCTGGATACGGAACAGACCGATATCACCGGTACGGCTGGCGTGTGTGCCGCCGCACAGTTCGGTCGAGAAGTCGCCCATGGTCAGTACGCGCACATGGTCATCGTACTTCTCACCGAACAGCGCCATCGCGCCCTTCTCTTTGGCATCATCCAGCGCCATCACTTCAGTCTGGACCGGCAGATTGCGACGAACCTGTTGGTTGACCAAATCTTCTACCGCACGGATTTGTTCCGGCTTCATCGCTTCAAAATGCGAAAAGTCGAAACGCAGATATTTATCGTTAACCAGCGAGCCTTTTTGAGCCACGTGCTCCCCCAATACCTGACGCAGAGCAGCATGCAGCAAATGGGTCGCCGAGTGGTTCAGACGAATGCGATTACGGCGAACCTGGTCAATCAGCGCGTCGACGCTGTCGCCGACTTTCAGCACGCCCTGCGCCAATTTGCCCTGATGGCCGATAGCCTGACCGTATTTCTGCGTATCGCCAACCACGAACTCAGCAGCGGCGGACTTCAGGATGCCTTTATCGCCGACCTGACCACCGGACTCACCGTAGAACGGTGTGGCGTCCAACACGACTACCGCCTCTTCGCCGGCATGGATCTCGTCCACCGGTTGGCCGTCACGGAACAGGGCGGTGATTTTCGCCTGCTGCTGGTCATGATCATAACCACAGAACTCACTGGCTCCGTCAACGCGGATTAAGCTGTTGTAATCGGCACCAAAACCGCTGGATTCACGCGCACGACGGCGCTGGGCTTCCATCGCCGCCTCAAAGCCAGCCTCATCCACTTTCAGGCCGCGCTCGCGACAGACGTCGGCGGTCAAATCAACCGGGAAGCCGTAGGTGTCGTACAGGCGGAAAGCGGTTTCGCCATCCAGCGTGTCACCCTGCAGCTTGGCCAACTCTTCATCCAGCAGCGCCAGACCACGCTCCAGCGTGCGGGCAAACTGCTCTTCTTCGGTTTTCAGTACTTGCTCGACCATCGCCTGCTGGCTCTTCAGCTCATCGGCCGCAGGCCCCATAACGCCAATCAGCGGTGCAACCAATTTGTAGAAGAAGGTGTCTTTGGCGCCCAGCATATTGCCGTGACGCACCGCACGACGAATGATACGACGCAGCACATAGCCGCGGTTTTCATTCGACGGGATAACGCCATCAGAGATCAGGAAGGCACAGGAACGAATGTGGTCGGCAATAACACGCAGCGATTTGTTATCCAGATCGGTTGCGCCAGTGACCTTGGCCACCGCTTCGATCAGCGTACGGAACAGATCGATTTCATAGTTGGAGTTCACATGCTGCAACACCGCGGCGATACGCTCAAGCCCCCATGCCGGTGTCCACCGACGGCTTGGGCAATGGCAGCATGGTGCCGTCGGATTGACGGTTAAACTGCATGAACACGATGTTCCAGATTTCGATGTAACGGTCGCCGTCTTCTTCCGCGCTGCCCGGAGGGCCGCCCCAGATGTGATCACCGTGATCGTAGAAGATTTCTGTGCACGGGCCGCAAGGGCCGGTGTCGCCCATCTGCCAGAAGTTGTCAGAGGCAAATGGTGCGCCCTTATTGTCGCCAATACGGATAATACGCTCTGCGGGGATGCCGATTTCGTTCTGCCAGATATTGAAGGCTTCATCATCGGTTTCGTAGACGGTCACCCACAGCTTTTCTTTTGGCAGATTGAACCAGTTTTCACCGGTCAGCAGTTCCCATGCATAGGCGATGGCATCGTTTTTGAAGTAATCGCCAAAGCTGAAGTTGCCCAGCATTTCAAAGAAGGTGTGGTGACGAGCGGTATAGCCGACGTTTTCCAGATCGTTATGCTTACCACCGGCACGCACGCAGCGTTGCGAGGTCGTCGCACGGGAGTAGGCGCGTTTGTCCAGCCCCAGGAAAACATCTTTGAATTGGTTCATGCCGGCATTGGTAAACAGCAATGTCGGATCATTGTTAGGTACCAGGGAGCTGCTTGCGACAACCTGGTGACCTTTACTATGAAAGAAATCGAGAAACGCTTGACGGATCTCAGCGGTGCTCTTGCTCATATTTTTCCCGGAAAGGCTAGAATAACGATACGTGAGCAAAGGGGCGCGTCATCCTGACGATGGTCCCCCGCTCACGAACAAAAAGTGGGGATAAGATAAATTTTCTTCACAGGGAAGTAAAACCCCGTGTGCGTTCATTGCGCAAATTCACGGTAAATTGACTGAATTTCTTCCTGAAAGAAGCCTCGATAGAGCAGATAACGCTGTACTTTAGCCTTGTCTTTCCATTCTTTCGGCAACGGCTCGCCAAATTTGCGCAGCGCAACCTCTCTGGCATGGGCGCACCAGTCAATCTCGCACTCGGCCAACGCCGTTTGCACCGTGTCCTTGTCGACGCCTTTTTGCATCAGTTCCGAACGAATGCGCTGCGCGCCATAGCCTTTACGGCTGCGGCTGCCGATGTAGCTGACGGCAAAACGCGGGTCGTCCAGCCAATTATGCTGATAACAATAGGCAATGACCTGTTCGACAACGGTAGGATCTATCGGTTCAACGGGCGTGGCGGTAGGAGGTTTTGTGGCCATTCTGCCACGGGCAGCAAACGGCTGCGCCGCAAGTTTGCGGCGCAGTTCGGCTTCACTGTGGTCGCGTTGCGATAACAAACGCATCGCGCGACTTAGCAGGTCATTAAAGGTGTTCCCAGCAGGCTGAGGAACGGCATCATTCATAGCATCACAGCCTTGATAAAGGCGGCGCGCTCAAACGGCGCATCGCCTTCAGTGAGGGTTAAAACTCTTCGCTGGTTTCCGCTTCGTCATCAACGCCTTCGTTGGTGGCCATTGCCGACTCGTTGCTGCTGTGCAACAGCAGGTCACGCAGCTTCTTGTCCAGCTCGGCAGCAACCGCCGGGTTTTCCTTCAGGAAGTTACAGGCGTTAGCCTTGCCTTGCCCGATTTTCTCGCCGTTGTAGCTATACCATGCGCCGGCTTTTTCGATCATCTTGTGCTTGACGCCCAGATCGACCAGTTCACCGCGGCTGTTGATGCCTTCACCGTACATGATTTGGAATTCAGCCTGTTTGAATGGCGCAGCGATCTTGTTCTTCACCACTTTAACGCGGGTTTCGCTGCCCACCACTTCGTCGCCTTCCTTGATGGCGCCGATACGGCGAATATCCAGGCGAACGGAAGCATAGAATTTCAACGCGTTACCACCGGTAGTGGTTTCTGGGTTACCGAACATCACACCGATTTTCATACGGATCTGGTTAATAAAGATCAGCAGCGTATTGGCGTTCTTCAGGTTGCCGGCCAGCTTGCGCATCGCCTGGCTCATCATGCGCGCCGCCAGACCCATGTGGGAATCGCCGATCTCGCCTTCGATTTCTGCTTTTGGTGTCAACGCCGCGACGGAGTCGACGATGATCACGTCAACGGCACCGGAGCGGGTCAGCGCGTCACAGATTTCCAACGCCTGCTCACCGGTATCCGGTTGCGAACACAACAGGTTGTCGATATCCACGCCCAGCTTCTTGGCGTAGATCGGATCCAGCGCGTGTTCGGCGTCGATAAAGGCACAGGTTTTGCCTTCGCGCTGCGCGGCGGCGATGACTTGCAGCGTCAACGTGGTTTTACCGGAAGATTCCGGCCCGTAGATCTCGACGATACGCCCCATCGGCAAGCCGCCGGCGCCCAGCGCGATATCAAGTGACAGTGAGCCGGTAGAGATCGTTTCCACGTCCATGGAGCGGTCTTCACCCAGACGCATGATGGAGCCTTTGCCGAATTGTTTTTCAATCTGGCCCAGTGCCGCAGCTAACGCCTTTTGCTTGTTCTCATCAATAGCCATTTTTGCTCCTCGTTACGCAATGTCGGTGTTACCCCACACTGCCACTGAATGTATGTTGTGCAGGAAATGTCACTAATTATACTGTATGGTCATACAGTATCAAGCCTAATTTTACAAAAATTCGTCAAGCGCGGTTTGCAGTGCAAAAAGCGTCGCCTGCCGCCTGACGGTGTCGCGGTCGCCGGCAAACCGCATTTTACGTGCCATCACACGGCCGGAACGTTCGGCAAAGCCGAACCATACCGTCCCCACCGGCTTTTCAGCGCTGCCGCCGTCCGGCCCGGCAATGCCGCTGACCGAAAGCGCCAGGTCGGCGCCGGCGGCATGCAATGCGCCCTGCGCCATTTCACGCACCACTTCTTCGCTCACTGCGCCATACGCCCTGCAAGGTGGCTTCCGCCACGCCGAGCATCTGGTGCTTGGCCGTATTACTGTAAGTGACAAAACCGCGATCGAAATAGGCCGAACTGCCGGCAATGTCGGTAATCGCTTTGGCGATACCGCCGCCGGTGCAGGATTCCGCACAGGTGATCCAGCGCCCGCCGGCCTTGAGTTTATCGCCAACCGCCATGCTGAGTTTACGCAGCATATCTTCGCTCATAACGCCTCCTTCAGGAACCAGGGTATATGCGCCCGATAGTAGCATTTATCAAGGCATCGCGCGGAGCGGTCGCCAACATTGCGCAGCGCGGCGCAAGACGGCGAGGTTTTAAGCATCCAGGCAAACTGCTAGTATCAAAAAGAGCGCCCAGCTTGCCGGGCTACAGGGAAAATCCACAGGGACGCCGGTTACCGGCCAATATCCGCCATGACTGAAGTAGGATGATCGTGTGAAAAAAACGTTAGGCGTATTCTTTCCGCTGTATACCACCACTCTGCTAATGTTGCTGGGCTCAGGCCTGCTCACCACCTATGTCTCGTTGCGCCTGACCTCAATCAACGTCACCGGCGGTACGATCGGCGCGATTATTGCCGCCAACTATATCGGCCTGGTGATCGGCGGCAAGGTCGGGCATTTTCTGATTGCGCGCGTCGGCCATATCCGCGCCTATGTGTCCTGCGCCGGCATTATCACCGCCGCGGTACTGGGGCACGGCCTGACGGAATATATCCCGGTGTGGGTGGTGTTGCGACTGATCATCGGCCTGTGCATGATGTGCCAATACATGGTGCTGGAAAGCTGGCTTAACGATCAGGCGGAATCCAGCCAGCGCGGCGTGGTATTTGGCGTGTATATGGTGGCCACCTATCTTGGCATGTCGCTGGGTCAGGTAGTACTGATGCTGCAAAGCGGGCTGGGCATCACCACGCTGCTGCTGATTGCGCTATGCTTCGCGCTGTGCCTGGTGCCGATAGCGCTTACCACCCGCACCAATGCGCGTCACATGTCTCCGGCGCCGCTTGAGCTACGCTACTTTATCGGCGCCATTCCCAAAGTGCTGGCCACCACGCTGGTGATCGGCATGGTAGTCGGTTCATTCTATGGGCTGGCACCGGTGTACGCCAGCCAGCAGGCGCTGTCCACGCAGCAGACCGGGTTGTTCATGGCTCTGGCGATTTTCGCCGGCCTGGTGGCACAATTCCCGCTCAGTTGGCTCTCGGATCGCTACAACCGTACGCTGCTGATGCGCGTCAACGCCATTCTGCTGACCGTGGCGGCGCTGCCGCTGGCGCTGCTGCCACACATTGATTTTCACCTGCTGCTGGCGGTCGGTTTTATCGTCAGCATGCTGCAGTTCACGCTGTACCCGCTGGCCGTCGCGTTGGCCAATGACCTGATCGAGCCAGAGCGACGCGTGTCGCTGGCGGCCTGCCTGCTGATGGCATTTGGCGTTGGTGCCAGCGTTGGTCCGCTGGCGGTCGGGGTGCTGATCCAGCCGCTCGGCGGCAATATCCTGTATGTATTCTTCGCCCTGTGCGGCGTACTGATCGTCGGCTTCAGCCGCACGGTAAAAGAAGACGAGTCGCAATTTGTCGACGATGCGCCCCTGCCACATATCGCCATGCCCGACAGCCTGGTCAGTTCCCCCGCTTTCACCGGCGCTGAACCCGACCTTCGATGAGCAGATGATTCAGGAGACCATGCCGCCACCGGAGGCCGCCCCCGATCCGCTCGAGCAAGACAACGCGACCGGCGACGCGTCGCCAGAGCCAGAGTCGCAGCCAGTAGAAAGCGAGCCTGCGTCACCGCAGGGGGCCGATCCTGATGACGATACCGGTTTGAAGAAAGCCTATACCATGCTGTAAAAAAAAGGGCCGGATTCGGCCCTTGTGCTTTATCGATCAAAATCAGAAGACGTTGCCGCGCCGCGCTCGGCTCACTGCCTCGCCCAACTGCCACACCGCCATGGCATAATGGGTGCTGTGGTTGTAGCGGGTAATGGTGTAGAAGTTCGGTAGGCCAAACCAGTATTGGTATTCGCTGCCCATATCCAGGCGCAGCAGGCTCACCTGCTGATCGTGACCCAGCGCGCCCTGCGGCGTCAGCCCCGCCGCCTGCAACGCCCCCACGGTATAGCGGGTTTTGAAGCCGTTCTCCATCAGCGGTGCTTGCCCGCTGGCGGGGATCGCCACCGGCGCGTCACGCTGCCAGCCATGAGCACGGAAATAGTTGGCCACGCTGCCGATGGCGTCTTCCGGATCCCACAGATTGATGTGGCCATCACCATTGAAGTCAACGGCATAATCCTTGAATGAGGTTGGCATAAACTGGCCATACCCCATTGCGCCGGCATAAGAGCCGCGCAGATCCAACGGATCGCGGCCTTCCTTGCGCGCCATCAGCAGAAAGGTTTCCAGCTCGCCGGTGAAGTAGGTGGCACGGCGAGGATAGTCAAACGACAGGGTGGCCAACGCGTCGATAATGCGCGTTTTGCCCATGACGCGACCCCAGCGGGTTTCCACGCCGATAATGCCGACGATAATTTCCGGGGGTACGCCGTAAACCTGATGCGCACGCGCCAATGCATCCGCATACTGATTCCAGAAGGCAACGCCGTTAGGAATATTATCCGGAGTGATAAATTTATTGCGATAACGCAGCCAGGCACCGTTCGGGCCGGATGGCGGTCTACCGGTCGGCGTCGGTGCCTGACGATCCATCAAACGGATCACCCAGTCCAGCCGCCGGGTTTGCGCCAGCACGCTGTGCAACTGTTGCCGATCGAAGCCGTGTTCGTTGACCATCTTGTCGACGAAACGTTGCGCTGCCGGATTATTGGCATAATCACCGGTTAATATCAGCGGGTTGGCATGCTCGGCGTCCAACAGAAAACCGCCTTGAACGGCATGAGGCTGCTGGGGAGCGGTCGTGGTTTCCGGCTCGCTGCTACAGGCAGAAAGCAAAAGTGCCAGAGGAAGAAAGCTTGCAAGGTGTCGCATCAGATATCCATCAGCCAGGCTACAAAGTTAAACGCTATGGTAAATCATAGTCTGGCGTGAACAAACTGGAATATCAGGCGAAATTGCCCGTTCTAACGGCAACATGAGCGATGTGCAACTGCGAACAGTTTCGCAGAGCTGTTTAAAACCGCATCATGGTTTGCAGATACGTTTGAAACCGCGGTATCACCTGTTAACATCTTCCCCCAGACTAAGCAGCCGGCGTTTCACCTTTTAGCAGGACGCTTTCAATAATATGGCAAGCATCATGCTCGCGACGCATAACCAGAACATAACGCAGTGAATATTATGGAAAACAAAGAATACGTTGACCACACCCCCATGATGCAGCAGTACCTGCGCCTCAAGGCCCAGCATCCTGAAATTCTGCTGTTCTATCGCATGGGCGACTTTTATGAGCTGTTCTATGACGACGCCAAACGCGCCTCACAGCTGCTGGATATATCACTGACCAAACGCGGCGCCTCGGCGGGCGAACCCATCCCGATGGCCGGGGTACCGCATCATGCGGTGGAAAACTATCTGGCCAAGCTGGTGCAACTGGGTGAATCCGTCGCCATTTGCGAACAGATTGGCGATCCTGCCACCAGCAAAGGCCCGGTGGAACGCAAAGTGGTGCGCATCGTCACCCCCGGCACCGTCAGCGATGAAGCCCTGTTGCAAGAACGCCAGGATAACCTGCTGGCCGCCATCTGGCAGGATGCACGCGGCTTTGGCTACGCCACGCTGGACATCAGCTCCGGCCGCTTCCGCGTCACCGAACCGGAAGACCAGGAAGCCATGGCTGCCGAACTGCAGCGCACCAACCCGGCCGAACTGCTCTACCCCGAAAGCTTCGAACAGATGTCGCTGATCGCACAGCGCCATGGTCTGCGCCGCCGGCCGCTGTGGGAGTTCGAACTGGAAACCGCGCGGCAGCAGCTCAACCTGCAGTTCGGCACGCGCGATCTCACCGGCTTTGGCGTCGAGCAGTCGCAACAGGCGCTACGCGCCGCTGGTTGTCTGCTGCAATATGTAAAGGATACCCAGCGCACCTCGTTGCCGCATATCCGCGGCATCACCATGGAACGCCAGCAGGACGGCATCATTATGGATGCCGCCACCCGCCGCAATCTGGAAATTACCCAGAGCCTGTCCGGCGGCAGTGACAATACGCTGGCCGCCATTCTGGATTGCACCGTGACGCCCATGGGCAGCCGCATGCTGAAACGCTGGCTGCATATGCCAACCCGCGACGTCAACGTGCTGAACCATCGCCAGCAGGCCATTGGCGCATTGCAGGAGATCGGTAGCGACGTACAGCCGTCGCTGCGTCAGGTCGGCGATCTGGAGCGTATCCTGGCGCGCCTGGCGTTGCGTACCGCTCGGCCGCGCGATCTGGCACGCATGCGTCATGCGTTCCAGCAATTACCGGATATTCGCGACATGCTGCAAGATATCGCTACGCCGCATGTGCAAAAACTGCTGGCGCAGATCGGTCAGTTTGACGATTTGCAGCACCTGCTGGAACGTGCCGTAGTGGAAGCGCCGCCGGTACTGGTACGTGACGGCGGCGTGATCGCGCCTGGCTACAACGCCGAACTGGATGAATGGCGCGCGCTGGCCGACGGTGCCAGTGATTATCTCGATCGCCTGGAAATCCGCGAGCGTGAAAAGCTGGGACTGGATACGCTGAAGGTCGGTTTCAATGGCGTGCACGGCTATTACATCCAGGTCAGTCGCGGCCAAAGTCACCTGGTGCCGATTCACTATGTGCGTCGCCAAACGCTGAAAAACGCCGAACGCTATATCATTCCGGAGTTGAAAGAGTACGAAGACAAGGTTCTGACCTCCAAGGGCAAGGCGCTGGCGATTGAAAAAGCGCTGTATGACGAACTGTTCGATTTGCTGTTGCCGCACCTGCCGGCATTGCAGCAAAGTGCCAGCGCGCTGGCGGAACTGGACGTGCTGACCAATCTGGCCGAACGCGCCGAAACGTTGAACTATACCTGCCCGACCATGAGCGAACAGCCCGGCATCCGCATCGTTGAAGGTCGTCACCCGGTGGTGGAACAGGTGTTGAGCGAACCGTTCATTGCCAACCCGCTTTCCCTGTCACCACAACGGCGCATGTTGATCATTACCGGGCCGAACATGGGCGGTAAAAGTACTTATATGCGGCAAACGGCGCTGATAGTGCTACTGGCGCACATCGGCAGTTACGTGCCGGCAACCAAAGCGACCATCGGGCCGGTGGACCGCATCTTTACCCGCGTTGGCGCCGCCGATGACCTGGCTTCCGGCCGCTCCACCTTTATGGTGGAAATGACCGAAACCGCCAATATCCTGCATAACGCCACCGAAAACAGCCTGGTATTGATGGACGAAATCGGCCGTGGTACCTCCACCTATGACGGCCTGTCGCTGGCGTGGGCCTGTGCCGAGAACCTGGCCAACCGTATCAAGGCGATGACGCTGTTTGCCACCCATTACTTTGAGTTGACCACCCTGCCGGAGAAAATGGCAGGCGTGGTCAACGTGCACCTGGATGCGCTGGAGCATGGCGATACTATCGCCTTTATGCACAGCGTGCAGGAAGGGGCTGCCAGCAAGAGCTACGGGCTGGCGGTGGCGGCGTTGGCCGGCGTGCCGCGTGACGTGATCAAGCGTGCGCGCCAGAAGCTGCGCGAACTGGAAGCGCTGTCTAACCACAGCGCAGCCGGTACGGTAGACGCTACGCAGATGACCTTGCTGACCGAGGAACCCTCGCCGGCGGTTGAAGCGCTGGAGGGGCTGGATCCCGATGCGTTGACGCCGCGCGAAGCGCTGGACTGGATCTATCGCTTGAAGAAGATGATGTAACCGGGGGCAACGCGGATAAAAAAACGGTGAGCCTGAGCTCACCGTTTTTTATTTAATGCAGTAATGTGTTATTCGCGGAACAGCGCCTCAATACTCAGGCCCTGCATTTGCAGAATCTCACGCAGACGACGTAAACCTTCCACCTGAATCTGACGAACACGCTCACGTGTCAGGCCAATCTCGCGGCCAACGTCTTCCAACGTAGCGGCTTCATAGCCCAGCAGGCCGAAACGACGCGCCAGCACTTCACGCTGTTTGGCGTTCAGTTCGAACAGCCATTTCACGATGCTTTGCTTCATGTCATCGTCTTGCGTGGTGTCTTCAGGCCCGTTGTCTTTCTCGTCGGCCAAAATGTCCAGCAGCGCTTTTTCCGAGTCACCGCCCAATGGCGTATCAACAGAAGTGATACGTTCATTCAGGCGCAGCATGCGGCTAACGTCATCAACCGGCTTGTCGAGTTGCTCGGCAATCTCTTCGGCGCTTGGCTCGTGATCCAGTTTATGAGAAAGCTCGCGCGCGGTGCGCAGATAGACATTCAGTTCTTTAACGATGTGAATCGGCAGACGAATGGTACGGGTTTGGTTCATGATCGCCCGTTCAATGGTCTGACGGATCCACCAGGTGGCATAGGTAGAGAAACGGAAGCCGCGTTCTGGGTCGAACTTTTCCACTGCGCGGATCAAGCCGAGGTTACCTTCCTCAATCAGATCCAGCAGCGCCAGGCCGCGATTGCTGTAGCGACGGGCAATTTTCACCACCAGTCGCAGGTTACTTTCAATCATACGACGGCGGGATGGCACATCACCGCGCAATGCCCGCCGTGCGAAGTAAACTTCTTCCTCTGCGGTCAGCAGAGGCGAATAACCAATTTCGCCCAGATAGAGCTGTGTCGCATCCAGAACGCGTTGGGTAACACCCTGAGACAACAGCTCTTCTTCAGCTAAATCATTCTCACTGGCTTCTTCCTCTGCCAGCGCTTTTTCATCAAATGATTCAGCCTCCGTTCCATTCTCGTCGAAATCCGCATCATCATGTAACTCGTTAACTTTCAGCGTATTTTGGCTCATAAGCTGCTCCTACCCGTGATACCGCGAGCAGAATACCAGCGTATTCTGCCCAATCTATCGCTGCGGAAGATAACGCAGCGGGTTTTACGGATTTTCCCCTTGTAACGAATTTCAAAATGCAAACGTACTGAACTGGTTCCGGTGCTTCCCATGGTTGCTATTTTTTGACCCGCCTTCACTTCTTGTTGTTCCCGGACCAGCATTGTGTCGTTATGAGCGTAGGCGCTCAGGTAATCATCATTGTGTTTGATGATGATCAGATTACCGTAACCCCGTAAGGCGTTGCCTGCGTACACTACACGGCCATCGGCGGTAGCAAAAATGGCTTGCCCACGGGAGCCTGCGATATCGACACCTTTATTCCCACCGTCTGATGAGGAAAAGTTATCAATAATCTTACCGTCGGTTGGCCATCTCCAGGTACTGACTGGCGCACTGTTGCTGACGGTGCTGCTCACCGGTGGTGTTGCAGCTGGCGCGGTAACAGGGGTTGTAGCGCTTCCTGCCACAACTGCACCTGATGCAGGCAACATCTTGCCTACATTCTGTTTACCCGAATTGTCAGAATACGCGTTAGTTGGTTGAGAATCAACCGTCGCAGTCTGGATCTGACTGCTGGATGGTGGTTTAGGAATACCGCCACTTGTAGCGTCGGTTGCCGCCACCATGCCGCCGCCGCTGGCGGCAGAACCATTACCAAGCTGAATGGTTTGGCCAACATTCAAGCCGTAGGGTTCTGGAATATTGTTACGTTGAGCCAGGTCACGGAAATCATTGCCCGTGATCCAGGCAATGTAAAACAGCGTATCCCCACGTTTTACCGTATAGGTGCTGCCACTGTAACTCCCTTTCGGGATCGCCTCATAACTGCGGTTATAGACTATGCGCCCTTGTGGGGACGCCTGCGCGCCGGCAGTCGCAGCAGCGGCATTTCCGCCTTCAACGCTGCTAATCGGCGCCGATGACGAACCGGTATTCGTACAGCCAGCCAACCACATACCTACCATCGTACACACCGCAACCCGGCGTAAAGTCATTATTGGGCTTCCCGTGCTCATGCTTCCCCCGTCACAATACTCTATCCAAAATACCCTATACATCGTAGCTGAGCTTTAAGGCTTTTCTCAGTTTCTATGAAGCAAGGCGCCTCGGCCGATGTCTGAACGCCAGACCCTCTTCCGCCAGAGGCATAAAAGCAGCGTCGCCAATGTAGCCACATCAGCGCTACCACACCATAAGATAACCACTCAGAAAGGCAATTGTATTGAAAATTGGTCTTATTGGAACGCTAAATACCACTTATGAAGCGATGAAAGTGCAACAGTTTTTGCGTTTTGCCGATAAATCAGCCAAACGCTATGCCAGTTCGCCTTTGACCAACGGAACAAAGCGCACCGCCTCAACCGCGTCAATGGCAAATTCATTACCGTGGCGCTGAATGCGTTTAAGGATTTGCGACTGTTCCCCGACCGGCAGCACCATGATGCCGCCGTCGTCCAACTGTGCCATCAACGCCGATGGAATTTCCGGCGGCGCGGCGGTGACGATAATCGCGTCGAACGGCCCGCGTGAAGCCCATCCCAGCCAGCCGTCGCCATGGCGGGTGGAAACATTATGCAAGTCAAGCTGCTTCAGCCGCCGTTTGGCCTGCCACTGCAGCCCCTTGATACGTTCGACCGAACAGACGTGCTGCACCAGATGCGCCAGAATCGCCGTCTGATAGCCGGAACCGGTGCCAATTTCCAACACCCGCGACGTCGGCGTCAGATTCAGCAACTCGGTCATCCGCGCCACCATATACGGTTGGGAAATCGTTTGACCCGAGCCTATCGGCAACGCGGTATTTTCATACGCCTTATGCTCAAGCGCTTCATCTACAAAACGTTCACGCGGTACCGATTCGATCGCCTGTAACAATCGCTCGTCCCGGATCCCCTGCTGACGCAGCTGCGCCAGCAATGTTTGCATCGGCTTGTTCACCATTACCCGCTAACCTCTGCTTTGGTTAACCATGTTTTTACCACGTCCTGGGCGGCATAGGCGGTCAAATCCACCTGCAACGGCGTCACCGCCACATAGCCCTGCTCTACGGCGGCGAAATCGGTCTCCGGCCCGGCATCGAATTTATCACCAGGCGGGCCGATCCAATAGAGATTCTGTCCACGCGGATCCTGCTGGCAAAACACCTTGTCCGCCGGGTGGCGGCTGCCGCAGCGCGTGACGCGAATGCCCCTGATCTGATCGAGCGGCAGATCCGGCACGTTGATATTGAGTATTTTTCCGGTGCGCAGCGGCTCGCGCTGCAAGGCGCGCAACAGACGGCAGGTGATTGCCGCCGCCGTCGCATAGTGCTGATGGCCATTGAGCGATACCGCCAATGCCGGCAAGCCCAGATGTCGACCTTCCATCGCCGCGGCTACCGTACCGGAATAAATCACGTCGTCGCCCAGATTCGGGCCGGCATTAATGCCGGAAACCACGATATCCGGCGCTGGGCGCATCAACGCATTGACGCCCAGATAGACACAGTCGGTCGGCGTACCCTGTTGCACCGCCACGTCGCCGTTGGCCAGAGTCAGGGTGCGCAACGGTGAGTCCAGCGTCAGAGCATTGGAAGAGCCGCTGCGGTTGCGATCGGGCGCCACCACCATCACGTCGGCAAATTCACGCAGCGCCGCTGCGAGCACCTGAATACCCGGCGCGCTAACGCCGTCGTCGTTACTCAGTAATATCCGCATCACTGTTATCCTGCCGCATGAGTTCGCGAACCACGCTGGTGGCAAAACTGCCCGCTGGCAGCCAGAAGCGCAATTCTACGGTAACGTCATCCCACCAGTTCCACAGCATATTTTGCGGTTGCAACAGCAGGGCCCGACGAGCGGGTTCAACGCGCTCGCGCTTTAAAAGCGTAAGCAATTCCGGCTGTTCCGCCAAGCAACGCTGTTCAAATTCCAACGCAGCGCCGGCGCTGCCCGGTGCGCCATCCCCCGGCAACGGTGCCGTCACCTGCAATTCTCCGGCGTCGAGACGCTGTTGCAGACTGTCCAGCTCGTCTGCCTGTGCCACAAACCAGCTACCGCGCCCGGTAAGTTGCAGCGCATCGCCATCCAGCACCGTTCGATGCTGTTGATTAGCCAACCGGGTCGACGCCAGCAGATTGAACAGCGCACTGCGACTGGCGGAAAGATAGAAGCTGCGCTTGTTGCGCTCTTTGACGCGAATTTCATCGTTCGCCCAGCGGCGCGCCATCAGCAGGTTGTTACCACCGCGGCCAAAACGCTGGCTGCCAAAATAATTGGGTACCCCAGCGGCGGCGATCGCCTGCAATCGTTGTTCTACCTCGTTGCGATCGCTGATTTGCCGCAGCACCAGCGTAAAGGCATTCCCCTTCAGCGTACCAATGCGCAGCTTGCGGCGATGGCGAACCGCTGCCAGCACTTCGCAGCCTTCGAGTTCAAACTGCGAGAGATCGGGATCGTCCTTGCCGGGCAGGTGCAGGCAGAACCATTGCTCGGTCACCGCATGGCGGTCTTTCAGGCCGGCGTAACTAATCGCTCGACCGTGAATGCCGGCAAAGCGCGCCAGATAGTCGGCGACGAACTGGGTATTGCAGCCTTTCTTGCGAATATTGACCAGCAGATGCTCGCCCTCGCCGTCCGGCTCGAAGCCCAGATCTTCCACCACCACAAAGTCTTCGGGGTTGGCTTTCAGCAGCCCGGAGGCCTGCGGCTGGCCATGCAGCCAACTCAACGTTGCCATATCCATCGGTTTACTCCCTGACTAACAAGGCAACCGCTTCGCAGGCAATGCCTTCACCGCGGCCGGTGAAGCCCAGTTTTTCCGTGGTGGTCGCTTTAACGTTAACCTGATCCATATGGCATTGCAGATCTTCCGCCAGGAAAATGCGCATTTGCGGGATGTGCGGCGCCATTTTAGGTGCCTGGGCGATGATGGTGATATCCAGATTGCCAAGGTGATAGCCTTTGGCGCGGATACGCCGCCAGGCTTCACGTAACAGTTCACGACTGTCTGCGCCCTTGAAGGCCGGATCGGTATCCGGGAACAGCTTGCCGATATCCCCTAACGCCGCAGCGCCGAGCAACGCGTCGGTAGCAGCATGCAGCGCTACGTCGCCGTCGGAATGGGCCAGCAACCCCTGTTCGTAAGGAATGCGGACACCACCGATCACCAGCGGACCTTCGCCGCCAAATTTATGTACGTCAAAACCGTGACCGATACGCATCAGACATGCTCCTGTTGATTCTGGGTTAAATAGAACGCCGCCAGCGCCAAATCCTCCGGCCGCGTCACTTTAATATTGTCCGAACGCCCCGCCACCAATAATGGATGATAGCCACAGTGCTCCAGCGCCGAAGCTTCGTCGGTGACGTTTGCGCCGTCGTCGAGGGCGCGTTGCAAACAGCGTTTGAGCAACTCAAGCGGGAACAGCTGCGGAGTCAGCGCATGCCAAAGATCCTGGCGTTCCACCGTATGGGCAATGGCGCTGATGCCGCTTTCCGCTCGTTTCATGGTATCGCGCACCGGCGCGGCGAGAATCCCGCCGACCTGGCTGTGCGCGGTAATCGCCAGCAGGCGTTCAAGATCGTCGGCGTGCAGGCACGGCCGCGCGGCGTCATGCACCAGCACCCAATCCGCGCCTGTCGCCAGCTGCAAGCCAGCCATCACCGAATCGGCACGCTGTTTGCCGCCGAAGGTAACCCGCACGCGCACATCGGCCGCGATCGGCAAGGTAGCGAAATGGGTATCTTCCGGGCCAATCGCCACGATCACCTGTTGAATGCTCGGATGACGCAGCAAAGCGTGGATGGCGTGCTCAAGCAGGGTTTGGCCGCCGATAGTGAGATATTGCTTCGGGCAATCCGTTTGCATACGACTGCCGATACCGGCAGCCGGCAATACGGCAATCACCTGTGGAAAGGAACCTGCGGAGTGATTCATGCGTTATTTTACGTTGTTTTGCGAAGGAGTCGCCGCGCCACGTCTGGATTGGTCAGGAACCAGACGATAAAAAGTTTCGCCGGGCTTGATCATGCCCAGTTCATTACGCGCGCGTTCTTCAATCGCTTCCTGACCACCGTTCAGATCGTCGATTTCGGCGAACAGCTGATCGTTACGCGCTTTCAACTTGGCATTGTTGCCCTGCTGGGCCGCAACGTCTTCATTGACTCGCACGTAATCGTGTACACCATTTTTGCCCAGCCACAGTGAATACTGTAACCAACCGAGCAATGCCAACAATAGTAGCGTAAGTTTTCCCATCCCCGCCCCCTGAAAAACCGACCAATCATCCCACAACTTTTCGTTGGACTCCACACTGAGAGCGGCATTTCGCCGCCAGTTTCAGAATACGGATGAGAATTTATTGAGTTTATAACCTAAAACCACGCTGAAAGCGGTAAAAAAAGCCGCTTAATTGCCTTTACCGTCGCCAGCAGGTCACCGATCGTTCCCACTGACTGTTACCCACTATGCAGCCAAAACCACTGGCTGATTGCCTTCTCGCCGCAAAATACGCGCGCCATACGAAAAAAAATGAATATTTAACACCACACTGATTTACATACCAATGTAATAGTTGTTTTTTTATTCATTATTCTTTATTTTTATGCAGTAAATATGAATAAATAAATCCAATACATAACCTTTAACTTACGGGGATCACCATGTTTAAACGTCTTGTCCTGATTGGGGCCTGCCTGGCCGCCAGCCTGTCAGCCGGCAGCGCCGTGGCAGAAACCACCTACGTCGTCGGCTCGGGCGGCACCTATCGTCCGTTTGAGTTTGAAAATAGCAGCAAACAGCTGGAAGGGTTTGATATTGATATCATCAAAGCCGTGGCCAAGGCCGAAGGCTTCCAGATAAAGCTGGTCAACACGCCGTGGGAAGGGATCTTCGCCACTCTCAATTCCGGCGACCGTGACATCATCATTTCCGGCATTACCATTACCGATAAACGCAAGCAGATGGTGGATTTCTCTGCGCCTTACTTCCCGGCAGAGCAGGCCATCGTGGTGCCCAAAACCTCGACGGTAGATTCTATCGCGGCGCTCAAGAGCCTGAAGGTCGGCGTAGTCAATTCCAGCACCGGTGACATCGTGGTATCTGACGTGCTGGGCAAAAACAGCACGGCGATCAAGCGCTTCGATAACACCCCGCTGATGCTGCAGGAACTGTTTGAAGACGGCATCAGCGCTGCGGTTGGTGACGTCGGCGTCGCCAAGTTTTATATCAAAACCCACCCGGAAAAACAGTTCAAGCTGGTGACCGATGCCAAGTTCCAACGCCAGTATTTCGGTATAGCGGTGGCCAAGGGCAACGTGGAATTGCGTGACCGCATCAATGCCGGACTGAAGAAAATCGTCGCCGACGGCACCTACGCCAACATCTATCGCAACTGGTTCGACAGCAACGTGCCGACGCTGCCGGCCGAATAATCGCCACCGGGCGCTCACTGCGCCAAATGCGGATACATCGACGTTGTGGGCCAAATCATCCTGGTATTGAGCACAGCTCGCCGCCAGGATGACGCCCCGCAGTCGTCTTAACATTAAATAAGGATCAAACCTTGAACTTCCGTTGGGAGATTATCCAGGAGTACGCACCGCTGTTTATGGAAGGCGCCTGGATGACCATCAAATGTACCCTGATCTGCGTGCTACTGGGCACCACCTGGGGGCTTATCCTCGGCCTCGGTCGACTGGCGCAGGCACCGCACGGCATCTGGAAACACATTTTGCACTATGGTGTGCAATGGCCGGTGCGCATCTACATCAGCGCCTTCCGCGGTACACCGCTATTCGTGCAGATTATGGTCGTGCACTTTGCCCTGGTGCCGCTGTTTATCAACCCGCGCGACGGACTGCTGGTCACCAGCGGCATCATGAGCAGTGATTTCGCCCGCGCGCTGCGCTCCGATTACGGCGCGTTTCTGTCCTGCGTGGTGGCCATTACGCTGAATGCCGGTGCCTACGTGTCGGAAATATTCCGCGCCGGCATCCAGTCAATCGATCGTGGCCAGATGGAAGCCTCCCGCTCGCTGGGCATGAGTTACGGTAAAACCATGCGCAAGGTGATCCTGCCGCAGGCATTTCGCCGCATGCTGCCGCCGCTGGGCAACAACGCCATCCGCCATCGTCAAGGATTCCTCGCTGGCTTCCGCCATTGGTCTGGCCGATCTGGCCTATGCCGCACGCACCGTGTCCGGCGCCTACGCGACCTATTGGGAACCCTATCTGACGATCTCACTGGTTTATTGGGTCATCACCTTCGTGCTCTCGCTGATGGTGCAACACATGGAAAAGAGGTTCGGTAAAAGTGATTCGCGTACATAATCTGCAAAAGCAATTTGGTGAAACCCATGTGCTGCGCGGCATTTCGTGTCAGATAGCCGCGAACGAAGTGGTGTGCATCATCGGCCCGTCCGGCTCCGGCAAGAGCACCCTGCTGCGTTGCATCAACGCACTGGAAACCCTGTCCGGCGGCGAAATCGACGTCAACGGCTTCGCCATCCATCATCAGAAGACCAACCTTAATAAAATGCGTGAAAGCGTTGGCATGGTATTTCAGCGCTTCAATCTGTTCCCGCATATGACGGTGCTGGAAAACATCATCATGGCGCCGATGGACGTGCAACGGCTATCTCGTGCCGACGCGACGCTACGCGCCGAAGCCCTGCTACGCAAAGTGGGGTTGCTCGACAAGATCGACGCCTATCCCGCCAGCCTGTCCGGTGGCCAGCAGCAGCGAGTCGCCATCGCGCGGGCGCTGGCGATGGAACCGAAAATCATGCTGTTTGATGAACCGACCTCGGCACTGGATCCGGAACTGGTAGGGGAAGTGCTGGCGGTGATGAAAGCGCTGGCGCACGAAGGCATGACCATGGTGGTGGTGACACACGAAATGGCCTTTGCTCGCGAAGTGGCGGATCGGGTGCTGTTTATCGATCAGGGAATTATTCAGGAAGAAGGTACGCCGCAGCAGCTCTTTGGCAACCCGAGCAATCCGCGCACCCAGGCGTTCTTAAGCAAAGTTTTGTAACTTACCGCACGGCTTTGACATCTCTCCGGGCGCCACCCTGCGCCCGGCATTTCACCAACCGGTCAATAGACTGAACACCAACCAGAACAGGCACAGCACCGTAATGCCGGTCAGCAACAGCGTGAAGATCAGGCGCCCACGCAACAACATGCTGAAGACAATACCGATCAATACCGAAACCGGCATCAGCGCAAGGAAGAATGGCCAAGTATACAGCAGGAAAAACAAGGTATTAGAGCCATAAACCATAAACGGCACCGCAAACGCCAGCCAATAGAAGACAAAGCCGCTGACGCCGCCGAGGAAAGAATATGAGGGTTCTTCTTTTTCCGGTGTTGAATCAATCAATATAGGCGAGACATTTTGCATAATAATCCCTGGTTATTCATATCTTTCAGCCTGCTCTGCGGCGGCTTAGAGTAAAAAGCGCATGGCGTTTGAGCGCCACACGCTTCTTTCGAATTCAGGGTTTGATAATAGCCTGACCACGCAGCACGTCTAACAATTGCGCAACTAATTTTGTTACTAATTGTTCGCCTTTCAGGTGGACATCCGGCGCTTCCGGCGCCTCATAAACCGAGTCGATACCGGTGAAATTGCGCAGCTCGCCGGCACGCGCTTTCTTGTACAGCCCCTTTGGATCGCGCGCTTCGCAAATCGCCAGCGGCGTGTCGACGAACACCTCGACAAATTGCCCGTCGTCCAGCAGTTCACGCACCATGCGGCGCTCGGCCCGGTGCGGCGAAATAAACGCGGTCAACACCACCAGTCCGGCATCGACCATCAGTTTCGCCACTTCGCCAACGCGGCGAATATTCTCACGCCGGTCGTCATCGGAAAACCCGAGATCGCGGCACAGCCCGTGGCGGACGTTATCGCCGTCCAGCAGATAGGTACTGACGCCGTGAGCGTGCAGCGCCTGCTCCAACGCGCCGGCAACGGTAGATTTCCCCGAGCCGGACAGCCCGGTGAACCACAGCACCACGCCACGATGACCATTGCCGGCTTCACGATCCGCACGCGTTACCGCATGCGGATGCCAGACCACGTTTTCGTCTTGCGGCTCGTTCTGCCGCAGCTCAACGTCCGTCACCTCATTTGCCCCCAAGCAGGTCGCGTGCACCCCAATGCGGGAAGTGCTTGCGCACCAGCGCATTCAGTTCCAGTTCAAACGCGCTGAACTCGCCATTGCCGGCCGGCGCCTGCTGCAGCGTTTCGCGCACCAGTCCGGCGCCGACGGTGACATTGCTTAGCCGATCGATAAAAATCAGCCCGCCGGTCACATGATTGCGCTGATAGCTATCGAGCAGCAGCGGTTCATCGAAGGTCAATTCCACCAGGCCGATGCCGTTAAGCGGCAGCGTATCCGCCTGATACTGTGCCAGCGAGTTGATTTCCACCTGATGGCGAATGCTTTCAACCCGGGCGCGGGTTTTCTTGCCGGCCACCTTGATGTCGTAACTCTGTCCCGGCAGCAACGGCTGTTCCGCCATCCACACCACGTCGACCAGCGCGCTTTGCGCCGCCTGCAGCGTTTCAGCGGCATCCACCAGCAGGTCGCCGCGGCTGATATCCACTTCGTCCTGCAACACCAGGGTAATCGCTTCGCCCGGCAGCGCTTCCTGCAGATCCCCGTCAAAGGTGACGATGCGCGCCACGCTGGTTTCCACCCCGGAAGGCAGTACCTTGATACGCTGGCCAACCCGAACCACGCCAGCAGACAGCGTACCGGCATAGCCGCGAAAATCGAGGTTCGGGCGGTTGACGTACTGCACCGGGAAGCGCAACGGTTGCGCCTGCGCCTGGTCAATCACGTCCACCGTTTCCAGCACCTCCAGCAGCGTTGGGCCACTGTACCAGGGCATGTTGACGCTCTGACTGGCCACATTGTCGCCGTCCAGCGCCGACAGAGGCACGAATTTGATATCCAGATCGTTTGGCAGCTGCTGGGCGAAGGTCAGGTAATCCTGCTTGAATTGCTCAAACGCCGTTTCGCTGTACTCCACCAGATCCATTTTGTTCACCGCCACCACCAGGTGACGGATGCCCAGCAGCGTGGCGATAAAGCTGTGGCGGCGCGTCTGATCCAGCACGCCTTTACGTGCGTCGATCAGCAGGATCGCCAGATCGCAGGTAGATGCGCCGGTCGCCATATTGCGGGTGTACTGCTCATGCCCCGGCGTATCAGCGATGATAAATTTGCGCTTTTCGGTAGAGAAATAGCGGTATGCCACGTCGATGGTAATGCCCTGCTCGCGTTCTGCCTGCAATCCATCTACCAGCAGCGCCAGATCGAGTTTTTCACCCTGCGTGCCAAGACGCTTGCTGTCGGTATGCAGCGTCGACAACTGATCTTCGTAGATCTGGCGGGTATCGTGCAGCAGCCGGCCGATCAGCGTGCTCTTGCCGTCATCGACACTGCCGCAGGTCAGAAAGCGCAGCAGGCTCTTGTGCTGTTGCGCATGCAAATAGGCTTCTACGCCGCCCTGTTCAGCGATTTGTTGTGCAATTACGTTGTTCATCCGGCGGCTCCTCAGAAATACCCTTGACGCTTTTTCAGCTCCATCGAACCGGACTGATCGCGGTCGATCATGCGGCCCTGACGCTCACTGGTGGTAGAGACCAGCATCTCTTCGATGATCTCGGGCAGCGTCTGCGCCTCGGACTCCACCGCACCGGTCAACGGCCAGCAGCCCAGGGTGCGGAAACGCACCATACGCTGGCTGATCACTTCGCCCGGCTGCAGATCGATACGATCGTCATCCACCATCAGCAGCATGCCGTCGCGCTCCAGCACCGGACGCGGTTTCGCCAGATACAGCGGCACGATGTCGATCTTCTCCAGGAAGATGTATTGCCAGATGTCCAGTTCGGTCCAGTTCGACAGCGGGAAGACGCGAATACTCTCGCCTTTGTTGATCTGCCCGTTGTAGTTGTGCCACAGCTCCGGCCGCTGGTTTTTCGGATCCCAGCGGTGGAAGCGATCGCGGAACGAATAAATACGCTCTTTGGCACGTGATTTCTCTTCATCACGACGCGCACCGCCGAAAGCGGCGTCAAAGCCGTATTTGTTCAGTGCCTGTTTCAAGCCTTCGGTTTTCATAATGTCGGTGTGTTTGGCGCTGCCGTGCACGAACGGATTGATGCCCATCGCCACCCCTTCCGGGTTTTTATGCACCAACAGCTCGAAACCGTACTCTTTGGCGGTGCGATCGCGAAACTGGTACATTTCGCGGAACTTCCAGCCGGTATCGACGTGCAGCAGCGGGAACGGCAGGGTACCCGGATAAAATGCCTTGCGCGCCAGGTGCAGCATCACCGAGGAATCTTTGCCGATCGAGTACAGCATCACCGGGTTGCCAAATTCTGCGGCGACTTCACGGATGATATGGATACTCTCCGCCTCCAATTGCCGCAAGTGAGTGAGTCGTTTTTCGTCCATAACAGATCCTTAAGCCAGATTCACAACGGGGGAAACCGTCTGAGATTGTTGCCCAAACCAGGCGATTTGATGGTGCAGTTGCACCACCTCGCCGATCACCAGCAAAGCCGGCAGCGGCGCCCGTTGGGCCAGTTGTTCAAGTTGTTGCAGCGTGCCGGTCAGCACCTGTTGGTCGGCACGCGTACCGCGGCTGATCACCGCCACCGGGGTATCGGCCGCACGGCCATGCGCCATCAGGCGCTGGCTGATATCCGCCGCCTTCATCGTGCCCATGTAGATCGCCAGCGTTTGCCGCGCCCGAGCCAGATCGGCCCAGTCCAACCCGTCGCCGTCGGCACGGGCATGGCCGGTAATAAAGGTGACGCTTTGCGCATGATCGCGATGCGTCAGCGGAATGCCGGCATAAGCGGTGGCACCAGCCGCCGCCGTCACGCCGGGCACCACCTGAAACGGTATACCCGCCGCCGCCGCCACCTGCAGCTCTTCGCCGCCGCGGCCGAAGATGAACGGGTCGCCGCCCTTCAGGCGCACCACGCGTTTCCCTTGCTGCGCCAGTTCCACCAGCAGGCGGTTGGTTTCTTCCTGAATCACCGAATGCGCGCCGGCACGCTTGCCAACGCAAATACGATCCGCGTCACGGCGCACCAGATCGAGGATCTCATCACTGACCAGATGGTCATACAGCACCACATCCGCCTGTTGCATCACCTGCAGCCCGCGCAGCGTCAGTAGGCCAACGTCGCCCGGCCCGGCGCCGACCAGGGCTATTTCGCCCTGTGCACCTTCGTTGCCGGCGGCAAACGCCGCCAAATCCTGCGCCAGCTGTTGTTCGGCCTGCGCTTGCTGACCGTTAGCCACCAGCGTGGCAAAACGGCCGTTGAGAGCCTTTTCCCAAAAGCGTCGACGCGCGCCGATCGCTCCCAGCGTCTGTTTCACCCGTTGGCGAAAACCACCGGCCAGTTGCGCCATCGGCCCCAGGCTGGCTGGCAATAGCGCCTCGAGTTTTTCCCGCAGCATGCGTGCCAGTACCGGTGCCTGCCCGCTGGACGACACCGCCACCACCAGCGGTGAACGGTCGATGATCGACGGAAAGATGAACGAACAGCGCGGCTGATCGTCCACCACGTTGGCCAACACCCGGCGCGCATCCGCCTCGGCATACACCGTGGCGTTCAGCGCGCTATCGTTGGTTGCCGCAATCACCAGAAACACATCATCCAGCTGTTCGGGAGCAAAAGCCTGCCCCAGCCAGTGAATGCGCCCTTCCTGACGACGTTGTTCGAGTTCGGGTGAGAGCGACTGCGCAACTATCCGTATTTCAGCCCCGGCGCGCGCAAGCAGTTCCACCTTGCGTGCAGCGACTTCACCGCCGCCAACGACCAGCACCGGGCGTTGTTTCAGATCGGCAAATATTGGTAGATAGTCCACAACAGCCTTTTCATATAACAGAAAGATAGGGAGACTATACGGGCTACGATTTCGCCTCTGAAATGACGAAAAGGAATGAGTAGTGCGATAATGGAATAAGGCCACGGCAACGCGCGCGCCAGCGCAAATTTAAGAGCGCAGGAAATTGAGTAATTCGCCCTGGCGTTTCATACTGGCAACCACAAAAAATACTCGGCATCGCCGATAGCAAAACAGAAGGACTTTCGGAATGTTTTCCCGTTTTTGCCTGCAAACCAGCCTGCTGGCCATGGCATTTTGCAGCGTTTTCAGCGTTTCGGCCGCAACACAGCACGCCAAGGATGCCCCACTGGGCAGATACGCTGCCGAGCAGATTCGCCATATCGCCACCTATTTCCCGGGTCGCATGGCCGGTAGCCCGGCGGAGCTGCTCACGGCAGATTACCTCAAACAGCAGTTTGCCAAGATGGGCTATCAGAGCAACATCCGCAATTTCAACACCCGTTTTCTCTATGTGAATAAAAATGCCAGCGAAAACTGGCATAACGTTGCGGTTAACTCGGTGATTGCGGCAAAGAATGGCGAGCAGCAGAAACAGATTATCATCATGGCGCATTTTGATACCTATATGCCGCGCAGCGATGACGAAGTGGATAACAACCTGGGTGGCCTGACCCTGCAAGGGGTGGACGACAATGCTTCCGGCGTGGGCGTAATGCTGGAACTGGCGCAGCGGTTAAAGGATATTCCGACTGGCTACACCCTGCGGTTCCTCGCCACCAGCGGCGAAGAACTGGGCTCGCTCGGCGCCAAAAACTATCTGGAACGCATGAGCCCGGAAGAGCGTGCCAACACCGTACTGGTGATTAATCTCGATAGCCTGATCACCGGTGACAGGCTCTATTTCCACGCCGGTCGCCAGACGCCGCCACAGATGGCGAAGAAAAGCCGCGATCGCGCGCTGGACATTGCCCACCGCTACGGCATCGCCGCCGCCATCAATCCGGGCAGTAAAAAATACCCGAAAGGCACCGGTTGCTGTTCCGATCAGGAAATATTTGATAACGCCGGTATCCCGGTGCTGGCCGTGGAAGCCACCAACTGGTCACTGGGCGATAAGGACGGTTATCAGCAGCGCGCCATCAGCCCGCACTTTCCGCAGGGCACCAGTTGGCATCAGTCACAGTACGACAACCTGAACTACCTGGAGCGTTACCTGCCTGGGCGCATCGACAAACGCAGCCGCGACAGCGTGCAGATCCTGCTGCCGCTGATCAAAGAGCTGGCACAGGCGCACCCGGATCCGCACGCGCAGAAGACAAAATAGCCAAAGGCCGCAAATGCGGCCTTTTTACCTTCACATACGCGCAGCTGGCGTCATGCCAGCATCGGTTTACCCTTCGTGTAGCCCGCACTCACGCTTGAGGCCAAAGAAGCGGGTTTCTTCCTCGCTCATGCCCGGCTCCCATTTGCGCGAGGTGTGGGTGTCACCCACCGACAGATATCCCTGCTCCCACAGCGGGTGATAACTCAGCCTGTGCTCGGTCAGATACTGATAGATCTGCCGATTGTCCCAGTCGATGATCGGCAGCATTTTGAACACCCCGCGCTGCACCGCCAGTACCGGCAGGTTGGCACGGCTGCCTGACTGCTCACGGCGCAGACCGGCGAACCAGGTTTGCGCGCCAAGCGTTTCCAGCGCGCGGTTCATCGGTTCGACCTTGTTGATCTGGTTGTACTTTTCGATACCTTCTACGCCCTGTTCCCACAGTTTGCCGTAGCGCGCTTCCTGCCAGGCCGCCGACTGCTCGGCACGGAACACCTGCAGGTTCAGCTGCAAACTGTCGGTCAGCCGATCGATAAACTGGTAGGTTTCCGGGAACAGATAGCCGGTGTCGGTCAGGATCACCGGAATATCCGGTCGAATGCGGGTTACCAGATGCAGGCACACCGCCGCCTGAATGCCAAAGCTCGAAGAAAGCACGAACTCGCCCGGCAGGTGCTCCAGCGCCCACGCCACGCGCTGTTGCGCAGACAGGCTTTCCAGCCGCCCATTGAGTTCGGCCAACGCCAGCGCCTGCCCGGATTTGGGCAGCGCATTCAGCGCCGCCAGATCGAATTCAGCCATCTTGTCTGCCTCCACGATTAATCCCAGAAATCCTGCGCCGGATCCACCACCGGCCGCACAATGCCGGTACGGATGGTGAAGTCGCCAAAGCCCTCGTCCGCGTTGCGCTCCTGCGCCCAGCGGCCGACCAGTTGGTCGATCTCCTTCAGGATTTCGTCTTCGTTGATATTTTCGCGATACATGCGCGGAATACGCGTGCCGGCCCGGTTACCCCCCAAATGCAGGTTGTAGCGGCCGACGGCCTTGCCCACCAGGCCAATTTCCGCCAGCAGCGCGCGGCCACAGCCGTTCGGGCAACCGGTGACGCGCAGCACGATGTGCTCATCGCCGACCCCATGCTGATGCATGATGCCTTCAACCTTGGTGACAAAGGCCGGCAGGAAGCGTTCGGCCTCCGCCATTGCCAGCGGACAGGTCGGGAACGACACGCAGGCCATCGAATTTTTGCGTTGCTCGCTGACGCCGTCGTCGATCAGACCGTGTTCACGTGCGATGGCTTCGATCTTTGCCTTTTCGCTTTCCGGCACGCCGGCCACGATCAGGTTCTGGTTGGCCGTCAGACGGAAATCCCCCTGATGAACCTTGGCGATCTCGGCCACGCCGGTTTTCAGCGGACGCCCCGGATAATCCAGCAGGCGGCCGTTTTCAACAAACAGCGTCAAGTGCCAATGGTTGTCCACCCCCTTGACCCAACCGATGCGATCGCCGCGGCCGGTAAACTCATAGGGGCGAATCGGTTCAAAAGTAATACCGGCGCGCTTTTCCACTTCGGCGCGGAAGGTATCAACGCCAACGCGCTCCAGCGTGTATTTGGTTTTGGCGTTTTTACGATCGGTACGGTTGCCCCAATCACGCTGGGTGGTCACTACGGCTTCCGCCACCGCCAGCGTATGTTCCAGCGGAATGTAGCCAAATTCGCTGGCCTGACGCGCATAGGTTTTCTTGTTGCCGTGTTCGATCGACAGGCCACCGCCGACCAGCAGGTTAAAGCCCACCAGTTTGCCGTTTTCAGCGATCGCCACAAAGTTCATATCATTGGCGTGCAGATCCACATCGTTTTGCGGTGGGATCACCACGGTGGTTTTGAACTTGCGCGGCAGATAGGTGGCGCCCAGAATCGGCTCTTCGTCGGTGGTCGCCACTTTTTCCTGATCCAGCCACACTTCGGCATACGCTCGCGTACGCGGCAGCAGGTGCTCGGAAATCTTCTTCGCCCATTCATAGGCTTCCTGATGCAGCGCGGATTCCACCGGGTTTGAGGTGCACAACACATTACGGTTTACGTCGTTGGCGGTGGCCAGCGCGTCCAGCCCCAGCTTGTTCAACAACTGGTGCACCGGTTTGACGTTGCCCTTCAGAATACCGTGGAACTGGAACGTCTGGCGGTTGGTGATACGAATGCTGCCGTACAGCGTGCTTTCCTGCGCAAACTTGTCGATGCCCAGCCACTGCTGCGGACTGATGATACCGCCCGGCAGACGGCAGCGCAGCATCATCGCATGGCGCGGCTCCAGTTTCTGTTCGGCACGCTCGGCCCGAATGTCGCGATCGTCCTGCTGGTACATGCCGTGAAAACGGATCAGCAGAAAGTTGTCGCCATTGAAACCGCCGGTCAAACCGTCATTTAGATCTTCGGCAATGGTGCCGCGCAGAAAATTGCTCTGTTGCTTCATGCGCTCGGCATCAGCCAATTTGCCTTCTACCACCAGAGGCCCCGGGTGTTTGTCACTCATCAGTAAACATCTCGCTGATAACGGCGCTCAAGGCGCAGCTCACTTAAAAATTCATCGGCCTGCTCGGTATCCATGCCACCGTGCTCGGCTACCAGTGCCAGTAATGTGTTCTCAACGTCTTTCGCCATGCGATTGGCATCGCCGCAGACATAAATGTGCGCGCCTTGCTCGATCCAGCGCCACACTTCCGCGCCCTGTTCGCGCAGTTTGTCCTGAACGTAGACTTTTTGCTGCTGGTCGCGCGACCAGGCCAGATCGATACGGGTCAGCAAACCGTCTTTGACGTAGCGCTGCCACTCAACCTGATACAGGAAGTCCTCGGTAAAATGCGGGTTGCCGAAGAACAGCCAGTTTTTGCCCGCGGCGCCGTCGGCGTCACGCTGCTGCATGAAGGCGCGGAACGGTGCAATACCGGTGCCGGGGCCAATCATGATCACCGGCGTGTCCGGGTTGGCCGGCAAACGGAAATTATCGTTGTGTTCAATAAACACCCGCAGGTCGCCGTCTTCTTCCAGCCGATCCGCCAGGAAGCTGGACGCGCCGCCAGCACGCGCGCGGCCGTCGATGTCATAACGCACCACGCCTACGGTGATATGGACTTCGCTTTCGTTTTCCGCCTGCGAAGAGGCGATGGAATACAAACGCGGCGTCAGCGGGCGCAGCAGGCCAATCAGTTGCTCGGCAGAAAGATCGGCCGGCGCCTGGCGCACCATGTCGACAATCGGCGTGTTGTGCGCAAAATGTTGCAATTTGGCCTTGTCGGCCAGCAACGCGATCAATTTTTCGTCGCGCGACAGGGCGGCATATTTTTCGACGATCGGCGTAGTGTTCTGCGTCAGCTCGAAATGGCTGCGCAACGCGTCGGCCAGCGGCAGGTTTTTGCCTTCCACCGCCACCGGCTCGTCGCCTTTCAGCCACAGCAGTTGCACCAGTTCGTCCACCAGCGCCGGATCGTTGTCAAACCATACGCCAAGCGCATCGCCCGGCTGGTAGCGTAGCCCGGAGTCAGAGAGATCGATCTCGATGTGCCGCACATCTTTATCCGAATGGCGACCGGTGATCTTTTGGTTGACCGCCAGCTGCGCCGTCAGAGGCTGTTCTTTGCTGTACGGACTGCTGTCGATCACATCGACCGCACCGCTGGCCAGCGTGCCAGGCGCGGCATTTTCCGCCGGCGCGCGCGCTTTCAATACCGATACCACCTGCTTGCGCCAGGCAACGGCCAACTCTTGATATTCCACGTCGGCATCGACGCGCTCCACCAGACGTTCCGCCCCCAGCTCCGCCAGTTTGGCATCGAAGTCCTTGCCCGACTGACAGAAGTTTTCATACGAGGTATCGCCCAGGCCAAACACCGCAAACGCAGTATCGGTCAGTTTGGGCGCTTTCTTGGAGTGAAGGAACTTGTGCAGTGCCACCGCCTCTTCCGCCGGTTCGCCTTCACCCTGGGTGGAAGCCACGACGATCAGCAGTCGCTCCTGGGCGATCTGCTTGAATTTGTAATCGCCGGCATTGACCAGGTTGACGCTGAGCTTGGCCGCCAGCAGATCGTCGCGCAGCTGTTCCGCCAGGCGACGCGCATTGCCGGTCTGCGAAGCGGAAATCAGCGTAATGCTGGCCGCCGTTGCGGCAGGTGCGGCCGGCAGCGCCACGGTGCCAGGTTGTTGATTCACCATTCCCCAGAAGTAGCCGGACAGCCACGCCAGCTGCGTCGGCGAATAATCACCGATGGCAGCTTGCAGGCTCGCCAGCTGATCGGGCGTCAGCGGGAGCAAGGATGTAGGAGGAGCCTGAGTGGTCATTGCGTCACGAATTCCGTTATATATACCCGCTGCAACCGGGCAAAAATAGTTCATTTAAAAGGTAGGAAGGTAAGGTTACCGAGTGGAATCATAACAATTAAAGAAGTGATGGAAATAATTAATAACCAAATGAGCTAAGTGCTTTTGCGGGTATTGTTTATCGCTAAAAGTGGTAATCATAAGATGGATATAACAATATGAAAGATAAGAATTTAACCACTACGGCCGGCCGCCGGCGCGTTAGACGACCGGTAACAGGCGCCGGTTATTCCGGCAGCCAGGTGGGAAAATTAACGCAACTTGCCGCCGCGCTCATCGCCACTGGACAGTCAGCCAACACCAGCGGCTGCGGATGCATCGGCGTGGTAAACCACACGCCAACTTCCACATTCAACTGCCGTTCCAGACTGTCACGCCGCTGTTTTTGTTGCGCCGATAGCAGTAACGGGAACCGCAGCCAGCTGTTTTCTGCTCCCGCAATGTGGAGCGGCAGCCGGTAACCATGGGCCGCAGCCCAGCGTTGCCAAAAGGCCGCACCGCGCCGGCGTCGCTCAAGTAACGTCGGCAACCGGTTCAATTGCAGACGCAGCAGCTCGGCGACCGGTTCGGCCATCCGCCAGCGGTATTGCGGGCTGAACAGACCGCTTAATTCGGCAATCTGCATTTGCGGTACACGTTGCTCCAGTGGCCAACCGGCGTCCGCCGCCGCCTGGCCGTCCCGCGCTATCGCCACCGCATGGCGCAACGTGTGCAACAGACGCCGTATAAAGACAGGCTCGGCGTCGGCGCTGGCGGCATACACCTGTTGCAGTCGTTGTTGCAACGCCGGCGAATGCGTAATTACCCAGCCACCGTGGATGGTATTGACCACCTTGGAACGTTCACTGCTGAAAAAGGCGATATCACCCAAGCTGCCGAGCAATTGCCCGCGGTAGCGCGCGCCGGTGGCATGCGCACAATCTTCTATCACCCATAGCCGATGCGCACGCGCCAGCGCCAGCAACGCATCAAGATCGCGGCACACCAGACCAAAACTGTACTGAATCATGACCGCTTTGGTATTGGGCGTGATCGCCTGTGCCATCGCCGCCGCACTGATGCCAAAAGTGTCAGCCTCGATATCGACAAACGCTATTTCGATACCGTTATAACTGAAGGCATTGGTCACACACTGACAGGTAAACGCCGGGATCAGCACGCGATCGCCCGGCTGCAAGCCAAGCGTGCGGATCACCGCATACAACGCCGCACGCCCGGCCATAAAGCTGGCTACGCCGTCAGTTTGCCAGATCTCGCCAATCTGCCGATGCAGCGCCTGCACCTGCGCTGCGGGTGCCATCGCCCTATCATCCGCCGGTGCCAACCAACGGCGAGCACAGAGGTCCTCTTGTTCAGTCAGCGTGGCGTTTAACAACGGCACCCGGCGCGCAAAGGGTGGAAAAGTCATCGCGGCTCCTTGACTTGCCAAAAAAGTGTTGTTATTTTGCACTGCCGTTATAAAAAAATATAACACTCAATACAACAATAAATTATTCCACGACCTGATTTTCTTATACGCAAACACAACGATAAGGGAAAGTAATGGACATAATAAGCAACTGTTTTGAAAGAAAATGGTTTTATATCTTCATGTTTATGTATCTGCTGATCATGCTGCCGTTGCCATTTTTCTTTAACACGCAATACCAACCAGGCTGGCTAGGGATTCCAACATTCATCTTCGGTTGGCTAATACATGGCATAACAGTATCGGCGCTGATTATTCTGTTCGCCTGGCAGTGCCTGAAACGCCCGGAATATCAGGGCAACATCGACGAGGAGCAGCCATGAACAGTCATCTCGCGACCCCTGTTGCAACCGGAGCCGATACCGTTTTACACCACGCTGATCCTGTTTCTGCTGCTACTTGGCGGCATCGGTTGGTACGCCGCGCGTGCCACCAAATCGCTGAGTGATTTTTTGGTGATGGGCGGCAAAGCCGGCGCGCTGGTCGGCGGTTTTGCCTACTTTCGCCAGCCAGTACAGCATGAGTACCTTTATGGGGGTGCCGGCGATGACCTACAGCACCGGCTTTGCCGGCATGAGCGTATCCGTACCGGGGTTGGCATTTTCCATGATCGTGCCAGTGCTGTTCGTCGGCCGCAAACTGATGCTGATGGGCCGTCGCTACAACATGATGACCATGAGCGACTACCTGTCCGACCGCTACGACTCCACCGCCATTCGCGGTGTACACGCGGTAATGATGGTGATCTTTCTGATCGCCATGATGGGTGCCCAAACGGTCGGTGCCGGGGTGATCCTCAATACCTTTACCGGCTTGCCGGAGTGGATCGGCGTGGTGGTGATGGGCCGTGGTGGTGGTGCTGTACTGTATGACCGGCGGTATGACCGGCGCCATGATGACCGACGTGTTGCAGGGAGGGCTGATGATCGCCACCGCCGTGGTCACCTTTGTGGTGTCGGTCCATGCTGGCGGCGGCATGGAAGCGATCACCGGCAAACTGGCGGCCGAGATGCCCAGCCATCTGACCCATCCCGGAGCCAAGGGCGACTTCCCCTGGCAAACCTATGTGTCGATGATCGTAATGTGGAGCTTCTTCACCATCGGCCAGCCGACGCTGTTTACCAAGTTCTTCACCATGAACAGCTACCGAACCATGTTTAAAGCGGTGATCCTCGGCACCCTGGGCATGTTGTTCTCGGCGACCATGATTGAATGGTCCGGCGTCAATGCCGCCACCTTTATCAGCGGTCTGAGCGGGCAGGAAACCGATTTTATCGTGCCGGTGATCCTGCAACAGAATCTGTCGCCATGGATCGCCGCACTGTTGATCACCGGCATCGTTTCTGCAGGGATGTCGACCATTTCAGCGCTGCTGGTGGTCGCCACCGGCGGTATTACTCGCGACATCTATCAGAACGTTTTCCGGCCGCGGGCCTCTGCGGATCAGATCCTGCGTCTGTCACGCTGGATAACGGTGCTGCTGGGCATCGCCGCCATCGCCATCGGCATTATCAAACCGGTAGGGATCTTCGCCCTGATCCGTTTTGCCTTCGGCGGCCTTGGGATCTGGGTGGCGCCGGTGATCCTCGGCATGTACTGGAAGCGCGCCACGCTCGCGGCAGCCATCAGTTCGGTGATCCTTGGCGAGCTGGCCTACGTGGCGATGAAACTGTGGTTCCCGCAGTTGGCGTTCGGCTTTGATCCGCTGATTGTCTGCTGGAGTTTTACCATGCTGGTGATGGTGCTGGTCAGCCTGTTCACCCGCCCAAGCAGCGATGCTACTCTCAGGCGTCACTTTGACGATCTGACAGCATTGTGTGCCGCACGCGCCCGACGGAGCGCACCGGCAACCGTAACCCCAACCGAATAACCGAGGCCTGCATTATCAACATCGACAAGAACTTGCCCATTGCGCTGCAAACGCAGATCGTCGGGGCCATCGAATACGGCATCATGGCCGGTACCTATCGCCATGATGTCGCGCTGCCGTCGGTGCGCGCGCTCAGTAAACAACTGGGGGTAGCGCAACTGACGGTCAGCCATGCCTATCAAACCCTGAAGAGCATGGGGCTGATCGAAACCATCGCCGGCAAAGGAACCTATGTCGTGCGCAACCGGCAGGAGATGGTCCATGAAGATCAGGTCAGCCAGCTACACCAGCGCTTTCAACAACTGTTGCAGGATGCCGCGCGGCTAGGCTTGTCGGAGTCGTTCTTTATCGGTGCGTTGAATCAGATGCAGGCGGCCACCGCTCCCCCCGTCGCGCTGCGCATGGCGATGGTGGGGAATTCCAACCGTATCAATCGCAGTTATATCGCCAGCATCTGCGACGTTCTGGGCAACCAGCAGCAGGTCGATACCTATACCTTCCGCGAATTCGCCGAACTGGCAGCGGACAAACTGGCCAGCTATCAGTTCTGGCTGACCATTCCACACTGTATCCCGCGCTTGCGCCAGCGCATTGATCCACAGACGCCGGTATTTGCCCCGTACCTGATCCCTGCCGAAGATACCCGTACCCGGCTGGCTCAGCTCAGCGCCGATAGCTCGGTGCTGCTGGTTTCACGCTATCAGGCCTTCCTGCCTGCCATGCTGGAAGGGGTAAAAACCTTTGCGCCGCATCTTGGCCAGATAGCCATCGCCGCGCTGGAAGATGAAGGTCTGACGGCGGCGCTGGCAAGCCACAAAACCATCATTTACAGCACCGGTTGTCACAGCCATTTGCAACCGCTGCTGCCGGCGTCCAGCAGCGTATTTGAATATCGCCATACCCCGGAACCCCGCTATCTGCGGAAATCTTGCGTCCCGCCTGGCATCACTATTGCCAGCACCTGGCTCTTCAAGGAGATAATAATGAAAATCAGTGAAATGAACTGGTTTCAAGTACAGGAATACCTCGCTCGTGACGATCGGGTTATTCTGTCGCTCGGCAGCACCGAACAACACGCCTATCTCAGCCTGTGCACCGACCACCTGCTGGCTTCCCGGCTGGCTGAACAGGCCGGCGAACGACTGGGCATTGCGGTGTATCCCGGCTTGCCGTTCGGTATGGCCCCCTATTTCAGCCAATTCCCCGGCACCATCAATTTACGACCGGCAACCTATAACGCGCTGCTGGAGGATCTGCTCTCCAGCCTGTACCAGAGCGGTTTTCGCCGTATATTTCTGCTCAATGGCCACGGCGGCAACAGCCCGGTACAGGTACAGATCCATAACTGGCTCAACCAGCATGACGACGCGCGCGTGCAGCTGCACAACTGGTGGGCTGCGCCAAAAGTGATGGGATTGGTGAAAAGCTTTTCCGCCAATGCCTCCCACGCCTCGTGGATGGAGAATTTCCCCTGGACGCGTCTAGCCGGCGTCGCCATGCCGCAGCAGGAAAAACCGGCCATCGAGGTTGCCAGACTGGCGCAGCTGCCGGCCAGCGCGGTGAAGGCGTATATCGGCGATGGCAACTATGGCGGCGAATATCAACGCAGCGACGACGATATGCAGCGCATCTGGCAGACCGGCCTTGAGGAAACCTGCCAACTGCTGGAACGGGGGTGGATGTAATGAGCTACAGCCTGATCGAAAACGCCCGGCTGCTGACCGAACACGGTATTCAACGCCAGCAGCTGTTGATCGGCATGGGCCGGATTCTGGCCATCGGTGCGGATTTGTCAGCGCCGGCGCTGCAACCTTGCCAACGCTTTGACGCCGGCGATCGTCTGCTGGCGCCGGGGTTGATCGACCAGCATGTCCATCTGATTGGCGGCGGCGGCGAAGCCGGGTTCCACACCCGCACGCCGGAAGTGCAACTGTCACAGCTGTTGCGTTGTGGTATTACCAGCGTGATGGGGCTGCTCGGCACCGACGGCGTAACGCGCCACGTACAGTCGCTGTTCGCCAAAGTGATGGGGCTGCGCAACGAAGGCATTTCCGCCTGGATGCTGACCGGCTCCTATCAGGTGCCGACCATTACCGTCACCGGGTCGATACGCGATGACATCACCTTTATCGAGCCGATATTGGGGGTGAAAACGGCGATTTCCGATCATCGTTCTTCACAACCCAGTTGCGAGGCGCTGATCCATATCGCGACCCAGGCTCGCGCGGCAGCCTTGTTGACGCAGAAACCGGGGCTGGTGGTGATGCATATGGGCAACGCGCAGGCCGCCCTGACGCCGTTGGAAGAAATTCGCGACCGCTGCGAGGTGCCGCTCGGGCATTTCTTGCCTACCCACGTCAATCGGCAGCAGCACCTGTGGCGGCATGCCATGCGCCTGGCCAGGCAGGACGGTGTCAATCTCGATCTAACCTCGGGGATCAGCCCGCATCTGGGCGCCCGTGGCGCAGTAAAACCCAGCGAGGCGGTACTGGAGGCGCTGGACGAGGGGATCCCACTGGGGCAACTGACGCTCAGCTCCGATGGCAACGGCAGCATTCCGGCCTTTGACCACGCCGGCAATGTTTGTGGCATGGCGGTCGCCGGTTTCGGCAGCCTGCTGGACGAAATTCGCGATCTCAGCGGCGATCTGCCGCTCGAACAATGTTGGACGTTGGTGGCATCCAACGTCGCTCGGCGCTTGAAACTGCAAGACAAGGGCGAGATCGGCGTCGGTAAAGATGCCGACCTGCTGCTGCTGGATGACGCCTTGCAGCCCTGTTCGCTGTGGGCAAAGGGGCGTTTGATGCTGCATCACGGCGAGCCGCTGGTACGAGGAACCTTTGAATAAAACGGCAAGCTGATAGCCCCCGGCGTACATTTCCGGTAGACTTCGCCGGTTTTTGAGTCAATGAGGCCGTAATAATGGCAACCACGCTGTTTAAAGATTTTCAGTTTGAAGCCGCACACCGTTTGCCGCACGTGCCGGAAGGGCATAAATGTGGCCGTCTGCATGGGCATTCGTTTATGGTGCGTCTGGAAGTGACCGGTGAGGTCGATGCCTATACCGGTTGGGTAATGGATTTTGCCGAACTTAAAGCGGTGTTTACTCCCGTCTGGGAACGGTTGGATCACCATTATCTGAACGATATTCCAGGGTTGGAAAATCCCACCAGCGAAGTGCTCGCCGCCTGGATTTGGCAGCAGTTGAAACCGCAATTGCCGGAACTGAGTGCCGTGATGGTCAAGGAAACCTGTACCGCTGGCTGCGTGTATAAAGGCTGATCCCTTGCTACTTGACGTGGCATCGGTGAGCGCCGCCCGCACCGATGCCACGGCCATTATTTTTGGGCTCGACGCCCTGCACTGTTAAGCAATATTCAAATACTTATGGGTTTGCATCGATAACCGCCAGTTGCGGGCGATGCAGGTTTCAATGCACAGTCGGGTGGCCTCGTCTTTCTGACTGATCGGTTGCAAGGCGATAATCCGCCGCTTCTCATCGTTCAACGTATCCAGCAGCGCATCCAGCGCTTCGATATCACGCTGACGCCCCACCGGGTGCTTGATTTCATCGGCGCGCATCAGCGCCTGCTCCAATACCTTCATGCCACCACGCATGTTCACTTTGGGTGAAACCGTCACCCAGGTGCTTGGCGTGCACAAAATCTCATGGGTGCCGCTGGTTTCGATCTGACAGGCGTAGCCGTTAAGTTCGAACAGTTTGGTCAACGGGATCAAATCATAAATGCAGGGTTCGCCGCCAGTGATGACGATATGGCGCGCGGTGTAACCCTGCCGTTGCACCACCTCGAGCAGCTGTTCTGCCGTGGCGCTGCCCCAGGCGTCGCTTTCTTCGGTTTTGACCAGGATCCGCTGCATGTCCACTTCCCGATTGGCTTCCTTTTCCCAGGTGTGTTTGGTGTCGCACCAGCTGCATCCCACCGGGCAGCCCTGCAGGCGGATAAAAATAGCCGGAACGCCGGTGAAGTAACCTTCACCCTGCAAGGTCTGGAACATTTCATTAATCGGGTACTGCATCGGTTTCTCAATTCGGAAGGATAAAGCGTGATTATCGCAGATTCCACGGCGGCGACCAAATCGCGCAGCAGAAGATCGACCGCCTCGCAAAATCTAACAAACAAGCAACAGATAAGATAAATGTATTTGACATTTTTGCTCGCCGACGCCCAGATGTATAGACATGCAAACACAAGCCGGGCGTGCGTTCCGGTAACAACAACAACCGTGAAACAGGCCCACATCAAGCGGCTTGCAGGCAATTCCCCTGCAACTGACGGCATGGCGGGCCGGGAGGGACTATGGCATTTTCCAGCGAGTTGAATATCCAGCAGGCAATTGACGACAGCAGGTTTTCGTTATTCCACTGGACCCTGATTATCCTCGGCTTTCTGATCCTGGCAATTGACGGCTTCGACACCGCAGCAATGGGTTACATTGCGCCGTCGGTGGCAAAAGACTGGGGTATCGTCAAACAGGATCTCGGGCCGGTGCTGAGCGCCGCGCTGTTAGGTCTGTCGCTCGGCGCCCTGGTGGCCGGGCCAATGTCTGACCGCATCGGCCGCAAGCGGGTGCTGGTGTTTTCCTGTCTGTTCTTCGGGCTGTCCAGCCTGGCCACCGCCTATGCCGGTTCGCTGAACAGCCTGACGCTGTGGCGTTTCCTTACCGGCCTGGGCCTGGGTGCGGCGATGCCCAATGCCATCACGCTGATTTCTGAATACGCGCCGCAGCGCTGTCGGTCGCTGGCGATCAACACCATGTACTGCGGCTTTCCGCTGGGCGCGGCGGGGGGCGGTGCCATCTCGTCCTGGTTGATTCCGGCGTACGGCTGGCACAGCGTGCTGCTGCTGGGCGCCATTGCTCCACTGGTGCTAACGGTGTTGCTGGTGCTGTTTTTGCCGGAATCGGTCAAATATATGGTCAATCGCGGCCATGATGCGCAAAAAATCAAGCGCATCGCCCAGCGCTTTGTCAGCCAGAACATCAGTCATGTCACCCACTTCCTGCTGTACGAAGAAAAACTGGCCACCTCGAAAACCAGCGTTGGGTTGTTGTTCAGCGGCCCGTACCTGGTCGGTACCCTGATGCTATGGATCACCTACTTTATGGGGCTGGTGATCTACTACGTACTGCTCAGCTGGATGCCGATCCTGATGCAGGGTCTGGGTTACCAGTTGGAACAATCCGCGCTGCTGACTTCGCTGTTCACCTTTGGCGGTACGCTAGGCATTTTGATCGCCGGCTGGCTGATGGATCGCTGGAATGCGCATAAGGTGGTGTCGAGTGGCTTTGTCGTCACCGCGCTGCTGATCGCGGCCATGGCGATGGAAGACCGTCATATCGTACTGCTCGGGGCGTTGATCTTCCTGATGGGCATCGCGATGAACGGCGCGCAGTCCGGGCTGCAAACGCTGGCGGCCACCTATTACCCTACCCATAGCCGCGCTACCGGTATCGCCTGGATGCAGGGCATTGGGCGCTTTGGCGGCGTAGCCGGTACCTTAACCGGCGCGCAACTGCTGGCACTGCAATGGGAGGTGCAAAGCATCCTGATGTTCCTGTGCGTGCCGGCGCTGGTCGCCGCCATCGCCACCGTGTTCAAGATGACGCGTCGCCCGCTGTTGCAACCAGCCAGCTAAGCCGCGAACGGGCGCAGAGGGTGCGCCCGTTACCGCCAGCGATACGCTTTACTGATATCCCGCCACAATCTGTAATGCATATGTAAAATTATTGTGACTTAACGCTCAGAAATGACGCGATTTTAATTCGATTTTGTTGAATAGCTCACTATTCCTGGCGGCTCCCCCGCAGCCAACGGTGTAAAAAATAAAAACAAACCACTGATTTTAAACATTAATAATTTTTTCTTATGCTATTTTTCGGTATTTCGCCCTTGATGTTGCATATGCTTGTACATACAAGTATATGTTAATAAACCCTACGCACCATTACGACGAGGCACTAACCCAGCCGCGTCATGCAATCTGTACCGATACTGTTTGAGGAAAAAGCTGTGACTGCAAATAACAAAGTTCGCAACGTCGATGTACGCGCGCCTCGCGGCACAACACTAAACGCAAAAAGCTGGCTGACCGAAGCACCGCTGCGCATGCTGATGAACAACCTCGATCCGGAGGTCGCGGAAAACCCGCACGAACTGGTGGTATACGGCGGTATCGGCCGAGCTGCCCGCGACTGGGACTGCTACGACAAAATTGTCGCTACCCTGAAAACGCTGGAAGACGACGAAACGCTGCTGGTGCAATCCGGCAAACCGGTCGGCGTGTTCAAGACCCACAGCAACGCGCCGCGCGTGCTGATCGCCAACTCCAACCTGGTGCCCCACTGGGCCACCTGGGAACACTTCAACGAACTGGATGCCAAAGGCCTGGCAATGTACGGCCAAATGACCGCCGGCAGCTGGATTTACATCGGCAGCCAGGGCATCGTACAGGGCACCTATGAAACCTTCGTCGAAGCCGGCCGTCAGCATTACGACGGCAAGCTGCAGGGCCGCTGGGTTCTGACCGCCGGTCTGGGCGGCATGGGCGGTGCGCAACCGCTGGCCGCCACGCTGGCCGGCGCCTGTTCGCTGAACATCGAATGCCAGCAAAGCCGCATCGATTTCCGCCTGAAGACCCGCTACGTCGACGAACAGGCTAACGATCTGGACGACGCGCTGGCGCGCATCAAACGCTATACCGCCGACGGTAAAGCGGTGTCCATTGCCCTGTGCGGCAACGCGGCAGACATTCTGCCGGAGCTGGTGAAACGCGGCGTACGCCCGGACATGGTGACCGACCAAACCAGCGCCCACGATCCGCTGAACGGCTATCTGCCAAAAGGCTGGAGTTGGGAAGAATACCGTGAACGCGCGCAGCGCGAACCGGCGCGGGTCGTACAGGCCGCCAAGCAATCGATGGCCGAGCACGTACAGGCGATGCTGGCGTTCCAGCAAATGGGCATTCCGACCTTCGATTACGGCAACAACATCCGTCAAATGGCCAAAGAAATGGGCGTCGACAATGCCTTTGACTTCCCGGGCTTCGTACCGGCGTATATCCGCCCGCTGTTCTGTCGTGGCGTCGGCCCGTTCCGCTGGGCTGCGCTGTCTGGCGATCCGCAGGACATCTACAAAACCGACGCCATGGTCAAAGAGCTGATCCCGGACGACGCGCACCTGCACCACTGGCTGGACATGGCCCGCGAGCGCATCAGCTTCCAGGGGCTGCCGGCACGTATCTGCTGGGTTGGCCTTGGTCAACGCGCCAAGCTGGGCCTGGCGTTCAATGAGATGGTGCGCCGCGGCGAGCTTTCCGCACCGATCGTTATCGGCCGTGACCACCTCGACTCCGGCTCGGTCGCCAGTCCGAACCGCGAAACCGAAGCCATGCAGGACGGCTCCGACGCCGTTTCCGACTGGCCGCTGCTCAACGCCCTGCTGAATACCGCCAGCGGCGCAACCTGGGTTTCACTGCACCACGGCGGCGGCGTCGGCATGGGCTTTTCACAGCATTCCGGCATGGTGATCGTCTGCGACGGTAGCGACGAAGCCGCCGAACGCATCGCCCGCGTACTGCATAACGATCCAGCTACCGGCGTAATGCGTCATGCCGATGCCGGTTACGACATCGCCATCGACTGCGCGCGCGAACAGGGCCTGAACCTGCCGATGATCGCTGCGACTCAGGGGAACAAAGCATGAAAACCTTGATTATCCGCCCAGGCAAACTTCAGCTATCGCAACTGCGCGAAGTGTATCAACAGCCGGTAAAACTCCAGCTTCCGGACAGCGCCTATGCGGCGATCGATCGCAGCGTGGCCTGCGTTGAACGCATTGTCGAAGAGAACCGCACGACCTACGGCATCAATACCGGCTTTGGTCTGCTGGCCTCGACGCGTATTGCGCGCGAGGATCTGGAAAACCTGCAACGTTCGATCGTGCTGTCGCACGCCGCCGGCGTCGGTGCACCAACCGACGACAATCTGGTACGGCTGATCATGGTGCTGAAGATCAATAGCCTGTCCCGCGGCTTTTCCGGCATTCGTCGTGAAGTGATCGAAGCGTTGATGGCATTGGTCAACGCCGAGGTCTATCCACACATTCCGTTGAAGGGCTCGGTCGGCGCATCGGGCGATCTGGCGCCGCTGGCGCACATGAGCCTGCTGCTGCTGGGCGAAGGCAAGGCGCGCCATCAGGGTGAATGGCTGAGCGCCGACGCCGCACTGGCGAAGGCCGGGCTGAAGCCATTGACGCTGGCGGCCAAAGAAGGCCTGGCGCTGCTGAATGGCACCCAGGTGTCTACCGCCTTTGCGCTGCGCGGCCTGTTTGATGCCGAAGATCTGTACGCCGCCGCCACGGTGTGTGGCAGCCTGACGGTGGAAGCGGCGCTGGGCTCGCGCAGCCCGTTTGATGCACGTATTCATGACGTACGCGGCCAGCGCGGTCAGATCGACGCCGCCGCCGCTTACCGTCACCTGCTGGGTGAACGCAGCGAGGTCTCCGATTCGCATCGCAACTGCGACAAGGTGCAGGATCCCTACTCCCTGCGCTGCCAGCCACAGGTGATGGGCGCCTGCCTGACGCAGATCCGCCAGGCCAGCGAAGTGCTGGAAGTTGAAGCCAACGCGGTGTCAGACAACCCGCTGGTGTTCGCCGAACAGGGCGACGTACTGTCCGGTGGCAACTTCCACGCCGAGCCGGTAGCGATGGCCGCAGACAATCTGGCGCTGGCGCTGGCGGAAATCGGCTCGTTGGCCGAACGCCGCATTTCACTGATGATGGACAAACACATGTCGCAACTGCCACCGTTCCTGGTGGACAACGGCGGGGTGAACTCCGGCTTTATGATAGCCCAGGTGACTGCCGCGGCGCTGACCAGTGAAAACAAGGCGCTGGCGCACCCGGCCAGCGTCGACAGCATCCCGACCTCGGCCAATCAGGAAGATCATGTGTCGATGGCGCCAGCCGCCGGTCGGCGACTGTGGGAAATGGCCGACAACGTACGCGGCATTATCGCCGTGGAATGGCTGGCCGCCTGCCAGGGGCTGGATCTGCGCAAAGGGCTGCACAGCACCGAAGGGCTGGAACAGGCACGCCGCCTGCTGCGCGAACACGTCAGTTATTACGACAAGGATCGTTTCTTCGCCCCCGACATTGAAGCCGCCAGCCTGCTGTTGGCGGCCGGTCATCTGACGGCGTTAGTCCCTGCGGCGTTGTTGCCAAGCCAGGCATAACCGCCGCTACCCTACATCAAGTTCGTACCTATCCCGCCGGGACAACCCTGGCGGGATAGCGCTGCCCGTCCGATAACAACGCAAAATACGGAGAGCAACATGCGTAACGACGAAACACAACCTTCTCAGTTGCGGCGCGGCCTGAACGCGCGGCACATTCGTTTTATGGCGCTCGGTTCAGCCATTGGTACCGGGCTGTTTTACGGTTCGGCCGGCGCTATCCAACTGGCCGGGCCGGCGGTACTGCTGGC